>CAZQKI010000056.1:0-23610 GCA_964592855.1 uncultured Lentisphaerales bacterium
ACGCGTCCACCGAAAAGTGACGATTAATAGCGCCCTTCAGGCTTCCAAACGGCGCCGTCCGGTAACTGCGCATTAGCCGGGACGGCCCGGAGGACCGTCCTACGTCGAGTGCGTCCCCGCTTCCCTTTTTCCTGTGGGTGAACCGCCACCCCCTACTCGTACACCTACTCGTGCACTCACATCTTGCCCCATCTCAGGAAACTCGCGTGTACGAGTCGGTGTACGAGTACGTGTGCAAGGTACTGGGGAGAACGGCGCAAGACGCCCTGAAACCGTGGCTGAAGCCCCTGACTCGCTTCGCCGATAGCGGTGGACGAGTGGGCCTATAACCGGCAGTGATCCTCGCTTTGTGGCTATCGCTGGCCGGATTCCCCCGGCGGGTCATTCGATTTCCCGTGGGGGAAAAAGTAGAAGTTGGGTTGGGCAAATTGGTCGATGATCGCCTTGAACTGCTGCCACTCGGCCTTCCGCTCCGGGGGAATCAGGGGACGGACCACCTCGAGCGGATAGTAGTAACGGCTCCACCCCTGTCCATAATAGAAGAGCTCGCGACAGAACTGCTTGCGGGGCCGATTGCCATAATTCTTAAGCGCCGGAAGCTTGGTGGAGTTGAGCACGCCGCCCAGTTGATAGGAGACGAAATAGTGAAGGCCGTTCACCATGAATTGCTGCCAGGTCATGTGCAACACCGTCACCAGACAGAAGGCCATGATGAGGGGTTTCAGCAGTTTCGGCAACCGTCGGAAAACCCGGTCAAACCAGGCCAGAAAAGGCAAGGCCAGAATCATGGCGTAAAACAAAAAATAGCGGGGGCCGTAGCACCACTGTCCGATGGCCATCTCATAGACCAGCAGCAAGCATACCCCCGGAATGACGACCGCCAGAATAAACAGCGCATCCACCAATCTGCGGCGTGCAAACGGCACCAGGCAGAGCAACCCCAGCAAGGCGTAGGGGTACGCATTGAACATGTTGAAGTCGCCTTTGATCTGCCAAAAGAAGATTTTTGCACCCGGCCAGACGTATTTGAGCCCGAAGCGTGTCAATGGCGTGCCATCGGCCGCCGCCCACTGCATATACCCGTTGTCGAAGGCCGACCCGAAGCGGATGGCGTTATACGTCAACAGAACCGTGAAGATGACCCCCCAGGGAATGATCGATGACCAGGCGTAGGCCTTCCAGTGCCGTGCCAGGCTGACGAACGGCCGCGCCCAGAACCGCCCCGCATTTGGTTCCACGAAAAACGGAAAGGCGGCGATGGCAAACCCGAGCACGACATAGCTGCTTTTCATGAGCACCAATGCGCCGCTCCACAGGGTCGCGGCCAGCAGGTGCATCCAGCACCGTGCGGAGGCGTCGCCCGACTGTCGGCGGCGCAGAAAAACCAGCGCATGCCAACAGGCGCCGATGAAAGCCGTGAGCTGGTAGATCTCAAGCGCAGGCGCACGCAGGTAGTGCCAGAGGAAGGTGGAATAGATCGTCGCCAGGGTGAACGCGCAACAGATCCAAGGCGAGGCACAGTAAAGCCAGGCGAGCCGGAATAGGTAATAGACGACGATCAGTCCAAGCAGAATCTGGTAGAGGTTCAGCTTGAAGAAGAACGTTTCCGTCTGGCGGTGCAGATCAAACTCGGGGTGCGTCCTCAGTTCGGCCCAGATCGGGGGCAGGTAGGCGAGTGTATAGGCGATCCCGTACTTGGAGTAGTACCGCTGCTTCGCATCGTTGGAGAAAAAATACTGTCCGCGCGGCTCATCCAACCCCCGGATGAGTTCGCGCATCGCGTAAGGGATGCCCAGCATCCCGCGCTTGGCGAGTTGGATGGACTCGTTGCGCGGAACAAAATTATCACCTGGATAGGGAAATTTCGGCAACGTGGCAACCGCCACGACGAGAAAGAACAACGCGGTGACGAACAGCCCGCGCCAAGCGGTCTTCAGGGACAGTCCCTGCGTATCGGCCGCCGGCTCCGGAATTGCAGCCGGCTTGCCGCCGGGAATGGGTGTGGATGGTTTCTTCATGGTGTTCGACCGGTTGGTTGTTGGCCGGTAAACGGCCGTCATTCCTTCGCGACAAGCCCGACTTTCGTGATGACGGACGACTCTTGATATTCGTCGTCGGTATTGACGCTCCACAGATCGTGGTCCGCCCCTTCGGCAATATTCTGCGCCGCCAACGCCCCCATCAGGATGCTGTGATCCTGATTATTGTACTTGAAGGCGCCGTACCGTCCGATGACAGACAGGTTGCGGATGCCCTTCAGATAGCCCGAAACCACCGCCAGCGGCGTCTTGTAGCCGCACGCGTAAACCGGGTAGGAATTTTCAAGCCGCACAACTGCGCCCTCGCATACCGCATGCCGGCCCAGGAGGCTGGACGCGCCGATTTCCGCGGTGGCCAGCGCGATGAGCTCGGCATCCGGCTGACGCCACAGCGCATCACGGGTGTAGCACCAGTATTCCAGCGCCAGCACCGTGTCGCCGCTGCTGCCGTACAACTGGGGGACCCAGTTTCTGAAGTTCGTGATCCGGCCGGTCGCCAGTTCCCGCGCATGCACGTACAGCCAATTGTCCTTGAACAGATCGCTGCCGTTGATCCGCAGATAGACCAGAATCGTGTTGCGGAATCGAAGCTGCGGCAGGGCGTCCGCCACCGGCGGGGGGAGGTCGTCCATGCGTCCGACCAGCTGCGTGAGCGGCATGCAGGAGATGACGTGGTCGAAGGCGATGCAGGTGCCGTCCGCCAATTCGATTCCCGTCGCCGTTTTCTGGTCGACAACCACGCGTTTCACCGGGGTGCCGAGATGGATGGTCCCGCCCCGCGCCCGGCACTGGTCGGCCATGCGCGCATAGATGCTTCCGGTGCCGCCGTGCGGATAGGCGAACAGGTCCACCAGGGTCTTGTGCCGGGTCGTGCCCAGTCCGAAGGCGCCCTTGACCGCCTCCAGCAGCGAGAACTTTTTGATGCGCTGCGCGGCAAAGTCGGCATCCAGTTCCGCACACGGGATGCCCCACAGCTTCTCGCTGTACGCCTGGAAGAAGATCGCAAACAGTCTTCTGCCGAAACGGCTGACCACCCATTCTTCAAACGTGGGCGTGGCGCTCAGCGGCGTCGGGGCCAGCAGCTCCCGGGCATAGCTCGCCACGCACCGCACGGCCTCGAACACCCCCAGGTTGGCCAGGGCATTCAAGGGCTTCAGCGGATAATAGAAGAACCGGTTCTTGTACAGGATGCGCGTCAGCCGGCCGACCATTTCATAGTCCTGCCCCGCCACCTCCAGCCAGATCCGGTTGATGCGCGGATCGCTGCTGAAGAACCGGTGCGGCCCGAGGTCGACCTTCTGTCCGAGGAGTTCGATCGTCCTGGCCATGCCGCCGACCGCGGAACTGCCTTCAAAGACTTCCACCGTCACGCCGGCTTTTGCCAACTGGTATGCGGCGGTGATTCCGGCCGGCCCGGCGCCGATGATGCCCACTCTCATAATGCAAAACCCCGGGCTTTCATCCGGTCACCGGCTGGCGCTGGAGATTCTGGTTTGACGTGTCGTCCGCCGGGCGGACGGCCTGGCCCGGCATCCGATAGAGGCGCGGGGGGAGCGGCGGGCGGTTGCCGGCGGTTGCGGGAACGAGGATTCGCCGGCGGATGCGGATGGCCTGCCCGCGCTTCTCGTTCCAGCCGGGAAAAGGGCCGCCCTGCTGCTGGCCGGACTGCACGCAAGGAAAGGCGTTGGGCGCAAATTGCCAGAACGCCATGGTCGGGAAGAAATTGAGCGTCGATGCATACGGCCGCCACGTGGCCGCTTGTTCTTGGGCGTCATCCGCAGGCACGCGATAGTCCCAGGATACGTCGCTGACGACGTTCGTGAAGAACGAACTGAACCCGACGGAGATGAAGGCGTACGGGTGGTTCGGCGTGATTTCCGCTTCGAGCAGATGTTCGCCCGGCGTGAGTTCAACCGGGAACGCCTGCCAGACCTGCGGATGGTTTCCGGCGCCGACGGGGGTTCCGTCGACAAACAGCCGGTATTCGCCGAGTCCGTGTGCGCCGAAGATCGCGCGTCCCGGTTTTTCCCCGCGCCAGGCCAGAAGCTTCGCCTGCGCGGCCACTTCCGCGGGAATATCCGGGGCGGCCGCCAGCGCCAGATAGGTGTCGCGCACCGCCGGATAGCCGTCCAGCATCTCCCGATAGGCCGCCGCGCGCAGCAGAAAGACAAAGCGCTCCGCCTGGTTCCCAAACAACGCGGCATAGAATTCGCACCGCTCGCGCGCGTCGGCAATCAACCCCATCCGTTCCAGTTCGAACAGTTCCGCCATGATGGTGGTCACGCCGACACGATCGAGGGGGGGGAAGCGCTCGCCGGGCACCGCGATCTCGCTTCGCGCCGGCCCCGGCTTCGCCTGGTACCAGTAGGCCACGGCGGAGAGGTAGCCTCCCGCCCGGTTGGCATCGCCGAACTCAAGGTTCATCCGCAGATCCTGGGTGAACGTGACCGGGTCGGAGAGGTGAAAACGATACTGCGCCGTCCGCATGGCGGCCTTTTCCAGGAGGCCGTGAAGGGGCAGTTCAAAGAGACCGAAATAATACCAGCCTCCGTTGAAATAATCCTCCAGGCCGGTTCCGGGACTGGACGGCGTCGGACTGCCGTCGCGGAAGAAACACTCATCCCCCTCCAAGATGTTCCATCCGCCGTCCATCCCCAGTGCGATCAGATAGCAACCGACATATTTACCTCGGCCGGTTGTGCGCATCACGCGGAAAGGCTGCCCCGAAGACAACGACGAATTGAAGGAGGCATGCAGATAGAGCGCGTCAGCGACGTCGCCGGACGTCCGATCGACCGATGTCCCGCACGTCACGGCAACGGGCCCATCGTTGCGGATCAGCAGACGTGCGCTTTTACGAAAGGGCATCGGCAGACGGCAGACATAGACGCCGTCGACAAACGCCATGGGCATGCTCGCGAATTCACGCGGGTGGAGTCCGTTGCAGAAAAAGTCGCCCAGCGGAACCTGGATGCTCGGCTGCGCGGCGCCATCCCAGTAAGCCTCGAGCACCAGACTGCGGAGCATCAACGATCGCATGCCCGCATCGGCGTTTCCGTAGTCGGGACGAATCCGCAGCGTCGTGATCATGCCCTCGCCGGCGGCGGTGAAGACGGCGCCTTCCTGCCCGGGCTTGAGGAGGAGCGTGCTCCAGTTGGTGTTCGAGGATGCCGCTTGCTGCGTCACCTCGCACGCCTGCCGCCAGACCGCATTGCACTGGATGACGGCATTGCTCGTGGCCGCGTCAGTCGGCCGGGGCCACGACACCGTCCGCGTGGTTGCGGGGTACTGCTCGTAATTCACGTGGAAGTAGGGACGATCCTCCGGCTTCCGGTCGGGCACCCGCAACACGACGCGCAAGGATTTCTCAAAAGGGAGGGGCAGATAGGAATACGCGCCGCCGCTTGCACCGCCCTGCAGCGGATTGAACCGCACATCGCCCGGGAAAAGATCGGCGGACTTGAGCCGAAGCCGCGGTTCGGGTTCGCCGTCAAAGTAAAAAAGCCACTCCTTGGCCCGGACGTTCGTCTGCCAGATTCTCGTGAGACACCCCGGCCCCGTCAGTTGAACAGCCTCGTAGAGCTCGCGGCCGTCGCACGGCGCGGGAAACTGCCACCAGTCGCAATTGCCGCCGGACCGGTCGAAGGTCGAGACCATGCCGCTCACGCCTGCAGCGGGACGGCAAAAAGCGATCACATCCGCAAGTTGCGCCGTTTTCGTGGCGACGGAAACGGGGGTCTGTTTTCGCTGGCAGCCCACACTGAACAGGACGGCGGCGGCCAGCGGCAGCAATAATAGATCTCTCATATCCTCTGCATTTTTCCTGTTGCGTCGTCAGTCCCTCTGACTTTACTCCGCCAGGCGGCCAAACTCAAGCCATTATTTCGGCAGCGCGCGGGATCACCTCAGACGCCCCGATTCCCGCCGGAATCCATTAACTCATTGATATTACGGCCTGCTTTTGCGATACTTCGGGCCTGTGAATATCAGCATCCTTCCATCACTCCTGTCGGCCGACTTCGGACGCCTGGCGGAGGGGGCGCAGCAGGCCGAACGAGCCGGGGGCGACGCCCTGCATCTCGACATCATGGACGGCCACTTCGTCCCCAACCTGACCTTCGGCCCCGATGTCGTCGCCGCCGTCCGGCGCGCCGTGAAGTTTCCCCTCAACGTCCACCTGATGCTGACACACCCCGATGCCTACGTCGAACGCTTTGCCGACGCCGGCGCCGACGCCATCTCCTTCCATGTCGAAGCCGACTGCGATGTCGCCGCCACGCTGGCCGCCATCCGCGCCCGCAACCTCCCGGCGGGACTCGTCCTCAAGCCGGCCACCGCCGCCGCCGCCATCCGCCCCTTCCTCGGCCGCTTCGACTTCATCCTCTGCATGACGGTGGAACCCGGCTACGGCGGCCAGTCCTTCATGGCCGACATGCTGCCCAAGATCGCCCAGGTCCGGTCGATCGCGCTTCAGGAGGTTCCGCACCCGTTTCCCATCATGGTGGACGGCGGCATCGGCGCCGGGACCTCGGCCCGCTGCGCCGCGGCTGGCGCCAGCCAGTTCGTGGCGGGCAACTCCCTCTACTCGGCACCCGACATGGGTGCGGCCGTGACCGCCATGCGCACGACGGCCGCAGCGGCTTTTGCGCGTACGACATCCGGGACACTATGACCGAGCAGATCATCTCCAATACGCGCAACTTCTGCATCATCGCCCACATCGATCATGGCAAGACCACGCTGTCGGATCGCATCCTGGAACTGACCAAGACCGTTGATCAGCGGCTCATGCGCGAGCAGACGCTGGATGCGATGGATCTGGAGCGGGAGCGCGGCATCACGATCAAGAGCCACCCCGTCTCCATGCTCTACACGGCCCGGGATGGCCAGATCTACCGCTTCAACCTGATCGACACGCCCGGCCATGTCGACTTCGCCTACGAGGTCTCGCGCAGCATGCGCGCCTGCGAAGGAGCGATTCTCGTCGTCGACGCCACCCAGGGCGTCGAGGCCCAGACCGTGGCTAACGCCTACCTGGCCATCGAAAACCACCTGGAGATCATCCCCGTCCTGAACAAGGTGGACATGGCCGGCGCGGACATCCCCGGCGTCACCAAGCAGATCGAGGATCTGCTTGGCATCAGCATGGGCGAGCACCTGCACATCAGCGCCAAGACGGGACTGAACGTCCCCGAGCTGCTGGAAGCCGTCGTTCAGCATGTACCGCCACCCAAGACGCGCGGCATCACCGCCCCCCTCCGCGCGCTCGTCTTCGACTCGGCGTTCGACATCTTCCGGGGCGTGATCGTCTATGTCCGCGTGATGGACGGCACCCTGCGCGTCGGCGACAGCGTGCGGCTGATGAGCAACGGTGTAACCACGCAGTTGCGCGAGGTCGGCATCTTCAGCCCCAGCCAGAAGCAGGTGCCCTGCCTGGAGACGGGACAGGTCGGCTACATCGTGGGGACCATCAAGGATCCCAAGGACGTCAAGAGCGGCGACACGATCACCTCGGTGCGGGATGGGTCGGATGAACCGCTTCCCGGCTACAAGGAGGTCCGCCCGATGGTCTTCAGCGGGATCTATCCCGTGGGATCGGAGGATTTCGAGAAGGTGCGGCAAGGGCTGGAGAAGCTCCACCTGAACGATGCGGCCTTCACCTTCCACCCGGAGAGTTCGGTCGCCCTGGGCTTTGGCTTCCGCTGCGGGTTCCTCGGGCTGCTCCACATGGACATCGTCCAGGAGCGGCTGCGCCGCGAGTTCGACCTCGACATCATCAACACCCATCCCTCGGTCATCTACCGCGTCAAGCTGAGCGACGGCAAGGTGATCGAGGTCGACAACCCCGTCCATCTCCCCGACGTCACCCGCATCGAGGAGATCGAGGAGCCGATCATCCGGGCGACCATCATCTGCCTCGGCGAGAACATCGGCGACATCATCCGCCTGCTGACGGAGCGCCGCGGCGAACTGCGGGCGACGGAGAGCGTCGATGCCCGGCGCGTCATGCTCACCTGCATGCTGCCGCTGAACGAAATCCTGATCGACTTCCACGACATGCTCAAGAGCATCAGCCGCGGCTACGCCTCGATGGACTACGAGCCGACGGGCTACCAGGCGAGCGACATCGTCAAGCTCGACATCCTGCTCAACGGCGAGCTGGTCGACGCCTTCTCCTGCATGGTGCACCGCGACAAGGCGGTGAGCCGCGGGCGGCAGATCTGCAAGGCGCTGGCGGAGGAGATTCCGCCGCACATGTTCAAGATCCCCGTGCAGGCGGCCCTGGGTCGGAACATCATCGCGCGCGAGGACATCCGCTCCTTCCGGAAGGATGTCCTGGCGAAGCTCTACGGCGGCGACGTCACACGCAAGCAGAAGCTGCTGAAGAAGCAGAAGGCGGGCAAGAAGCGGATGAAGGAGTTCGGCTCCGTCAACGTTCCGCAGTCCGCCTTCATCGCCGTGCTGAAGGGAACCGCCGGGGAAGATTAGCAGTCTGTACTGCCACAATCTTCTTTTTTTGACAGGATTTCCCGCTACGCGGGCGCATGGATCACAGGATTTACAGGATTGGAAGCAGAATGGATCTCAAGCATTATCTGGCCTTGCGCAAGGCGCGCAAGAACCTGAAGGAGCTGCGGGCGCATGCCCGCGGGCTTTACCATATCCGCCGCGACATCATGCCTGCGGAGGCCTCCGGACGCTTGCACGGCGCACTTGAGGAGGCGGCGCAGCGTCTGCGCCGGGGGACGCTGGACGAGGTCCGCGGCGCGTACGAAGCGCTGGAGCAGGCCCTGGAGGGTTGGGCGCCGCTGCACCGCAACGGCTGGACGGAGAACTTCGAGGTGCTCCTCGTGGCGCTCGGCGTGGCCATGGCCTTCCGCTGCTACTGCTTCCAGCCCTTCAAGATCCCCACCGGGTCCATGCAGCCCACGCTCTACGGCATCCATTCCGAAGAGCGTGAGGGCCCCACCCTGTTCGACAAGATCCCGCTCAAGCAGGCGAAGTGGCTCCTGACCGGCGACTGGTACCGCGAGGTGCGCGTCGGCGCCGGCGGACAGATCCTCCCCCTCTACAACGACGACAGCAAGCCCGGCTACGTCGCCTTCCAGGTGGCCGGCAAGCGCTACCATGTCCCCTCCGACGCCGTCTTTTCGCGCCGCGCCCTCCACGTGGGACGCGACGGACGGATCGAGCCGGGCGCGATGCTCTGGGCGGGGATCATCCATTCCGGCGACCACGTTTTTGTGAACCGCATCCTGTGGAACTTCCGCCGTCCGCAGCGCGGCGAGGTGATGGTCTTCTCGACGCAGGCCATCAAGGGGCTGCCCCCGGGGACGCACTACATCAAGCGGATGACCGGGCTTCCCGGTGAAACCGTGCGCATCCGCCCCCCCGAACTCCTGATCAACGGCGAGGCGGTCATCGAACCCTACACGATCAGACGGATCGTGCGCCGGGAGAAGCTGGCCGACTGGGCGCCCCCCTACCCCGGCTACCAGGTCATCGGCGCGGAGGCGCCCGTCGACCACGAACCGGCCCTGCGCACATCCGGCGACGAAATCGCCCTGGGCGGGGATGAATACTACGCCATGGGCGACAATACCGGCAACAGCCGCGACAGCCGCTACTGGGGCCCCGTTCCCGAGCGCAACCTGCTGGGCCCGGCCAGCCTCGTCTACTGGCCCTTCACCTCGCCCCGCTTCGGGTTGATCCACTGAGGTTTGTGATTGTCAGCGGCCGCAAAGAAGAGTACCCTACCCACCTGTTTGCATACGGAGAGGTGACCGAGTGGCCGATGGTGCAGCACTGGAAATGCTGTGTGCTCTTACGGGCACCGGGGGTTCGAATCCCCCCCTCTCCGCCAAGCTCGGTCACTCCCCCAGCCAGCGCGCCAGGCGCTCGTGGAGCATCTTTTCGAGTATCGGCGTGACCTTCCAGAAATCGCGCAGCTCGCGGTACTCCCCGACGACCAGCCCCTGCCCCTTGGCGAGGCCGGCCACGGCGCGGATCAGCAGGTTGCGGCTGGAGGACTCGGGGGAGACGAACTCCACGACCTTGACGCGGTAACCGAGGATGCGGAGGATCTGGGCACGGAAGGCGTCGGTCAGCAGATCGGCCTGGCGCTCCCGGAGAATGCCGTGCCGCAGCAGCGCCCGCATCGGCCCGGTGTCGCCCATCTGGGTCTGGAGATCGTGCTGACAGCAGGGCGCCACCAGCATCGTCTCCGCCCCCCACTCCACCCCGCGCGCCAGGGCGGCATCGGTCGCCGCATCGCAGGCATGCAGGCTCAGGAGCAGGTCGGGGCGGTAGTCGAGCGGACAGGTCGCCAGATCGGCGGCCATGAAGGTGACGTCGGTCGCGACATCGAGCGCCCGCGCCATGCCATTGGCCTTCTCGATCAGCGCCTCGTTGCGGTCGATGCCGCGGACATGTACCGCGATTCCGCGCACGTGCTTCAGATAGCAGTAGGCGGCGAGCGTCAGATAGGCGCGGCCCGAGCCGCAGTCGACGATCTCCAGCGGACGGTCGAGCGTCTTTTCGGGGAGCGCCGCGTCCAGCTCGCGCAGAAAGGCGTTGATCTGGTCGGCCTTGCCACGCATGGAGGCGCGAATCACCCCCGAATCGTCGCTCATCCCCAGCACGCCCAGCAGCGCCGTCGAATCGAAGGCCGTCAGCGGCTGCGCCTTGACGCGATCATGGGGCTGCGGCTCCACCGGGCCCTGCGAACCCGCAGCCGGCCCGCGGGAGACCAGCACGCGGCCCTTGCGGGTCACCCGCACATGCAGGTCGCCGGCGGGGGCTTGAAGGTGGTATTCGCGGGGTCCCGTCGCCGCAAGCATCGGCTCCAGTTCGGCGGCCAGCGCCTCCGCCGTCTCCAGATTGCGGACCGTCGTCCGCCCGCCCTGCACGCGCTCGGCCTGCCAGCACCGCTGCTCGCGGAGCAGGACGGGGCGGAGGCTCTCGCGGCTGGCCGCGCCGCTCTGGTGCCGGACCAGCGTCACGCGCATCCATTTCGCGTGCTCCAGCACCCGCTGCCGGATTTCGGCGATCAGGTCGGGTTCGAGGGCGGTGCGGCTTGTCGGGTTTTCATCGGACATTATTGACTTCTACAATCTTTCTTCAGCTCTCAACCTGCATTCAAAAATTGATCATCGCGCCAAACCGCAGGCGCGTCTCCGACCCGGCGGTATAATCGACGAAGCCGCGCCAGGGCGCCACTCCGACCCACCCGCCGACGCCAAAGGTCATCGGTTGTCCACGTTCGGCATCGAGGGCCAAGGCCTCGTCCCCGTACATCAGGTCCCCGCTCACTTCAACCGATTCAAAGGGGATAAGACCGAGTTCCAGGTAGAAGCCCCAATACTTTTCAGAATAGGAGAGGCCCAGATCCAGCCAGAGCGCCATCTCGGTCACCGTGATGCTGGTTGTTTCCGTGGCATAGGTCACATCCACCGTGTCGTTCGTCCCCAGATGCCCGAGCGCCGTGGTGCTGGTGAGGTCCATCTTGTCCTGGCTGACGAAGAGGCGTGCACCGCCCGTGGCCTCCCATCTTCCCTCCTTGAGGAAGGGGCGTTTGTAGCCGAGCGCCAGGGACCAGCCGGTGCCGTCCTCGAGTTCCGACTCCGTGACATCCAACCCCTTGGGGAGAATCTCGCCGCCCGTGACCGAGGGCGAAAGCCCCAGCTGCGCCGACCACCCCCGCCACTCTGTCGAGCCCCCCAGCGTCGTTCGCGTGATGTCGGTGTCTTTTCCGCGCAAGTCGTCCACCTTCCATTTCATCGGCGTCTCGTGGACCGGCGCATACCAGAGCGCCGTCCGCCACGCCGTGCTCGGCGCCGGCAGCAGGGTTCGCGGCTTCGGAGGCGCGGCCAGTTTGACGGGCGGGATCGGGATGGATTCGGGGCGCGGCGGCGCCTGCGGCATTGGCGGCAGGGGCGCACGGGGGGTTGCCCCGGTCGCCTCGACACGCCAGTAGAAGGCGTACATCTGGTCGTTGATTTCCAGGAGCCGTCCATCGATCGTCTGAACAGGGCCGTAGACGCGTCCCGAGGCCAGCGAAATGAACGAGAGACGGTCGGGCGGCACGAGCCGTATCTGATAGGCGTGCCCATCCAGGGAGAGCTGATCGCCATCGTGAAGCGCATAGGGTCCGAAGACCCGGCGGGTCCGCGCGGCCTGCAGGGAGAAGGTCTCCGCGGCGATAGCGGCGGGCACGCCCAGGGCGACGCCGAAGACAAACATGACAACCAGCAACCGGATGCGAGTGGGATTGAACTGCACGGCAAGCCTCATAGAGATCGGTTCAAACAAAAACAGAAAGAGAACCACCGGTTCGACGTGCCTGCGCGAAGCAAGCTCCGGGGCTGCACGGCCGAACCCGACACCGTTCATACTGTCGCATGTTTGGCGCCAAGCTTCAAGCGTGGAATGCGCTTGATCACGGCTGGGGGACGGTCCGGCGCTTCCCGGCGGTGATGTCGCGAAGTTCGATGGTCGGCGTGGCCGGCGCGGTCATGCCCGTGACGTAGACCAACTTCTCACGCATCAGCACATAGAGCCGGGAAAGGGCAATCGGATAGGCTGGCGCGCCCTTCACGTCCTCCTGTTCCCGACACGCCCAGTGGCGCGCGGAGGGCTTGTAGTGTCCCGAGGGATAGTTTTGCGGCAGCGGGAGGCCGACGAAGCGCCAGCCATCATGGTTGATGCTCGTCTCGCCCTCCCAGTCGGAAAGGTCCCACGCCCGCCCTTCGCCGCGATTGGAGATCCAGTGGCGCCCCTGCGCGTCGGCGAATTCAAAATAGATCCGTCCCCAGCCCGAATTGCCCTTGACCCAGACGCCCAGCGTGTCAGGCTGGCCCGTGATCGGCAGCGCCTGCCGGACGGGTTCCAGGACGACGTAGCGGGCGACGATGTCCTTGACCTCCGGCTGCGGGCGAAGGGTCAGGCTCAGCGACCCGCCCTGGCCGGCCTCCTGCGGCTCGTTGGTGATCGCAATGTCGCCCTTGACCATGGGCCAGTAGTCACAGTAGGTCTCAAACGTCTCGTCGCCCTGCGCCACGATCCTCCACGTGCCGGCATCGCGCATGGACTCGACGACCTGCGCCTCCCCGAGCGCTGGTCCGGGATGAACCGGGGCGCCCAGCGCGATGGCGTCGACCGGGTTGCGCGTGGAGACGTAGACGGGCGATTCGCCTGCCTTCACCCACACCTTGCCCCGCCGGACATCGAGATCGAGATCGCGCGCCATGCTGTCGACCGACTGACGCAGGCTGCCGTCCAGCGTCAATTCGACCGGACGGGCGCCACGGCTGCACCAGATGGCGTAGACATATTCCCGCTCCTTCTTGAATTCCAGGCAGTAGACCCCCGTCGAGCCGGTGGGGACGGCCCGCAGATAGCGGGCCTGGTCCAGCATGAGGGTCAGCGTCGCCAGCGAGACGAAGGCGGGCTTGGGCAGGTGGAGCGGGGAGCGGTTGAAGACGCCGGTCGAACCCCAGCGGCTGGTGTAATAGGAGGCATTGACGTCGATGATCAGCGCGACATTGATGTGCGGACTGCGCCACGCCAGCATGTGCAGCACATCGCGGGCGTACCAGTCGGCCTGGCGCTTCAGGCTCAGCCCGCCGGGGGCGGTCGGCCGGTAGCCCACTTCGTAGCACGAGGTGACGGGAAAGTTGGTGTAGCCGTAGATGTCAGCCATCTGCCGCGCGATCCAGTACGATTGCAGATTCCAGCCGGTCGGCTGGCTCTCGGGGTGCAGGGTCTGAATGCCCATCTCCAGGCCGCAATAGTCCCAGAGATTCGTGGGCAGCTTCTCGCGGAACCAGAGGGAGTTGAAGGTCGTGCTGCCGTTGCCGACCATGATCTTCATATCCGGATCGAGACCCCGGATGAATGCCGCCTGCTCCTCGATCTTGGTGCGCAACGCGTCGAGCTGTGCGCGCTGTTCGTCGGTGAAGGGTTCCGGCGGGGCTCCCGTCAGTTCATGCGGGAGAGCGGTGGAGAGCCCCTTGATCCCCGTTTCGTGGAAGATCATCGCAGTCTTGACCGTCGGCCAGTTGGTCATGAAGCTGGTCAGGGGGAGCGTGTTGGTCGGCGTCACCTTGCTCTTGTAGCCCATCATGCTGGGGGTCACCTGATACCTGGCGAAGATTCCGGGTTCGCCCTTGATGCCGGGCGAGGAATGGCGGAAGCCCATCTTCTTGAAGAGCGGCAGGACGCGGGCGGGATCGGGCTCGGTGTAGTGGCTGCCCTGGAACCACCAGGTTCCGTAAGGGGACTCCGGCCCGGCCTGGCGGGTGTCGGGCGGCAGCAGGGCGAACGTCAGCGAAGCCTGCTGCGACCAGGCGCCTGCATCCCCCGCGCCACGGAAGGTCACCTGCGCGTCGTACCATCCCAACGGGAGATCGTCGATGCGCCACCCGTTGGTCGAGACGCCGGGGGCCGCCTGGTAGGTCACGGTACGGTCGTGCGTGATGCCGTCGAAATCGGCGACCCGGGCGGTCATGACGACGGTCTGCTGCCGCGGCGTGGCGTTGTGCGTTTCGAGGAGCAGCCGGGGCTTCCGGTCCTGGTAGAAGCTGAAGCCCGCCTCGGTTGATTTGACGAGCACATGGACCGGTTCGCATTGCAGCGTGACGCCCAGGATCTGGACGCCGCTCGCGGGGCCGACGGGCTTGGCGTCGAAGATCCCCGAGTTGATCGCCAGGCGCGTTTCGATCTTGCGGCTGAACTCGACGTTGAACCAGTCCAGCGCCGCGCCGAAATCCCCGCGCCCGTTCGCCAACCCCGTCCATTGCAGGTAGTCGGCGACCTTGTCCGTCGCCAGGGGCACGGCGACCAGGCAGAGCGGAACCTCGATCTTCCGGTCCGCCTTCTGCAGGGTTGTCCTGCCGACGACCTGCAGGCTCGACACGCCGACGGCGTCCTGCGGATCCACTTTCACGTGGGCATCTCCGACGCTTATGCCGCTGCCGTCCCAGGTCTCGCGGTAGCGTCCGATGCGGACGGTCATCCAGGGGCTCGCAGAGGGATCGACCGCGCACAGGAGCCAGGCCGTGGTGTAAACCTGTTTGGGGACCCGCAGCACCAGGCTTTCGGGGATGCCGTCGAAGGCTCCGCGCATGTAGTCACGGTCGTAGAAGCCCCCGGAGTCCGCCGCTTGTCCTAGCCAGCGGGAGAGCCCCACATCGATCTTCACGGAGGGATTGAGCCCCTCCAGCCCCCGCCGTTTGAGGGCTGCCGCGTTGGTGATTTCGAGCGGGCCGAGCGTCGTGGCGCCGCCGAGCCCGCGGTAGCCGCGGATCTCCACGGGGAGCAGCAGGCCGTTCGCGGCCCGGGGGTCGGCCTGCACGCCCAGCTCCAGCAGTTGCGCACCCCCGGCGAGCGTAATGGCGATTCCGCGCGGGTCGGCGGGCACCGGAACAGCCGCCAGATAGCGTCCGTCGAGCCACCACTCGAGGCCGTCTGTTGTGGGGCGGAGGGTGAGCGTGAATTCATGCTCCGAGGCGGCGGGCTGCTTGTCCCACTCCTGGAGCGCCGCCTCGAAGTCCTTGCCGCCGTAGAAGCGGACGTTGGGGCGGATGTAGTAGGAAAAACGGGGGCCGTCCTTGACGACGACCGCGAGCGCGCCATCCTTGAGGTTGATTCCCTGCGGAATCTTGCTCATGGCGTAGTCCTTGTTCTGTTCGGGACAATCGGCGCCGGTCAGCGAGATCTGCGCCGCGCCCGCGCCGAGGGAGACCACAGCCTTGCCGCCCACCCGTCCGCATTTGGCGGTGATCCGCAGGACGCTGCCCGCCGCGGGGAGAACGGCGTTGGTTTCAAACTTGCCGGGGACTGAAAGCTGTCCCTGGCAGGCGAGGCTCCCGCAGAGGAGGATGCCCGCTATGCGTCCGATGCGTTTCATGGATCGCTCCTTACACCGGCGTCTTGGCAGGCGCCTGGGGATTGTCGATGACGAAGCGGGGCAGCAGCAGTCCGCCAATCTTCCGTGCGAGCGCACGCTCGATGCGGCGGGCCTTCTCGAAGGTGGTTCTGAAATGCAGGGTGCCGGTGACGGGGTCGCAGACGAAGACGTAGTAGGGACGCACGCGGATGCGTTGCAGTCCGCGGCAAAGCTCCGCCATGGTCTCGACCGAATCGTTCACGCCCTCCAGAAGGACGCTTTGATTCGACACGGGAATGCCAGCCTCCACCAGACGCGCGCAGGCGGCGGCGCTGGCCGCCGTGATTTCGCGGACATGGTTGAACTGCGTATTGACCCAGACTTTTCCGGAGCGGCCCAGCCCCCGCGCCAGGGATTGCGTCACGCGCATGGGCATGACGCAGGGGACGCGCGTGCCGATGCGCACGGCGTCGATCTGAGGGATGCTCGCCAGGGCGCGCACCCACCGCAGCAGCTGGGCGTCAGAGAGAAGGAGCGGATCGCCGCCCGAAAGAATCACTTCGCGGACCTCCGGGAGGGCCTTGATGTAGCGCGCGACCCCGGCGATGACTCCGGCGAGCGGCGGGAGGACGACGGCATCGTCCAGGCGGTTCTTGCGCGTGCAGTGGCGACACCGGGTGGCGCAGTCCTTGGAAATCATGAGCAGGACACGGTCCGGAAAGCGATGCACCAGTCCGGGAAAGGGCGATCGCGTCGACTCCTGGAAGGGATCTTCCTGCGCATCCGAAAACAGGCGCATCATTTCGCGGCCATCCGGCACCCATTGTTTCCGGATGGGATCGAGCGGATCATCCCACTTGACCAGCGAAAGAAAATAGGGCGTCACCGATACGGGATAGCGCAAGGCGGCACGCATGGAAGCCTCGTCCACCAGCAGCCCCAGGCGCGCCAGGTCGACGGCCTGAAGCTGGTTGCGCTGCTGCCAGCCCGCGCTCTCCCACCGCTTCGGCAGGCGCCGGCTCGCGTCGATCCAGACCTTGAGCGCCGCCAGCGAAGCGAACCGGCCCGGCGTGCCGTGCAAGGCTTTGGGCGCCGCTGCGCTCTTTTTCTTCACAAGCTTGGACATGGGAACGCTCGGAGCTGAACGTGTTCGGGTATGCTAATTCGGGCGGAGCCCGCAACTCAAGCGAACCGCTAGGCCTTGGCATCGGCAATGAGCCACTTGACCACCTTGCCGTTGAGCAGATCCTGCTTGATCTGCTGCAGCCCGTCGCCCGCCTCCAGGCGTTCGCGCAGCTTGGCGGGCGTCATGTCCTTCTCGCCGCGCATGGCGTAGTAGTTGGCCGCCGCGTTGATCTGTTCGGTGATTTCCGCCTCGGTCGTCTCGATCTTCTCGGCCGCGGCGATCGCGCCGAAGATGTAGTTCAGCCGGACCCGGTTCGTCGCGCTGGTCGAGGCGTTGTTCAGAATCTCCTCGCGGTTCTTCTCGACATAGTCGTTGGCCCCTTCATGCTGACCGAGGTCGCCGAGCATGCGGCGGAGGGTCCGCTGCGTCTCGGCGGCGATCACCGATTGCGGCAGGGGAAAATCGCACTTCTTCAACAGGTAATCGGCGACCTCCTGCTGCTGGCGCCGTTCCTCTTCCTGGACGGACTCCTGCTTGATGCTCTCGCGGATGCGGGTCTGAAGCGCGTCCATCGTCTCGAAGCCAAACTGCTTGACCATCTCCTCGTCCTTGGGCGGAACGGCGCGGCGCACGGTTTTGACGGTGATCTGATAGAGCGCCTTGACGCCCCGGAGCGACTCCAGGACGAAATCCTTCGGGAACTTGACGGCAAGCTCCTTGGCGTCGCCGGCCTTGAGACCCACCAGCGCCTCGGCGATGCCGGGAACGAACTCCGGTTCCGCCGCCCGCGTCCAGAAGTCCGTGCCGGCCGCCAGGCGCGCGCTGTCGGCGACGGCCTCGGCCAGGGGCTTTCCGCCGCTCGTCGCGGCGTAGTCGATTTGCGCCATGTCGCCCTTGGCGATCGGCGCATCGGACGCCTCGTACCGCGTCATGGAGCCGCGCAGCGATTCGAGCTGGCCGGCCACCTTGGCTTCGTCGACTACGACTTCATTGACCTTGAGCGGCAGCTTCTGGTATTTCGGCAGCTTGAACACCGGGACCAGATCGACGATCAGGACAAATGAGATTCCCGTGGTCGGCGAGAACAGGACGTCCGTGACATCCACGACATTCGCGACCTCCAGCTTCTCGTTTTCAAGGGCCTGGCGGTGGAACCGCGAAATCAGCGTCTGTCGCACATCATCGTCGATCTCGCGCTGATAGCGCCGCTCGATGACCGCGCGCGGCGCCTTGCCGGGACGGAACCCGGGAATGCGGCCGTGGCCTACATATTGACTGATGATCTTATCGTAATCCGGGCGGGTTTCCTCCGCGCCGACGTTGACGACAAGTTTGACACGGCAGTCCCCTGCCTTCTGGTTCTCGACTTTCATGACCGTCCTATTCTTTGATGCCCATGAGGAATTCGGCGTTGCTGCGGGTGCTCTTGAGACGTTTGATCACCATCTCCATGCACTCGACGGGCGGCACGCCGTTCAGCGCCCGGCGCAAGATCCAGGTTCGATTGAGTTCGTCGGGATGGAGGAGGAGTTCCTCCTTGCGCGTCCCGGACTTCTCGATGTTGATGGCGGGGAAGATGCGCTTGTCGACCATGGCTCGGTCGAGGCAGAGCTCCATGTTGCCCGTCCCCTTGAACTCCTCGAAAATCACCTCGTCCATGCGGCTGCCGGTATCGACCAGCGCGGTTGCGATGATGGTGAGACTGCCGCCCTTCTCAATGTTGCGGGCGGCGCCGAAAAAGCGTTTGGGCTTGTGCAAGGCGTTGGCATCGACACCGCCCGAGAGGATCTTGCCGCTGTGCGGCTGCAGCGTGTTGTAGGCCCGCGCCAGGCGCGTGATGCTGTCGAGGAGGATGCAGACATCGCGTCCGCTCTCGACCATGCGCTTGGCCATTTCGATCACCATCTCGGCCACCTGCACATGCCGCTCGGGAGCTTCGTCGAAGGTGGAACTGAGCACCTGCGCCTTGGTGGTGCGCTCCATGTCGGTGACCTCCTCCGGGCGCTCGTCGATCAGCAGCACGATCAGATAGATGTCGGGGTGGTTGGCGGAGATGGAGTTCGCGATTTTCTGTAGCAGCACCGTCTTGCCCGTGCGGGGGGGGGCCACGATCAAGCCGCGCTGGCCCATGCCGATCGGCGTGAAGATGTTCATCACGCGCATGGCGATCTCTTCCGGATTGATCTCGAGGTTCAGCCGCCGATCAGGAAAGAGCGGGGTCAGGTTCTCGAAGGGGACGCAGCGCCGCGCCTCGACGGCCGGCTTGCCGTTGATGGTGTCGACGCGGGCCAGGGCGAAGAACTTCTCCTTGCCTCGCTCGCCGCGCTCGCGCGGGTCGCGGATGACGCCTTCCACGAAGTCGCCCGTGCGCATGCCGAACCGGCGGACCTGGGAGGGGGCCACGTAGACGTCTTCCGGGCACGGCAGGTAGCTCGCGCGCGGGGAGCGCAGGAAGCCGAAGCCATCCGAAAGGATCTCGAGCACGCCATTGGTGTTGACGACGCCGCCGCGGCGCATGTAGTTCCGCATGAACTCCACGATCAGCTCGTGCTTGCGCAGCGAGGCGATCTCCTCGGGGTTCAGCAGTCCTTCCAGCATGGCATGGATTTCAGGCAGCTCCTTCTTCTGGATATCGACCAGATGAATGGGAGGCAGTTGGACGCGCGGGGTTTGATCCGCTTCGAGGGCAGGCGCCGCACTTTCGACTTCCGCGGCGGCTTCGCCGACCGGCCCGGCGGGGCGTTCCTGGCCGGGAGCCGGTGCGTGGCGGTCGTGCCGCCGATCATGGTGGCGGCGGCCGCGGTTCCGCGCGAAGCGGTTCCAGCGTTCGTTTTTTGACTGACTTGCCGCGTCGCCATCCCTGGCGGATTGTCCGGCAGACGGTCCATTGCTCCGTCCGGCAGACTCGGCAGCTGCGGACGATGCCGGCGTAGCTGACCGGGCGGGTGATGCTTGTTCTGACCTGTTCTCGTCATTCATGACTCGTTCTCCAACAGCGTGGCAAACAGCCGTTCAACCGTCTCACGCAGGGCATCTAAATTGCCATTGTTCCAAATCGCATAGTCGGCCAGTTGCGCCTTCCTGGCGCACGGCATCTGCGAGGCGATCCGCAATCGCGCATCCGCCTCGCTCAAACCACGCCCTTTCAGGCGGCGAATCTGTTCCGCTTCGTCACACACGACGGCGATGACGGCATCAAATTCGCCGTGGGGCCATCCCACCTCGAAAAGCAGGGGGATCAGCACCGCGCGAAACCGGATATTCCCCGGCGCGGGCGACGCCAACCACTGTTCAATCCGACGTTTGACAAGCGGATGAACCAGCGCGTTCAACGCCGCGAGCGCGTCCGGATCCTGAAACACCCGCCGCCCCAGCCTGGCGCGGTCAACCGCGCCATTCGCCTTCATGACACCGGAGCCGAAAACGGCAAGGATGGGCTGCACCGCATCGCCACCGACCTCTTCCAGCTCATGCACCACGGCATCTGCATCCAGGACAATCCCGCCCAACTGCGGCAGCCAGTCGGCCACCGTGCTTTTTCCACAGGCAATACCGCCTGTAATGGCGAAATGCTTGATGCGAGAAACCATAGGGGATAATCCCGTCTTGCAACATGCTGCACATCCGAGCACGTGAATCCTGCGCAACCCGGTCCATCGCCTGAAAGACGGATATCCAAGGACCCAGCAGACACCAACAACAACCGAGCTTACGGGATCAAGCTCAGGTCTTATCGGCACCGGACCGGGACACCCTCATCAACGGTGTCCCCGGCGATGCCCCGCACTCCAAACAGAACTGCCGATGCCGCAACGACATGAACGCGTGACGCGGCATCATCCAAGCTGCCGCGGGACGACCGTTCCATCCTCAGGGCATGTTCGACGCCTTTTCCGCGTCGGCGACATTCCCTTCGGCCGCACGCCCATCCGATTGCGTCTTCAACGAACGGCCCGCCGGATCCACCAGCCGGGCTGTCACGAAAATCAACAGGTTCACCTTTTCGCTCTGCTCATAGCGACTGCGGAAGAGACGCCCGATCAGGGGGATGTCGCCCAATACCGGAATCTTGTCATCCACTTCCGTGCGAGCCTCGGTGATCATGCCGCCCATCACAACCGTAGCGCCATTGTAAATCGAAATGCTGGTGGAGATGCTGCGGATCTTGAAGATGGGCTGACGCATGCTGACGTGGACCGGCACTGACGAGCGCGATGAATAGTAATCGAAGCCGTAGTCCTCCCAATCAGGCTCGGAAATGATCTGCGGATTGAGCATCAGATCGATCATCTGGCCGTCGGCGGAGACTTCCGGGACGACCTGCAGGATCACGCCGACCTCGCGCATCTCGAATCCGCCGGGCTCGACCATCGGGATGTTCTCCTGAACCGTGGCCGTGCCGCCGGCAGCGGCGCCGCCGCTCTGCTGGTTCTCGGTGATGTCGTACTCGGTCGGGTAGATGTACTCCGAGACGACCTTGATGATGGCCTCCTGCGAGTTCTTGGTCACGACCTTCGGTGCCTGGAGCAGATCGGTGTTGGCGCGCTGGCTCAGCATGTGGAGCACGAAGGAGAGCTCGGGATTCGTCAGCACGCTGGCGGCGGAGATCACATTGTCGGCGACCGTGCCCACGGACGGATCCACGGTCGTTGCATCATTCAGATACCGGAGACCGGTGGATCCGCTCCCCGCATTGACCTTGATGCGCTGCTGGGGATTGGCCGTGTTGTTGGCAATCTCCCAGTCGTCCGTCAACAGCCACTCGAGACCGATCGACTCCAGGTCGGTCTGCGACACCTCGACGAAGCGGGCTTCGATTTCGATCTGGCGCGGCGTGACATTCAGATCCTCCAGCGCCTTTTCGACGTCCGCCAGATTCTCGACGGTATTGTAGACGCGCATCTTGTTGATGCTCGGAATATAGGAGATGGAGGAGCCGTCGGGCCACTGCACGCCCATGTCGGTGAAGAGCTGCTTCCAGTCGATCTGACCGCTGTCCGCCTCGGTGTCGACCGGGGCCAGGAAACCGCCGCCTGCGTTGGCACCCTTGTTGCCGGAACTCAACTCACGGAAGACGCTCGATGCACGATCGCCGATCGACGGCAACACCGTGTAGGACCGGGTCGTCATGTCGCGTTCAGCCATGTTCATCGGCATGATCATGACGACCGTGCCGCGGACGCGGAACTTCAGTCCGGCCACATCCGTGATGATGCGCAGGGCTTCGTGGAGATTGACGAAACGGGCCGAGAACGTGACCGGCGGCACACCGCCGACCGCGCCCCCGTCCGCCACCGGAGCAAACGGATCGTCGGGAACGGCGGCTGCCGCGCCCTGGGTCGGCATCTTGAGAACGAAGCTGACGCCGCGCTTCTCGGGGGGAAGTTCCTGGCTGTCGAACTCGCGGCTGGCCTGCTCGAAGAAACTGACCACATCGTTGATGTTGGCGGCACGGAAATTGATTTCGGGAATCGTGATCCCCTTCATCTTGGCGATGGTCAACTCCTCGGCGGTTTTGCCGCTGGGATCCACGATCGCCTCGCCGGGGCGAATCTTGCCGCCGGTCTCGCGACCTTCCATGGGCGCCACATCAACGGCATAGCGCCGCGGTGTCCAGGCATTGCGGACTTCGCCAATCATGCGGGAACGCGTGGTTGCAAACTCACCGGAGGAGACGTCATAGGTGCGGTCCGAGACGCGCTTCAGCATTTGCAGCGCATCCTGGTCGAACGGGTTGTCCTTGATGATCAGTTCGAGCTCGTTGCGGGCCTGTTCATACTCCCCCGTGATGTAATACTCGCGGGCCTTGCCCAGTTGGCGCTGCACCTGCTCGCGGCTTTTGCGGTATGTATTCTCGTTCCAGCGCTTGGCGACTTCAGGCAGCGGCGGTTCGGGGGGATTGTCGATCTCGGCTTGAAGTTCGGAAACCATCTTGGGAGCCTTGGGGTGGCCCTTTTCGCGAGCCTGGCGCGCCAACTGAACCGCCCGCTCACGGTCGCCCTTCTTCCACAGGACAGTCGCCTGGCGGTAGATCGACTCGGCGACACCCTTTTCCGCTTCGTTCAAGAGATCCTCGTTGCCGGGGCGGCGGGTGATGAACTTGCCGGCCTCCTCGTAAAGGCGCTGCGCTTCGGGATAGTTCCCGTCGCGGAGGGCCAGCCGGGCATTCGCCAGGCTCGCGCGACCATGCGCCTCGAGCGCGCGGCGGCGCATCTGCTCGAGTGTATCAACTTCTGAGACAACCTTCTGGATTTCCGCGGGATCGCGCGTCACCGACGGTGCTGCCTCGGCTGCCGGGGCGGCTCCGGGTTCGACCGGGGGAACAGCATCCGGCGCGACCTCGGTCGCGACAACCGGAGCCATTTCCTGCGCGGCAGCGGCAGCCGCTGTATCGGGCGTGGCGGGAACAGCAACCTTAGGGGCTTCCGCAGGGGCAAATATCTCGCCCAAAAGATCTTCTCCAACTGCAGGAGCGGCCGCAGGTGCCTCCACGGCGACGGCGGGTGCGGCAACGGCTTCGGCCGCGGGCGCTTCGGCAGCAGGTGCGGCAACGGCTT
>CAZQKI010000057.1:0-1400 GCA_964592855.1 uncultured Lentisphaerales bacterium
TATTCACATTTCACTGGAGATAGAAGCACATGGCAGTCACGATTAGACTTAGCAGAACCGGTTGCAACAACAAGCCCTGTTTTCGCGTGATGGTGGCGGATTCCCGCTCGCCTCGCGATGGGCGCTTTATTGAAATCGTCGGTTCCTACGATCCCAAGCGTACAGGCGAGAACTATACGCTGGATTTGAACCGGATCGACTACTGGCAGGGGCAGGGCGCGAGGGTTTCCGAGACCGTTGCCAGTTTGCTGCGCCGTGCGCGCAAGGCTGTCGTGGCCACCGCTTGAGCCGGGATCTGCGAGGTGCGGCCGTGAGTGTCGAACCGATGCAGATCGATGTCATCACGCTGTTTCCGGCGATGTTCAACGGGTTCATCGAGGAGAGCATGATGCGGCGGGCCGTCAAGCTTGGCGCGGTGAAGATCCGCCTGGTTGACCTGCGGGATTACGCGCAGGATGCGAGGCGGACGGCGGATGACCGGCCTTACGGGGGCGGCCCCGGGATGGTGATGAAGCCGGAACCGCTTTTCGAGGCGATTGATGCATTGCAGACGCCCGGGTCGCGTGTCGTCCTGATGACACCCTCCGGGCGTTGCTTCAATCAGGCGTATGCGCGGCGCCTGGCACGGGTTGACCACCTCATCTTTGTCTGTGGACATTATGAAGGGGTTGATCACCGGGTGCAGGAAGCGCGCGTGACGGATGCGTTGTCGATCGGCGATTATGTGCTGACGAACGGCACCTTGCCGGCCGCAGTGGTGATCGACGCGGTGGTCCGCTTGCTGCCTGGCGTTCTGGGCGGGGGCGAAGCGGCCACGCGGGACGAATCCTTCACGGAAAATTTGCTGGAGTATCCGCAGTACACGCGGCCGCCGGAGTTCCGGGGCATGCGCGTGCCGGCGGTGTTGCAGGGCGGCGACCACGGGGACGTGGACGCGTGGCGACAGGATCAGTCGTTGCGGGTGACTGCCAGACGGCGGCCTGATTTGCTGCCGGGGACGGGGAGCGGTGATGGTGGAGCGCGCAAACGTGCGCCATCCTCCACCCGCACGAAATAGTAGGTTGTTTTTGTATGCGGATGTCGCGTGCCGATTGATGCATTCGAAGAGGAGATGAAGCCATGATGGGCAAAATTATCGATAAGATCAATGCCGAAGCGTTGAAGGCCGACGTTCCTGCCTTCAAAATTGGCGACTCGGTTCGCGTGCATGTCAAGATCAAGGAAGGCGAAAAGGAACGCATCCAGGTTTTCGCCGGAGTCGTCCTGGCCCGCGATGGGGTGGGGAGCACCGAAACCTTCACGGTCCGCCGGATCTCCTTCGGGGTCGGCGTCGAGAAGATCTTCCCCGTCCATTCGCCCTATCTGCAGAAGATCGAAATCGAGCGTTCGGCGCACGTCCG
>CAZQKI010000057.1:1500-23548 GCA_964592855.1 uncultured Lentisphaerales bacterium
CCGTCCATTCGCCCTATCTGCAGAAGATCGAAATCGAGCGTTCGGCGCACGTCCGCCGAGCCAAGCTCTATTATCTGCGCGATCTCGGCGGCAAGAAGGCGCGCCTGCGCGAAGCCAAAGCCTAAGCCCGCACGGGCTCGGGGGGGACTGCCGGGATGCTGACCTTCGAGCATGATTATTGGCGTCAGTGTCCGGACGGGATACTGGCCGGCGTCGACGAGGTCGGTCGGGGGCCGCTGGCCGGCCCCGTCCATGCCGGCGCGGTAATCATCCCCCGGTCGATCATCGACGATCTCCTGCAAGGGGCGCTTTCGGACTTGACCGACAGCAAGCGCTTGACGGCCAAGAGCCGCGAGCGCTTTTTGGCTTTCATGGAAGCCCATGCCGGAATCCGCATCGGCTTGGGTCAGGCCACCGTCGAAGAGATTGACCGGCTCAACATCCTGGTCGCCACCCACCTCGCCATGCGGCGTGCCGTGCTCGCGCTGGGTGATCCCCAGCCCGATCATGTGCTGGTGGACGGGCTGCCCGTTCGCGGGCTTCCCTGTTCGTCCCGCGCGATCGTCAAAGGCGACGCCAGAAGCCTGTTGATCGCGGCGGCCAGTGTCGCCGCCAAGGTTGTCCGCGACCGCGTGATGTGCGAGCTGGACCGGTCCTATCCCCCTTATGATTTCGCCGGCAACAAGGGGTATGGCACCCGGAAGCATCTGCTGGCCTTGCAGCAGCACGGCCCGACGCCCGTGCATCGCAAGACCTTCCAGCCCGTTGCGGGCATGCTGCAGCCCTCGCTGTTTCCGCTGGAGGAGCCGTGAGCCTGCCCGCCCTGCCTGCGGCCTTTCGCCATCCTTTCGCCCGGCTGTTGGGCCGGTTATTTCGCCGCAGTACGGCAGGGGATGCGGACGCCGGGCGCTGGGGCGAGGAGGTCGCCGCCAAGTGGCTCTCCAGGCAGGGATATGCCATCATCGGGAAACGGGTCCGTCCCAACCGGCGGGATGAGCTGGACCTGGTCGTGCAAAGGGGCGAACACCTGGTCTTCGTCGAGGTCAAGACGCGGCGCAACGAACAGTATGGAAGACCGGTTGCCGCCGTCAACGCGCGGAAGCGCCATTCACTATGCCGCGCCGCCGCGGCCTATCTACGCCGGGCCCGCTATCCCAAGGCCTTTTATCGCTTCGACGTCGTCGAGGTCATCGGGCGTCCGGGGCAGGCCGAGCCCGTCGTCCGTCACATCGAAGATGCGTTTCACTTTGAACCGCGCTACCGCTTTCCCGTCAGCCGCTAATTTTTGAAGATGACCATGGTGTTGCGGGGGATCTTGGCGGGGTCGATGGCATTGCCGCCCACGAGCGAGCCGTCGGGGAAAAGGAAATAGGTGTCGGGTTCGTTCCAGCCAGGACCGCAGAAGTCGAACGCGGGACGGCGTGCGGTGATGGGGCCGTCAATCATGTAGCCGGCGAGAACGCGGGTTCCGGCCGGGAGGGCGGCGGCGGTCGCCGCCGTCAGCTCGTGGCCGCGAAAATACCTGCCGTCGGGGAGGACATAGAGCGTGCGGGACGCATTCCATTCGGCCCCGGCGATGGACGCCGGGGTTTCCCCCACGGTCAGATTCTGCGCCTTTTCAACGGGATTGATATCCCCTTCGCCGATCAGCACCTGGGTTCCGGAGGGAATGGCGCGCCAGCTTGTGATCGCCTTGCCCGTCTTTCGGGTTCCGTCGGGGAAGACATAGATCGTGTCGGGGCTGTTGTAGGCATCGCGGGCGACGTCCCAGGCGGATCGGCCCGGGCCGATGACATTGCTTTCCGCCGCCGTGTATTTGACGATTGCGCGGGCGTCGTCCCGGCCGTAGAGAATCCGATGCAGATCGGGGTCGGCGATGACGAGGCGCTTGGCGTTCACATCGGGATCGGACGACGGCTTCTGGGTCAGCCCGAGCCGGCTTCGCACCTCGACTGTCGCCATCCCCATGCCGCAGCGCTTGCGGCCGCGATGACTCCGCGGCTGCCAGCGGTTGGGTGCGCCGTAGGCCACCATCGAGTGGGTGAGAATGCGCGTATCGGGGACCCGGTAGATGAGCTTGAGTTCCGCCAGCAGTTCCCGCAGGGCTTTGCATTGCGCGTTCGTCAGACTCCGGTTGTGCTTGCCGACCATCTCGATGCCGATTGAACAGGAATCGAGCGAGGTGCGCCCGTCCCACATCGAGCGGCCACTATGGTAGGCGACACGCTTGCGGTCGATGATGCGGTAGATGCGGCCGACCTCGTCGATCATGTAGTGGGCTTCGCCATAGCGCGCCAGCTTCTCGCCGGCCCCCCGGACGCCGCCCTCCGTCGTGTGCAGGATAATGAAGCGTGTCTCCTTGCGGATGGCGCGCGAGCGGTTTTTCGGACTGTAGTAGGTGTCCAGAAAAGGCACGGCAGCATCGGCTGAGAGGGCTGCGAAGACCAGCAGGGCGCCGCACCACCGGCGGAGGGCGGTTCGCGAAAGCCAGGCGCGCGGTCGCCGCGCGAGACCGGGCGTCGGACGGGAGGTATGGACGCGAGGCATCACTACTGGACTTTTTCCCACGAGGGCCGCCCGGTAATGAGGTTCTCCGCCGTCATGGCGGCGGGAATGGGGAGCTTCATGAGCCCGAGAATCGTCGGCGCAATGTCCGCCAGCTTGCCGGCCGGCCGCATCGGCACGCCCGCGCTGTCGCGCGCAACGTAGATGCATTCGACATCGTTGAGGGTGTGGCTGGTCTTGACGTTGCCCGTCCGGTAGTCGACCATCTGCTCCGAGTTGCCATGGTCGGCCGTGATCAGGATGTGGGCGTCGAGTTCGAGCAGCCGGTCGACGACGCGTCCGACGCAGCGGTCGACGACCTCGATGGCTTCGCGTGCAGCGGCCAGAATGCCGGTGTGGCCGACCATGTCGCCATTGGCGAAGTTGACGGCAATGAAGGCGTAGGGATTGTCCTCCAAACGCTTCAGCAGGGTTTCCGTGACCTGGTCGGCGTCCATCTCGGGATGGCTGCCGAAGGTCGCAGGGTCGAACCGGCAGGGAACATCGACCTGGTCTTCGCCTGTGTAGGGGGCGGTGGACTTGCCATTGAAGAAGCTGGTGACGTGGCGGAACTTCTGCGTCTCCGCAATGCGCAGCTGGCGGAGTCCGGCATCGGCGACGACTTCCCCGAGGAGATGGTCCATGCCGCCGCCGGCGTCCATCGCGCCCAGCAGGTAGTCCTGGAATTCGTCCCAGTAGCGGGTGAAACCCAGAAAGGTGATCGCCGGACGTCGGGCCCGTTTGCCGGCGTAGTCGTCGCAGACAAAGGCCTGCGTCAACTGGATGGCGCGGTCCTGCCGGTAGTTGGTGTGCATGACGCAATCGCCGTCCCGCATGCCGTCGTAGCCGACGACGACATGGCAGGGGATGTATTCATCGACCATTTCCGTTTCGTCCGGGGTGCGGTCCGCCGCGTAGGATGCCTGGACGGCGTCCTCGGCGGTGGCGCAGGGCCGGCCGACGGCATCGACGAGGCAGGCATAGGCGGTGTCTGTCAGCGAATACTTGCGGGAGCGGTCCATCGCATAGTAGCGGCCCATGACGGTGCCGATCCTGCATCGTCCGACCGCCGTCATTTCAAGGGCCAGGCGGCCCAGGTACTCCAGGGTGCTGCGGGGCGGCGTGTCGCGGCCGTCCAGGAAGGGGTGGATGACGATCTCGCCGGCGGGGAACTCGCTCCGCGCTCGGCGCATGATCTTGAAGAGGTGCTCCTGATGGGCATGCACGCCCTCGTCCTGCAAAAGGCCAAGCAGATGCAGGCGTCCGCCCGAGCGCTTCCAGTTGGCGATCAGGGCTTTCCACTTGGCGGCCTGGAAAAGAACTCCGGTGCTGAGGCCGTCGTCGATCCGCTTGAGTTCCTGGATGACGATCCGCCCCGCGCCCATGTTCAAATGACCGACCTCGCTAGAGCCCTGATAGCCCTCCGGCAGGCCCACGGCCTCGCCGCTGCAGGCCAGCCGCGACCACGGGTACCGTGCCAGATAACGGTCGATATTCGGGGTTTTTGCCTGGAAAACGGCATTGCCTTCCGCGCGGGGATTCATTCCCCATCCGTCGCGGATGATCAGGGCTACGGGTCTTCGTTTCGTGGTCATTGCTTTTCCCTCTGGACGGCAATGGGCCGTACTCGTTAAATTAGGGGACCGAGTCTACAGGATTTTCCGCGACTTGTTGAGTCAAAAGGAAGCATGATGAAAGATACTGGCCAGCGGCTGGAATGGGAAGCCATGCGGGTGGAACGCGAACGGTTGCGTGCCGCCGGCAAGCGCGTGGTTTTCACAAACGGCTGCTTCGACATCCTGCATTGCGGTCATGTGCATTATCTGACCGGCGCCCGCGCGCTGGGCGACGTGCTGGTGGTGGGGCTCAACAGCGACGCCTCGGTCCGGCGCAACAAGGGACCGCTGCGCCCGATCCTGCCGGAAGACGACCGGGCGGAACTCCTGCTCGCCCTCCGCTGCGTGGACTACGTGGTTCTGTTCGACGACGAGACGCCGCTCCGGCTGATCGAGACAATCATTCCCGATGTTCTGGTGAAGGGGCGGGACTGGGCGCATTACGTGGCCGGACGCGAAGTCGTCGAGGCCGCCGGCGGCCGCGTCGAACTGGCCGACCTGGTCCCCGGGCGCTCCACGACCAACGTCATCGAACGCATTCTCGCGGCGCACCAGGATCGATTTCCACAGCGGCCGTAGCGGCTCTAGGCGCAGCGGGTGTCGCTCTAGGCTTGCCATCCCGGGGGGGATTCTGACATGATGCGTGATGGTGCAGGAAATCCCTGTTCCGTTTATCGATCAAAGGAATCAACGTATGCGCGGAATCGTATTGGCCGGCGGCTCGGGCACACGCCTGTATCCGATCACACGGGTGGTCAGCAAGCAACTTCTGCCGATCTATGACAAGCCGATGATCTACTATCCCATTTCCGTCCTGATGCTGGCCGGAATCCGCGAGATCCTCATCATCAGCACGCCGCAGGATCTCCCCCGCTTCCGGGAATTGCTGGGTGGCGGGGAACAGTTCGGCGTCCGGTTTTCCTATGCCGAGCAACCCTCGCCCGACGGTCTGGCCCAGGCCTTCATCATCGGCGGCGCGTTCATCGGCAACGACCCGGTTGCCCTGGTTCTGGGCGACAACATCTTCTACGGACACGGCCTGTCGCATCTGCTGGAAGAGGCGGGCAAGCTAACGCAGGACGGGTTGATCTTCGGCTATCGCGTCATGGATCCCGAGCGCTATGGCGTGGTCGCCTTCGATGAACAAGGCCGGGCCACCTCCATCGAGGAGAAGCCGGCGGCGCCCAAGTCGAACTTCGCGGTGCCGGGACTCTACTTTTACGGCTGCGATGTCGTGAAGATCGCCTCCCGGCTGAAACCCTCGCCGCGCGGCGAACTTGAAATCACCGACTTGAATCTGGTCTATCTTCGCGAAAATCGACTGCAGGTCAAGCTGCTGAGCCGTGGCATGGCTTGGCTGGACACGGGCACGCACCAGTCGCTGTTGCAGGCCGGCAACTTCGTCGAGACCATCCAGGCGCGCCAGGGGCTCAAGATCGCCTGCCTGGAGGAGATCGCCTTCCGGCGCGGACAGATCACGCGGGATCAATTGCTGGCCCAGGGGAAGGCGATGAAGAACAACGACTATGGTCGCTATCTGCTTCAACTGGCAGAGAGCGTCGAAGCGGAACCGCATTTCAGTTGACCTACGTTCTGGAGATCGTCACGGCACCATGAAAATCACCAAGGCAGTCATCCCGGCGGCGGGCTTCGGCACGCGCTTCCTCCCCGCGACAAAATCGCAGCCCAAGGAAATGCTGCCGATCGTCGACACCCCCGTCATCCAATACGTGGTGGAGGAGGCGGTCGCCTCCGGAATCACCGACATCCTGATGGTGATCGGCCGCGGCAAACGGGCGATCGAGGAGCACTTCGACCGGAGTTTCGAACTGGAATGGGAACTGGAGGCCAAGGGCAAGATCCGCGAGCTGGAGATCATCCGGCGCATCTCGTCCCTCGCCAATATCCATTTCGTCTGGCAAAAGCAGATGAATGGACTGGGCGATGCCATCCGCTGCGCCCAGGCGCATGTTGGCACCCAGCCCTTTGCGGTCCTGCTGGGCGACACCTTGATGCAGGGCGAGGTGCCCGCGACGCGTCAATTGCTCGATGTCTATGACCGCGTGGGAACCTGCGTCGTCGCCTTGGAAGAGGTGCCGTTGTCCAAGGTCCACCGCTATGGCGTGATCGTTGGCGAGCGCCTGGACGGCCCCATCTGGTCGGTTCGCGATCTGGTCGAGAAACCGGCCCCGGAAGATGCGCCGTCGCGGTTGGTGGTGGCGAGCCGCTACATCCTCGTGCCTGAAATCTTCGCGGCGCTTGAGCAGGTCCGGCCCGGCAAGGGCGGGGAGATCCAGCTCACGGACGCGTTGCGCATGCTGGCGCGCGACAAGCCCATGCATGGCTGCCAGGTCGATTCCATCCGGCATGATGCGGGCAACAATCTGGATTTCATCAAGACCAACATCCATTATGCGCTCGCACGCGATGAACTCAAGGCGGCCCTGGGCGATTTCATTGTGGAGACGGCTGCCGCCATCCAGCAGCAACGTGCGGCGAAGCGCTAGAGGCTGGGCTGGGCTTTACGTTGACAGTTTGGGAACAATAGAGGAAAATGAACCGCTTATAGACCACGCCTCCTGTTAACAGGCGTCAGAGGAGAAAACAACATGAAGAAAAGAAGCGTTTTGATTGGCTGTTGCTGGGTGCTCATGAGCGCGCTGGCGAGTGGCGCTGAGGATCAGGTCGTGCTTGCCGTTCCGGCGCGTTCCGACTTGATCAACCTGGGCTTTGATTTTGTCGGCATGTTCCCGCAATCCATGAATCTCGTCTGCTATGACGGAGTGGGCGAGGACATGACCCTGGAGCATTTCGATACCGCTGCGGGACGCTGGGCCAAGCTGTCGCAACGGGGCTGGTCGTCAGCGGCTGCGGACCGGCTGGTGCTGGTCGGCACGGGAGCGGCTGTCGAGCAATTGAAGGCGGGTGCCTCCTGGGCCACGCAGGCCGCGGTTGTCGACGGGCGCCGCCTGCATGAAGTCGCCAATGCGGTGAATGGTTATCTGCGGTTGTCGCCTGCACAATGGAATCGCCTGGCGGAAACCTATGGGTTCAAATTGACGGAACGCAACCGGGAGGCGCGCCGCCAGGGCCGCTACGGCAACCCGGCCGGCCGCGGGGCCAGGCAACGGGAGCAGCTCCCCGACGACGCCTCGGCACCCGAAGAACCTGCCTCCGGCGCGCCGGTCATCGACGCCAACCCCGAAGAATTTACCGGAGAAGGCGAGGCGTCAGGCGCCCTGCCGGTCGAAGGTCGCGCGGTACCGCGGTTGCAGCAGGCGGAACCGGCAGAGGCGCCGCAGGCTCGGCGAAGGGTCGATTTCACGGATACGCCCCGCGCGGGCGTCACCCCCGCGGAACCCGAGATCATTCGTCCCGACGACAAGTGATTCGGTTGGATGTCCGGAAGGATTTTCATGTCAAATGGTGCAGACGGTGCGGGAATGGATGTGGGCTATGTTGCCAAGCTCGCCCACATCCATCTGACCGATGCGGAGACCGCGGTTTTCGGCAAACAGCTCGGCGGCGTTCTGGCGTACATGGCCAAGCTGAGTGAGCTGGACCTGGCGGGCATCGAGCCGACGTCGCATGGCATTCCCGCAAGCAATATTTTCCGTGAAGATGCGCTGCGTCCGAGCCTCGACCGCGAAATCGCCCTGGCCAATGCTCCCGCTCGAACCGTGACGGAGTTCAAAGTCCCGAAGATCGTGGAGTAAGGTGACCGTGAAGAAGTTGGATCTGAAACAGTTGACGGTGCACACCGCGGCCGCGGAATTGCGTCAAGGCCATTTCTCCTCCGTCGATCTGGTCACCGCGTTGCTGGAGGCGGTGCGCTGCGGGAACCCCCGGCTGAACGCCTATGTCTGGATCGACGAGGCGGATGCCCTGGCCCAGGCGGCCGCGGCCGATGCCGCGCTTGCGGCGGGTCACGCCGGCGCGCTGCTCGGCGTTCCGCTGGCGATCAAGGACAACATCAACGTTGCGGGACAGCCTTGCGGATGCGCCTCCCGAATCCTCGAGACGTATCGATCGCCCTACGATGCCACGGCGATTCAGCGGCTGCGTGCGGCAGGCGCCCTTTTTGTCGGACGCACCAACATGGATGAATTCGCCCTGGGATCGACGACGGAGACCTCGGCCAAGGGGGCCACGCGGAACCCGGTCGCGCTCGACCATGTCCCCGGAGGCTCGAGCGGGGGATCGGCCGCCGCCGTCGCGGGCGGGCTCGCGCTGGGTGCCCTGGGGACGGACACGGGCGGGTCGGTCCGCCTGCCCGCCGCCTTCTGCGGCTGCGTCGGGCTCAAGCCCTCCTACGGACGGATCTCGCGTTTTGGCGCCGTCGCCTGCGCTTCGTCGCTCGATCAGATCGGCCCCATCACGCGCGATGTACGGGATGCCGCACTGCTGCTGGGCATCATGGCGGGGCAGGATCCGCAGGATTCAACGAGTCTGGATCAGCCCGTCGCCGACTATGCGGCGTGTTGCGGCGGTGATTTGCGGGGCGTGCGCCTGGGGCTGCCGACCGAGTATTTTGTCGAAGGCATGAACGTCGAAGTCGCCGCTCAGGTGCGGGCCGCTGCGGCGCACTGCCAGGCGCTGGGCGCGGAGCTCGTCGAGGTCAGTCTGCCCCACACGGCCTACGCGGTCGCGACCTACTACATCATCATGACGGCGGAAGTTTCAACGAACCTGGCGCGTTTCGACGGTGTGCGCTACGGACGCCGCGCGGCCGATGCGCATTCCACGCGGGAACTCTATTCCCGCACGCGTGCCGAAAACTTCGGCAGCGAAGTCAAGCGGCGCATTCTGCTGGGAACCTATGTGCTGAGCAGCGGCTACTACGACGCCTACTACCTCCGCGCCTTGAAGGCGCGCACGCTGATCCGGCGCGACTTCACCCTGGCCTTCCGGCAATGCGACGCGCTGCTGTGCCCCGTCTCGCCCCAGCCGGCCTACCCCGCGGGAGCCGGGCGCGATGATCCGCTCTCGCTCTATCTCGGCGACATCTACACGGTGCCCGCCAATCTGGCCGGCATTTGCTCGCTTTCCGTTCCCTGCGGCGCGACGGCGGCGGGGTTGCCCGTCGGCCTGCAGATTCTGGGGCCCGCCTTTGAAGAGGGTCGGGTGCTGCGGATTGCGGCGGCCTACGAGGCTTCGCGGACCCGGCAGACGGAGGTTCGCCCATGAACTACGAAGTCACCATCGGCCTCGAAGTCCATGTCCAGCTGAAAACCGTCTCGAAGATGTTCTGCGGCTGCGGGACCCAAGCCGGGGCCGAGCCCAACACGCAGATCTGCCCCGTCTGCCTCGGTTATCCCGGCACGCTCCCCTCGATCAACCGGGAGGCCATTCATCTGGCGGCGGTGGCCGGCATGCTGCTGGGTTGCGAAATCGCGCCGGTCAGCAAGTTCGACCGCAAGAGCTACTTCTACCCCGATGTCGCCAAGAACTATCAAATCACGCAGTTCGCCCATCCGATCTGCCTGGGCGGTTCGCTGGAGGTGGCCGATGGAAATCGGAAGCGCCGCATCGGCCTGACGCGCATTCACCTGGAAGAGGATGTCGCCAAGAGCATCCACCACGCGAGCTTCAGCGGCGTCGACTTCAATCGCGGCGGCGTCCCCCTGATGGAGCTGGTCACCGATCCCGACATCACCTCGCCGACCGAGGCAGTCGCCTTCCTGCAGGCCTTGCGGCAGGTCCTGGTCTATGCGGACGTTGGCGAATGCAATCTCGAGCTGGGCAACATGCGGTGCGATGCCAACATCAGCCTGCGGCCTCCCGGGCAGCAGGAGCTGGGCACCAAGATCGAGATCAAGAACCTCAACTCCTTCAAGGGCATCCAGGCGGCGCTGGAACACGAAATCGAGCGTCAGACGCACCTGTTGCGTTCAGGCACGCGCATCGTGCAGCAGACGCGGCGATGGAATGCGGATGCCGGGGTCACCGAGGCGATGCGCAGCAAGGAAGACGCGCACGACTACCGCTATTTCCCCGACCCGGACCTGCTCCCCATCGTTTTGGAAGCCGGGCAACTCGACGCCTGGCGCGCGGCATTGCCGGAATTGCCCGCGGTGCGACGCTTGCGCCTGGTGGCGGAATACGGCATCCCCGAATATGATGCCGAGGTCTTGTCGGCCGAGCGCCCGATCGCCGATTTCTTCGAGGCGGTTGCCCGGCATTGCGGCAATGGCAAGATGGCATCCAATTGGATCATGACCGAAGTGATGCGCCTGCTTTCGGAGAGCGGCAAGGCCATTACCGAGTGCGCGTTGAAGGCGGAGGCCCTGGCCGAACTGATTACGCTGGTCGGTGGCGGAACGATCAATCAGCCGACGGCCAAGGCGCTGTTGCCCGAACTGTTTGAGAAGGGCGGCCGTGCCGCGGAATGGGTCAGGACTCGCGGGCTGGCACAGGTCGACGATGCCGATGCGATCACCAAGTGGGTCGAAGCGACTTTGGATGCCAACCCGGGACCGGTTGCCGATTACCATGCCGGCAAAGTGGCGGCGGCCGGTTTTCTCGTCGGGCAGGTGATGAAACTGAGTCGAGGCAAGGCCGATCCCAAGCGCGTCGGGCAATGGGTTGCGCGGCAGTTGGCGGCGCGCAAGGGCTGACGCGCGCCATGGCCTTGTTTTCCGAGTAGATCTTCAGCGGGAGTGAATACGTGACGTCTAACGATGATTATGTTTTGCAGATGATGCAGGAGCAGGGGATGATTACCGCCGAGCAGATCGATGCCGCGGTCATGTCGCTGAAGACCGACGGCGAGACCGTCATCGACAACCTGATCAAGTCGGGGCAGATTGCCGAAGCGGAGATTCTTCACCTGATTGCCGGCCAATTCGGCATGGAAGTCGTCAACATCGACGCCAGCGGGCTGGATCTCCACCTGGCGACGATCATGTCGTCCGAGGATGCGCGCAAATATGGCGTCGTGCCGCTGCACAAGACGGGCGACACGCTGACCGTGGCGATGACGGATCCGCTGAACTACGACGCGCTGGACCGCCTGCGCTTCGTGCTGAAATGCAATGTCGAAGGCGTGGTGGCGCCGCGTGGCGATATCGCGAAGGCGCTGGACGCCCTCTATCCCGGCGAGTCCGACATGGAGTCGCTGCTGAGCGAGATCGACGACAGCGCCGTGGATGTCGAGACGCGCGGGGGTTCGCTTGACGAGCAGCTGGGCGCCTCCGGCGCCACCGAATCGGACGCACCCATCATCAAGCTGGTCGGAATGATCATCATGGAGGCCTTCCTTCGGCGGGCCTCGGATATTCATCTCGAACCCCTGGAGACGCGCTTTCGCGTCCGCTACCGCATCGATGGCGCCTTGCAGGACATGGATCCCCCCCCCAAACGCCTGCAGCCGGCAATTCTGCAGCGCGTGAAGATCATGGCCGGGATGAAGATTTCCGAGAAGCGGACGCCGCAGGACGGCCGCATTCAGGTCAATGTGAAGGGGCGCGACCTCGACTTGCGCGTCTCCTCCGTGCCGACCAACCACGGCGAGAGCATCGTCATGCGTATCCTGGACAAGCAGAATGTCGCCCTGGGTTTGCCTCAGCTGGGTTTTCTATCCGACGACCAGACCCGCTTCGAGCAACTGATCGGCCTGCCGGACGGCGTGCTGCTGGTCACGGGGCCGACCGGTTCGGGGAAAACAACGACGCTCTACGCCTGCCTGGGGCAGATCAACCGTCCCGACCGCAAGATCATCACGGTCGAGGACCCGGTCGAATACCAGATGACGGGCATCAATCAAGTGCAGGTGAACCGTGACGTCGGCTTGGATTTCTCCGCCGCCTTGCGTTCGATTCTGCGTCAGGCGCCCAACATCGTGATGATCGGTGAAATCCGCGATGCGGAAACCGCCGACATCGCCATGGAAGCCGCGCTCACGGGACACTTGGTGTTCAGCACGCTCCACACGAATGACGCGCCCAGCGCGGTCACCCGTCTGCAGGATATGGGCGTGAAGCCCTATCTGGTCGCATCGGCAATCCAGGCGGTCATGGCCCAGCGCCTCGTTCGCTGCATCTGCGCGGAATGCAAGGAGGAGCGCAAGCCAACCGAGCGTGAACTCAAGATGCTGGGCGAGACCAACGCCAGCAGCATTGTCAACGCCACCCTCTGGCGCGGGCGCGGGTGCCCGCACTGCTCCCTGACGGGCTACAAGAGCCGCAAGGGCATTTTCGAGATCTTCATGATGAGTGACTCCATTCAGCGCATGATCTTCGATCAGCGCCCGGCCAACGAGCTGCGCGTGGCTGCGCGCGAAGCGGGCATGCGCACGCTGCGCGAAGACGGGCTGTTGAAAGTCGCTTCGGGGATGACTTCGCTTGAAGAGGTGCTGCGCGCCACGATGGGGGATGCAAACTGATGAGCAATAGCAATGTCGAGATGAGTGATCTGCTGCAGCTGTGCGTGGAAGAGGGCGCCTCCGATCTGCATATCCGCGTCAACGCGCCCCCCATGTTGCGCGTGCATGGATCGCTGATGCCGCTGGATTCGCCGATGCTGGACAAGGACGACACGGAACGGCTCATGAAGGGCATCACGTCGGCCGAGCACCAGCAGGGGCTACGCGAGGTTGGCGGCGCCGATTTCGGCTTCAGCTTCGGCGACAAGGCGCGCTTCCGCGTCAGCGTGTTCCGCGAGCGGGGGAACGTCGGCATCGTCCTGCGCCAGATTCCGAACGATCTGCTGACGCTCAAGCAGATCGGTTTGCCCGAACAGGTCAATGAATTGCTGTTTCGCCCGCGGGGTCTCGTGCTCGTGACGGGGCCGACGGGGTCCGGCAAGACCACGACGCTCGCGAGCATGCTGAACATGGTGAACGAGCAGCGCGATTGTCACATCATCACGGTCGAGGATCCCATCGAGTATTTTCATCCCCACAAGAAATCGGTGGTGACGCAGCGCGAGGTCGGGGCGGATGTGCCCACGTTTGCCGAGGCGATTCGCCGGGCGCTGCGTCAAGATCCCGATGTCATTCTGGTCGGTGAAATGCGTGACCTGGAGACGATGCAGGCCGCCATCACCGCGGCGGAAACCGGGCACCTGGTCTTTGCCACCTTGCACACGACGGGCGCGGCCACGACGGTGGACCGCATTGTCGATGCCTTTCCGACCGACCAGCAGGGCCAGGTGCGCACGCAGTTGGCGGTTGGGCTGGTGGCGGTCATTTCGCAGCTGCTTCTGGTTCGCGCGGATAAGCCGGGGCGCATTGCCGCCTTTGAAATCATGATCTCGACACCTTCGATCCGGTCGCGCATCCGCGATGCCAAGACCTTCCAGATCGCCTCCGACATCCAGACGGGCGCGAAGTACGGCATGATCACGCTCGACACCCACTTGTTGAATCTGTACCAGGCTGGATTGATCCACTACGAGGATCTGATTACCAAGTCGCAGGACCCCGATTCCATTGTCGAAAAGCTGAAGGAACTGTCGGGCGGCAAGCGCTAGCCGCAGGCGCGTCGCACGCAGAGGGAGATTTTGAATGGCAGATGCAAAGGAAAAGACGCACCGGGACCTGCTGGATCCAATTCTGGATCTCGCAACCAACAGCGGTGTGATTGATGCGCAACAGGCGGCCGAGCTTCAAGAGGAGCACATGCGAAGCGGCAAGCCGGTGCGCAACCTCATTGTCGACATGGGTTACATCGCGGAGGATGATCTGCTGGGGCTTCTGGCCGGCTACATGGGCTGCGAGCGCGTCGAGCTCCCGGCCGTGGAGATCTCGCCTCAGGTCCGCAGCGCGGTGCCCGCCGCCGTCGCACGCATGTACAATGTCGTGCCGATTGCCGTGCAGCCGGGATCGGTGACGCTGGTCACGTCGGGATTGGTCGATCCGCTGGCCACCGACGAGTTGATGTTCGTCCTGGCGCGGGACATCACGTTTGTCCTGGCGCGTGAAGCCGATGTGCGCAACCGCGTCAACGAATACTACGGTGACGACAGCGCGACGGTCGCGGAAATGCTGTCGAATCTGGAGTCGGTCATCGAGAAGGACGACTCGCTCGGCATCGGCGAGCTGGTTGACGAGAAGGCGGTTGCCGAGCAGGCCGGCGCGGCGCCGGTCGTCCGCTTCGTCAATCTGGTGCTGTATCAGGCGGTCAAGGATCGGGCTTCGGACATCCATTTCGAGCCGTTCGAGAAGGAGTTCCGCATCCGCTACCGCATCGACGGATCCTTGTATGAAATGCAGCCTCCGCCCAAGCGGCTGGCGTTGCCGATCATCTCGCGCGTCAAGGTTCTGGCCAATCTGAACATCGCCGAACGGCGTGTTCCGCAAGACGGCCGCATTGCGATTTCCGTGGCGGGGCATCAGGTCGACCTCCGCGTTTCGTGCCTGCCGACGCAGTTTGGCGAGAGCGTGGTGCTGCGCGTCCTCGACCGCAATGTCAATTCGCTGGATCTGCAGAATCTCGGACTTCCGGAAGATATCCTGGATATGCTGCTGCTCGACATCGAGAAGCCGAATGGAATCGTCATCGTGACCGGTCCGACCGGATCGGGGAAGACGACCACGCTCTATTCCTGCCTGAACACGATCAACACGGTCGACTCCAAGCTGATCACGGCCGAGGAGCCGATCGAATACGACATGGACGGCATCATCCAGGTGCCGATCAATCCGCAGGTCGGCAACACCTTTGCCAAGGCGCTCCGCGCCTTCCTGCGTCAAGACCCCGACATCCTGATGGTCGGTGAAATCCGCGACTTCGAAACCGCCGAAATCGCCATTCAGGCCTCGCTGACGGGACACTTGGTCTTCAGTACGCTTCATACCAACGATGCGGCGGGTGCGGTCACGCGCCTCGTCGACATGAATGTGCCGCCCTATCTCGTCTCCTCCACGCTGGAGGTCGTTCTCGCGCAGCGGCTGGTCCGCACGATCTGCCGCAACTGCAAGTCGGCCTACGTTCCCGATGATGATACGCTGCGGCGTCTGAACATGAAACGCGAACAGATCGGTGATCGGCCCTTCTACTATGGCCGTGGCTGTTCAATCTGCAACAATACCGGCTACAAGGGCCGCAAGGGCATTTTCGAGTATCTGCGGGTGACCGAGCCGATTCGCGTGCTGATCAACGAACGCAAGCCCACCCTGCTGATCCGGGAAAAAGCCCGCGAACTGGGCATGCGGACGATGCGCGAGGACGGCGTGCGCAATATCCTGGATGGCTATACGACGGTTGATGAAGTCTTGAGGTATACCTGATATGGAAAACGTGTTGATCGTCGGGGGGGGGCCGGCCGGCTTGACGGCCGCCATCTACGCCGCGCGCGCCAACTTGAACCCGATTCTGATCGAAGGCATGCGCCCCGGCGGACAGTTGATGGATACCACGGATATCGAAAATTTCCCCGGGTTCACCGACCCCCTGGGCGGCGCCGACCTGATGGATCGGATGCATCGGCAGGCGGAGCGGCTGGGCGTCCGCTTCCTGCTGGACGAGGTCCGGTCGGTCCGCTTGTCCGCAGACGACGCCACGCCGCCCGCCGAACGCGTGCATGAAGTCACGTTAGGCATGTCGGGGGACAAAATCCAGACGCGGGCTTTGCTGATTGCGACAGGCGCCGACGCGCGCTACCTGGGCCTCGCATCCGAAAAACTGCTGATCGGGCACGGTGTCTCCGGCTGTGCCACGTGCGACGGCGCGTTCTTCCGCAATCAGGTGGTGGCCGTGGTCGGGGGAGGCGATACGGCCCTGGAGGACGCGCTCTACCTCTCCCGCATCGCCTCGTCCGTGACGGTGATCCATCGGCGCGACGCCTTCCGCGCGTCGAAGATCATGGCCGACCGCGTCTTCAGCAACCCCAAGATCACAGTCCGCTGGGATTCCGTGGTTGACGAGGTGCTCGATGTCCAGGCGAACACGGTGACGGGCATCCGCCTCCGGAATGTCAAGACGGGCGCCGTCGATGATTTGCCCGTGCAGGGACTCTTCATCGCCATCGGGCACACGCCCAACACGGGGTTGTTCAAAGGGTTGCTCGTGCTGGATGACGAGGGTTACATCGTCGCCCCGCAGACGCGGACGAGCGTACCCGGCGTCTTTGCCGCCGGCGATGTCCAGGACAACCGGTATCGTCAGGCCGTCACCGCCGCCGGCAGCGGCTGCATGGCGGCCCTTGAGGCGGAACGCTATCTCGGGACTTTCAGCACATGAGCCAAGCCAAAGCGGCAACACCCGTTCGCCTGAGCCAATATCGACGCCTGCTGACGCTCGCGCGCCCTTACCGTGTGCGATTGGTGATCGGCATCGTGGCCGGGCTGTTTTGCGCCGGCACGTTCTTCGGCTTGCTCAGCTTCCTGCCCAATGCCTTTGCCGCCTTCAAACACATCGAGGAACCTGCGCCGGTCGTGACCAACGCGGCCGCCGTGACTGAGAATCCTCCGACCGCTGTGCCGGTGGACAACATGCCGGGGGCGTTCCGCTCGGCCGAACACCTGGCTGCGCGCTTCAACATTCCGCTGCGCAACGCCGACAATACGCTGACGTGGCAGGCCCTTTTCCTGGGGCTGCTGGGCCTCCCCATCGTGGCGTTGCTGCGGATCGTCTCTTCCTTCATCAACCAGTACTACATGCGGTGGGTCGGGGCGTGCGTCGTTCGCGACCTGCGCGACCAACTCTTCGACTCGCTGCAAAAGCAGTCTTTGAAATTTTTCGGGCAATGCGACATCGGCCACTTGATCAGCCGCTGCGTGAACGATGCCGCGAGCGTCGAACATGTGGTCTCCGTGACGATTGCCGATGCCGTCCGCGCGCCCTTCGAAATTCTGGCCGCCGTTCTGGTGGCGGTGCTGTATGCGATTCACAATGATCTCGGCGGAATGCTGCTGATCGCGGGTGTGCTGCTGCCGCTCTGCCTGGTCCCCGTGATCGTTCTGGGAACCCACGTGAAGCGCTGGACGCGCAGGTCGCTCGAGCGCGTCTCGGACCTGGTGTCGCGCATGCACGAGAATTTCACCGGCATCCGCGTCATCAAGGCCTTCCATACCGAGGCCCTCGAGTCACGCCGCTTCCGCGAAATGAACCTGCACTATTTTGCGTCCGTGCTGCGCGCCTTGCGTGCGGAATTGCTGATGTCGCCGCTCATGGAGCTCGTCATCACGTTCCTGGCCTGCGGATTCGTCATCGCCTGCTTCATCTACAAGATCAAGCTGGAACAGATCACGGTCATCGGCGTTTCGGTCTTCGCCGCCTACCGGCCGATGAAGCAACTGGCGAAAATCAGCGCTTCGATGCAACGGGGGTCTGCGGCCCTCGATCGGATCTTCGCGCTGCTGGACACCGATACGGCGTTGCCGGAAGCGGTCAACCCGGTGAAAAAAACGAGTTTTGATGATCGCATTGTCTTCGACCATGTGAATTTCCGGTTCTCGCCCGACGGCCCCGATGTCATCAACGATGTTGCGTTTGAACTCCGTCGCGGCAGCCTGCTGGCTTTGGTGGGCGAGACGGGTTCGGGCAAGACAACCCTCGCGAACCTCCTGGCGCGCTTCTACGATCCCGTGGCGGGCGCCGTCACGCTGGACGGCGTGGATCTGCGCGCGATCGCCACGCAGGACTTGCGGCGCATGATGGGCGTCGTCACGCAGGACACCATCCTGTTCAATGACACCATCGCCAACAACATCGCCTACGGAACGCCCGATGCCACGCAAAAGCAGATCGAGGAGGCGGCGGGCATGGCGAATGCACACGAGTTCATTGTTGCGCATCCCGACGGCTACGGCCGCATCGTCGGCGACAAGGGCTTTGTGCTGAGCGGGGGCGAGAAGCAGCGCGTCGCCCTGGCGCGCGCGATCCTGCGCAACCCGCCGATTCTGATTCTGGACGAGGCGACCAGCGCCCTGGATACCGTGACGGAGCGCCTGGTGCAGGAGGCGATCGCCAAGGTCATGCAGAACCGGACCACACTGGCCATTGCACACCGTCTGAGCACCGTGCGCCGCGCAGATATGATCCTGGTCGTCGATGCCGGCCGGATCATCGAGCAGGGCACGCATGATCAACTTTTTGCACAGGGCGGCCGCTACCGCAAGCTCTGCGATATGCAGTTGAGCGAGTGAGGATGCTCAACGGCATGGAACGTACCCTTGAGAAGCAATTGCCGGAATCTGATCGGCGCTGGCCAAGTACGTCCATGAATGAAGACAGCGAAGACTATGGTGCCTCCCCGTGTGGATATCCCGAACCCTGGCCCTTATCTTGCGAACCCTCTCCCCTGAGCCCTGAACCCTGAACCCTGCCGCCTGTATTGTTCCATGCGATCATTCTTCGACATTCCCGCTTGTGATCTGTTCGCGTCCCGCTCTACCTTCACGGTACTCGATTTCGAGACCACCGGCAGCGTGATGGGGTGGACGGTCGAGCCTTGGCAGATCGGCTTGGTGGAGGTCGTCGCGGGCCGGTTGCAGGCGGAGCCCTTCGATTCCCTGCTGCGCGTCGCACCTGACCGCCCCTTCAATCCGCATGCGCCAGGCCGCCATGCACGGGTACGCGAGGCCCTCGCCACCGCGCCCGCGTTGTCCGACCTCTGGCCCGGCTTGGCCGAACGCTGGTTGCTGCACCGGCCGCTGGTCGCGCACAACATCGGCACCGAGCGCGGCCTGCTGCGGCGCGCCGCCCCGTTGCACCGCCTCGGACCCTGGATCGACACGCTGCGCCTGGTGCGCCGCACCTATCCGCAACTGGCCTCGGCTGCGCTGGACGACGTGGTGGTCGAGTTGGGGCTACTGAGGCCGCTTCAAGCGGCCTGCCCCGGCCGGGCACCGCACGATGCCCTTTACGACGCAACCGCCTGCGCCCTGCTGCTGCTCCACTTCCTGGCCCTGCCGGGCTGGGAGGAGGTCACGGTACAGGCGCTGGTGGACCTTCGTTGATGCGGCGGAATCGAGGGAATCGAGAGAATCGACGGAATCGAATCCATCGATTGAATCGATTTCCCTCGATTATCTCGATTCTTTCGATTCCTTCGACCCCGTTTCTTTCCATGCGCTTTTTTGCTAAACTGAGCGCATTCTCCCCATGAACGCCACTCTCCAAAACCCGATGCAACCCGTTCTTGATCGCCTCCTCGCCGCGAAGCGGATCGTCGTGACCGCCCATATCCGCCCCGATGGCGATGCCCTCGGCTCCGCGCTGGCCCTGGGTGCTCTGTTGCGCAAGCAGGGCAAGTCGGTCCAGGTCGCGCTGGATCGCGCGGAGATCGGCGTGGCGGGCATCTTAGATGGCGTCGACGAATTGGTGCCGACGGCGCAGGCCGATCCGCAGGCCGAACTTCTGGTCGTGGTCGATTGCGGCGCCAAGGACCGTCTGCCGCAAGCGTTGATCCCGTGGGTGGGGCGGGTGCCGACAATCAACATCGACCACCACCCGACGAACACGCGGTACGGCGATGTGCAATGGATCGAGCCCAAAGCCAGCAGCGCGGGTGAAATGATCTGGCGCTTGTCTCAGCAGGCGGGATGGACGCTGGACCGGATGATCGCCGAGGCGTTGTGGGTGGCCCTGATCACCGACACGGGGCGTTTTGCCTATGAGTCAACCTCCGCGGAGACGCTGCGCTGCGCCGCCGATCTGCGCACCTACGGGGTGCGGACCCCCTGGCTGAACGAACAGATCTATACGCTCTTCGACTGGAAAGTCCTGCAACTGCGAAAATGCGCCTACGACAGCCTCGAAGTGTGGCAGGATGGCCGCGTCACCGTCGTTTCACTGACCTATGAAGATTTTGCCGCGGCAGGATGCACCAAGGCGGACGCCGAGGACATCATCGAGATACCCAGGTCGGTCCGCGGCAGCGATGTCGCCCTGTTTCTCTACGAGACGGAGGCGAACGCCACGGCCACGCGTGTCAGCATTCGCACGCGCCCGCCGCTGGATGCCATCGCCCTGGCCTCACGGTACGGCGGGGGAGGACACCATCGCGCCGCCGGGGCCTCTGTTCCCGGCAACCTTGAGGTCGCCCGCGAGGAACTCCGGCGGGTGATCGAGACCGATGGCATTGCACACGAGCGCAGCCAGCCGTGAATCAGGGCTTCTTAGCCATGATGACGTGCAGGAGGATGCCCAGAAAGTGACACAGGCTTCCCGCGAGGACAAAGAGATGCCAGACCGCATGGGTGAAACGCGGACGCTTCCAGGCATAGAAGATGATGCCGAGCGTGTAGCACCCGCCGCCCAGGGCGATCCAGAGAAACGCCCGCGGTCCGAGGCACTGCCACATCGGCTTGATCGCGATGACGACGAGCCAGCCCATGGCGAGGTAGGTGAGCGTCGAGAACACGCGGAAGCGGTGGATGAAGAGCGTCTGGAAAACGATGCCGATGATCGCCAGCACCCAGATGACGCCGAAGAGACTCCACCCCCAACCCGCCGACTGCGTGACGAGCGCCAGCGTGATGGGCGTGTACGTCCCGGCGATGAGCAGGTAGATCGAGGAATGGTCGATGATGTTCCAGATGGTTTTGGCCCGGCCCGCGGGCAGGCTGTGATAGAGCGTGGAAGACAGGTAGAGCATGCAGAGCGTGGCACCGTAAACGGCCACGCTGGTGGTCATCCTCGGCGAGCTGTAGAGCGAGGCAAAGACAACGCCTACGGCCAGGCAGCCGCAACTGAGCATGAGACCGACACCGTGAGTCACGGCATTGGCGATTTCCTCGGGAAGCGTTTGCTCGCGGGCCATGCGCCTGGCTTTCGCGTCGGCAGGGGTGGCATCAGGAGAATTCATCTTCTTCACAGATTAGCGGATGAGGTCTGGATGATCAATCAAATAGGCAGGGCGAACGCATCTAAATTTCAGCCAATTTTTCAGTTTTGGCTCTGTTTTCGTGCGCATGAGAGCGGTGTCGCGCTTCGCTTGCCACCGCACTCCAAAAATGTGCGCCCCGGCGGCAGCGTCTTGGAGTGCGGCGGCAAGCGGTATCCCGCGCGACGCCGCTTTTACCCGGTTCGCCACGAATGCAGCCCCCATCTGAACGGAGTCGAGAGCCATGAGAGGCAAAACAGAGAGAAATTAAGATGCGTTCGCCCTGATCAAATAGGGCTGATCGGGAAGTATCTCGCATGAAACGACGGATACTGATGAGCTTGATATCTGCTGTCGCCGTGTTCGGGTGCGGACGGTCCGCAACCGTCGAGGAACGACTCGCCGAATATGGCAGAGTCGCGCATGCACGCCTGCTTCCCTGTTTCACGGCAATTGGCATCCCCTATCCGCCCAAGAAGATCACGTTGATCGGATTGAAGGAGGAGAAGAAGCTGGAAGTCCATGCGCTGGGGGCCGACGGCACCTTCTCGCGCCTCGTGACGTATCCCATTCTGGCCGCCAGCGGAACGGCGGGGCCGAAGTTGAAAGAAGGAGACCGGCAAGTGCCGGAAGGCTTTTACAAGATCGAATCGCTGAACCCGAACAGCCGGTTCCACCTGTCACTGCGGGTCAATTACCCGAATGCCGAAGACCGGAAGCATGCCCGCGATGAAAAACGCACCCATCTGGGCGGCGATATCATGATCCACGGCAACCGTGTCTCCGTCGGATGCCTGGCCATGGGTGATCCCGCTGCCGAGGAGTTGTTTGTACTCGTTGCCGAAACAGGCATCGCCAATGTCGAGGTTGTCCTGTGCCCCGTTGATTTTCGCAGGCATCCGGACTTTCAGGAACCCCCGGCATCGCCACCGTGGACGGCGGATTTGTATCGACGCTTGAAAACGAAGCTGGCAGCTTACAAACCCTGAACGAAACATGCGGAATCGACAAAGCGATCTCGGCAACGTAAGATTACCGCATGCTTCGTCTGAATGGTTTCAAAAGCGTCCTGAAACTTGCCGGCTGTCTGATGCTTTTCGGTATGTTTCAGTACTCGC
>CAZQKI010000058.1:0-23274 GCA_964592855.1 uncultured Lentisphaerales bacterium
AAGTGTTCGGTTAAGACTTGCCGCATCGTCCTCGTCCTCGTCCTCGAAATTTTGCATCGAGGACGAGGACGTGGACGAGGACGAGGAAGAACCGTCTTGTCTTCGACCGTAAGCGTCGCCGTAAGCGTTCACCGAAAAGTGACGATTAATAGCGCCCTTCAGGCATCCAAACGGCGCGGTCCGGTACGTCCCGCGCTACTTTTGCGAACGCATTGATGCGGGCGCAAGCAGAGGAGCGTGACGTATCGGACCGCTCAAAGTGGATCGCGTGCAAAATCAACATAAATGACGGGAATTTAGCGAAATGCGCAACACCACCACGTGAGGTGTCTCAGACCAGTGGCGCCGCTGGCCCGGCTGCGTTGGTCCAGTTGGTTGGAGGATGAGACCTGCGACGCAGCCTAGTCGCTGCCGCGTGGTTTTTCCCAACAAACTTTGTCGCGAGCTTTGTCTTGAGCTTTGTCGACAAAGTGTAGGACAAAGGTTCTCACACCAGGCTTGATTCCCAACGAGACTAACCCCGGCGCACCCGCCACCTCTTGCCGGAGTCCCGCCTTCAGAGCGTGTTGATTTATCCGAACTGAATATCAATCTGGAACTCAGCCTGCGCAGATGTCGCAGCATGGAACCGTCCGCAGGCGTCGTAGCCGCAGGTGACGGCATAAGGGTAGTCCGAAAGGGCGGCAAGGGTGACGAGGTCGTCGTAGGGCGGTGCTCCTGCGCCGCCTCTCCCGGACGGCCCGGAGGACCGTCCTACAGGCAGCGACTGGTCGAACGTGTTTGTCGGAATCTGGGAAAGGTTCTCGCGCTGAGGCGCTGAGGGTGATGGTTTCTTTGGTGAGTTGCCCGTCTAACGAATTGCCGTAGAGGTCATCTGAGATGGACCGGTGATCGTTGCCAGTATGCATGCAAAAGCGGAGATGCTGCCCTTGACAGACCGTAGCCTGTAGGCTACACTGTCGATGATGGTTGAAATACGCAAAACCGAGGGGTTTGCGCGTTGGATGGACGGCTTGCGCGACAAGCGTACACAGGCAGCCGACATCAGAATGGCCATCCGCCTCGCGCGGAATCTTTAGGAGTTGGAATTATGATCAAGAAGACACAGACAACACGTTACGACGTGGCAGAACATCTCCGCACGCCCGAGGAGATGGCGGCCTACTTTGAAGCGGCAATGGAAGAAGCCTGTGGAGATGCCGCCTTCGTTGCGAAAGCGCTTGGCGACATTGCCCGAGCCAAAGGCATGGCACAGGTTGCCCGAGATGCCGGACTTTCCCGCGAGAGTTTGTACAAGGCCCTATCGGGCGACCGAAGCCCCACTTTTGACACCATCCTTAAAGTCGTGGACGCTCTGGGGTTGAGACTCCACGCCGCAACGGCTAAACCATGATCACAGCAGGGATGTGCGTGTTCGTGCCCATGCGCGCTCTGAATCTGGAACCCAAGCCGACAGGCTGCTAGACCGCGTAAAGCCAGGCGCCGATGATCGCGCCGGCCAGCAGGATCACCACCGGCGACAGCCGGCCATGCACGACGGCGGCGCCGACGGCTCCCGCCACGACGAGGGGACGCCAGGCCTGGCCCCAGCCCCCCGCCTCGATGTCTGCCCCCAGCACGACCTGGCACAGCCGCAGCGCCATGGCCAGGATCAGACCCGCGATGATCGTCCGCAGCAGGACCAGCACCCGCGCCATTCCCGGATGGTTCCGGTATTTCCGCCACACCAGGCCGAAGAGCATCACGCAGATCAACGACGGCGCCACCAGCGACAGCGTCGCCACGAGCGCCCCGGGCAGTCCCGCGATCCGCCACCCCACAAAGGTCGCGCAGTTCACCGCCAGGGGCCCAGGGGTGGTCTCCGAAAGGCCCAGGATCTCGACAAACTGCAGCTCCGTGAGCCACTGGTGGCTCAGCATCTCGCTCCGGATGAGCGGCAGCATCGCCATGCCGCCGCCCAGCGTGAGCAGCCCGATTTTCGCGAAGGCCAGGGACAACTCCAGCAGTGCCTGCATCACCCGGCCCCCCGTCCGCAGCGCCGGGTCGCAACAGCCTGCCCGGCCACGCCCGCCGCAATGCCGGCCAGGATCAGCCAAACGGGATTGAGTTCAAACACCAGCGTCAGCGCCGTCGCCGCCAGGCCGACCGCCCACGTCCATCGCTTCCGCCACCCGCGCCAGACCAGCCGGATCGCCGTCCCCATCAGCAGTCCCGCGACGGCCGGGCGCAGCCCCTGCACGAAGCGGACGACCCAGATCTGGTCGATCAGCACATCGTAGACGCCCGCCAGGAGCAGGATCACGATAAAGGGGGCGGTGATCGTTCCGAGGGCCGCCGCCACCGCCCCCCGCCAGCCGCGCAGGCGCTGGCCGATCAGCATGGCGGTGTTGACGGCGATCACGCCGGGAATCACCTGCGCCAGCGCAAAGAAATCGGTCATGGCCGCGTGCGTGCACCACCGGCGGCGATCAACCACTTCGCGCTCCAGCAGCGGCAGCATCGCGTAACCGCCGCCGAACAGGCAGGCGCCGATCCGGACGAAGCTCGTGAAGAGGGACGCCAGGCGCACGGTGGCCACGGGCGCCCCGTCGACGGGCTCCACGCCGACTTCAGCCATTGCTCAGCGCCTCCAGTTCCGCCCATCGCTCAATCGACCGGTCGATCTCGACGTGCAGCACCTGCAACCGCTTCTGCCAGGACGCCAACTGGTCGGCCGGCTGCTTGTACGAACTGGGGTCCTGCAACCGCTCCTGCAGCAGAAGCTGCTCGGCTTCCAGGCGGGCGATGTGCTCGCCGATGCCGGCCAACTCGCGCTTTTCGTTGAAGCCCATGCGGCGCTTCGGGAGGCTGGCGTCGGCGCCCGCCGCCGCCGCTGCCAGCCGGATTTCGCGCTGCTTCTCGTTCGCCTCGACAAGCGCGCTCATCTTGCGCTGGGCCAGCCAGTCATCGTACCCGCCGGCGTACTGGGCCACGCGTCCATCGCCCTCCAGCACCAGCGTGCTGGTCACCACGTTGTTCAGGAAGGCGCGGTCATGGCTGACCAGCAGCAGCGTTCCCGTGTACCGGGCCAGCTGCTCTTCGAGGAGTTCCAGGGTCTCCATGTCCAGATCGTTGGTGGGCTCGTCCATCGCCAGCAGGTTGCTGGGCTCCAGAAAATGGCGGGCCAGGAGGAGGCGGTTGCGCTCGCCTCCCGAGAGGACCTTCACCGGCGTGCGGGCGCGTTCGGGCTCGAAGAGAAAATCCTGGAGGTACGCGTAGATATGCCGGGGCTGGCCATTCACGATCACGGTGTCGCGCTCGCCGGCGATGTTTTCCGCCACGCTCTTCTCCGGATCGAGTGTCGCGCGCAACTGGTCGAAGTAGGCGATCTGCAGCTTGGTGCCGAAGGCCACGGTACCGGAATCGGGGGTGAGGCTCCGCGTCAGCAGCCGCAGCAGCGTCGTCTTGCCCGAGCCGTTGGGGCCGACGATGCCGATCCGCTCGCCCCGCAGGATGCGCAGGTCGAGGGACTTCACGATCGGCGCCCCCTGCGGGTAGGCGAAGGTGAGTTTGTCCGTCTTGAGCACCAGGGCTCCCGAGCGTTCTGCGGACTGCAGGGCGATGCGGCTCGTCCCCTGCTCCATCCGGCGCTGGCTGAACGAGTCGCGCAAGTCGAGCAGCGCGCGGACGCGCCCCTCGTTGCGCGTCCGCCGCGCCCGAACGCCTTTGCGGAGCCAGACCTCCTCCTTCTCCAGGAGTTTGCCCATGCGTTCCCACGCAACCGCCTCGTCATCCAGGATCTGCTGCTTGCGGCGGAGGAAGGTGTCGTAGTCGCAATCCCAGCCGGCGATGCGGCCGCGGTCCAGGTCGACGATCCGCCGCGCGAGATGGCGCAGGAAGGTGCGGTCATGGGTGACGAAGAGGACCGTCTCGACGCGGCTCTGCAGATACTCCTCCATCCATTCGATCGCGGCGATGTCGAGATGGTTGGTCGGCTCGTCCAGCAGCAGAACATCGGGATCGCAGACCAAGGCGCGGGCCAGCAGCACGCGGCGCTTCAGCCCCCCCGAAAGGGCCTCGAAGCGGGCGTCGGCATCCAGGTTCAGGCGCGAAATCGCCGTCTCGACCGCCGTGGCATGCTCCCACGACTCCGCGGCGGGATGGGCGCGCATCCCCGCTTCCACCAGCTCGTGGACGCGGCCCTTCAGATTCTCGGGAACCTCCTGCGGAAGATAGGCCACCCGCAACCCCGGCTGCCGGACGATGGCGCCGGCGTCCGGCTCGATTTCACCCGACAGGATCCGCAGCAGCGTCGATTTGCCCGAACCGTTGCGACCCACCAGACAGGCGCGTTCACCCCGTTCGATGTTGAGCGTCACATGATCCAGAAGCGGTTCGCCACCGTAACAAATCGAGACATCCTGCAGACTAAGAAGTGCCATAAATCCCTAAAAAAACACCAAAAGTGCCCCTGAAAAAACCCGCGTGGCACCACCCCGGCGATTCGTGAATAGCATGCCGTAAAGCACGCCAAACAGCAAGCCCGGCGGAAATCGATGGAAAATCCAGCGATAAGCACTTTTCATACCATCGCGGCTTGCGCGGCGGGAGGGTTTCCAGTAAACTGACCTCATCGCCGAGAACGGATGCTGGAGAACGAGTCCCCGGCCTTCCGCCCGGCGGTTGTAGTCGAACCTCATGGCCTTTCAATCGCTCAGTCTATCCCAGCAGCAGCGCCAGATGATGATTCTGGCGCCGCAACTGCGTCAGTCGCTGGAGATGCTCCAGCTGCCGCTTTTGGAACTGCGCGCGATGATTCAGCATGAGATGGAGCAGAATCCCACCATCGAGGACGTGGTCTCCCCACAGGAAGTCTCCTTCGAAGCGCTCGCCACGCAAACCGTCGGGGGCGATGTCCCGGAGACATTCGCCGCCCCCGAAAAGGCGGCTGAAAAGCCGGCCGAACCCGCACCCGAGGCGCCGCTGGAATTCGGCAACGACAACATCGACGCGCTCACGGCCATGGACAGCGAATGGCGCGACTACTACTTCGACGATCAGCAGACCAACCCCTACACCGTCCAGGATGAAGAGCGTCGGCGCTACATGTTCGATTCGCTCAAGCAGCCCGTTTCGCTGCAGAACCACCTGCTCGCCCAGCTGGGCCTGGCGCCGCTTTCGGCCGGGGACAAGCAGCTCGGCGAGTTGATCATCGGCAGTCTCGACGACCAGGGCTACCTCAAGACCGATCTCGACGAAGTTGCCGCGCAAACCACGGCGACGCTGCCCCAGCTCGAGGCGGTGCTCCGGGTGGTTCAGGACTTTGATCCGCCCGGCATTGCGGCCCGCAACCTGCGCGAATGCCTCCTGATCCAGATTACGCACTGCGAAGCCCCGTACGCCGATCTTGCCGAAGCCATCATTGCGAACCACCTGCAGGAACTGGGCGCACAGAAGTTCGCCCACCTGGCCAGCGCCCTCAAAGTCTCCGTCCCGGAAGTCCAGAAGGCGGCGGAGCTGATCCGCACGCTCAACCCCCAGCCGGGAAGGCTTTTCGAGAACGACGAATCGACCTACATCACCCCCGAGATTTTCGTCAAGCGGCTCAAGAGCGGGCGCTGGGTCGTCGTTCTGGACGACGACCAGCTCCCCCACATCCGCATCAGCAGCCACTATCGCAAACTGCTCGAGCATGACGAGACGACGGCCGAGGTGAAGTCCTACATCCGCGAGCGGATCCGTTCGGGCGCCTTTCTCGTCAAGAGCATCCACCAGCGCCAGAAGACGATTCACCTGATCGCGAGCGAGATTGTCGCGGCGCAGCAGGAGTTCCTGGAGAAGGGCATCTCCGCGCTGCGCCCCATGACGATGGCCGAGGTCGCGGAGCGCGTCGGCGTCCACGAAACAACCGTCAGCCGCACGGTTGCCAACAAGTACATGCGGACGCCGGTGGGCGTGTTCGAACTCAAGTACTTCTTCACCCCGGGACTGAAGACGGCCCAGGGGCCGACCGTGTCGAACAAGACCGTCCAGGACAAGATCGGTGCGATGATCAAACAGGAGTCGCCGACGAGCCCCCTTTCCGACCAGGTGCTGCAGGAGAAGCTGAGCGCGGAGGGGATTGAGATTGCGCGCCGCACGGTCGCCAAGTACCGCCTCATTCTCCGCATCCCCCCCTCCCATCTCAGAAAGCGCGGCTAGCCGATGTCTTCCGGATTTGGCATGGGGCGGATGATGCGGGGAGGCGGCGACGCGGCCGCCGCACGGACCCTGAAGATTTCCGACCGGCGCATGCTGCGGTGGTTCTACGTCAACCTCGCCTCGTACTGGCCGCGGCTGCTGTTTGGCGTCTTATCCATGCTGGGCGCCACCGCCGCCGGCCTGGCCGTGCCGCTCGTGCTCAAGGACATCTTCGACGACGTCATCCTGGCGCGCGACCTCGCCCCCCTTCCCCGGCTCGTCCTGCGCTTCCTCGGGCTGAGCATCGCCGCGCTGGGACTGGGCGCCATGCGCACCACGGTCATGCATCTCCTCGGCCAGCGCTTTGTCCTGAAAATACGCATGGCGTGCTACCGCCACCTCATGACGCTCGGCCTGGACTACTTCGCCAAGGAGCGTTCGGGCGACATCATGTCGCGGATCAGCAACGACGTCGGCGCCGTCGAGGATCTGGTCGTCCACGCCTCCGACGACGTCATCAGCAATGTCCTGCACGTGGTCGGCGCCGCCGCGCTGCTGTTCGCGCTCGACTGGCGCATGGCCCTGGTCGCGCTGGCCCCGCTGCCCCTTTTCGTCGGCATGCTCTGGGCCTTCACGCGCTACATCCGCCCGGTCTTCAGCCGCATCCGCAAGGAGCTTGGCGAAATCAACGCGCGCCTGCAGGAGCGCATCGGCGGCATTCACGTGATCAAGGCCTTTGCGCGGGAAGCGGCCGAAACCGACCACTTCGAGGCGAGCAGCCGCGCCTACTACGACTCCAACTGCAAGAGCATCTGGATGTGGAGTACCTTTTTCCCCGCCCTTTCGCTCGTCACCACGGCCGGCCTGGTCGTGCTCGTCTGGTATGGCGCACGCCGCGCCGCAACCGACGCCGCGATCATCGCCATGACGCCGGGCACCGTCATCGCCTTTTTGAGCTACATGCAGAAATTCTACCAGCCCGTCGGCGCCCTGGCGCGCGTTCAGAACGTCGTCAACCGGTCACTGGCCGCCATTGCACGCATCTTCGAACTGCTCGACACCCAGCCCACGGTCCAGGACGCCCCCGACGCCATCGACCTGCCGCAGATCGCCGGGCGCGTGGAACTGCGCAACGTCTCCTTCCGCTACGGCACGGGAGACACGGTCCTTCACGACATCTCCAGCGTGGCCGAGCCAGGCGAAGTGGTGGCGCTGGTGGGCTCCAGCGGCGCGGGCAAAACCACCTTCGTCAACCTCGTCGCCCGGTTCTACGACCCTGCGGCGGGGACGATTCTTGTGGACGGACACGATGTGCGCCGCGTGAAGCAGGCCTCCCTGCGCCGCCAGATCGGGACCGTGCTGCAGGAGACCTTCCTGTTCAACAGCACCGTGCGCGAAAACATTCTGTACGCCCGTCCCGATGCCGGCGAAGCCCAGATGATCGAAGCTGCCCGCGGGGCCCACGCGCACGACTTCATCCAGAAGTTCCCCCAGGGCTACGACACGGTCATCGGCGAGCGCGGCGTCCGCCTCTCGGGCGGCGAGCGCCAGCGCATCGCGATCGCACGCGCCTTCCTGGCCAACCCGCGCATCCTGATCCTCGACGAAGCCACCTCCATGGTCGACACCGCGGCGGAGCAGGTCATCCAGCAGGCGCTCGGCGCCCTCATGCAGGGACGCACCACCTTCATCATCGCCCACCGCCTCTCCACGGTCCGCGACGCCGGCACGATCCTCGTCATCGAGGACGGCCGGATCGTTGAGCAGGGCGACCACGCGGCCCTGATGCGCCTCGGCGGACGCTACACGGCCATGGTCGACCGCCAACGCAGCATTTTCGCCGACGAAACCAATTGGCAGCCCGTGTTGTAACTCGTGTTTGAGTTTTCGACGCAAACATGGCACACTGTCCCGGTTCCCTGGAACGAGCCTGGCTTTTCACAACTCCTTTGAAAGCGAATGGACCCATGCAAAAAACCGTTATCACACTCCTCCTCCTCCTCCTCGGCATGCTTCTGACGCAGCCGATTTTCGCCGCAGACGTTTCGGTCACGGGCCAGGGAGGAAGCGGCAAAGAAAGCCTTTCGCTGGCCGATCTTCGCACCTCCGGCGAAATGGGTCAGCTTTTCGCGCTGACGCTGAAGTCCAACCTCGAACGGTCGGGATGGTTCGCCATCGGCAGCGGCAAATACGAAACGCTGCGCGTGACGGGAACCGCGCAGGGCAATGCAACGGCCCTTCGCACGCAAATCGAGGTCGTCTGGCCCAAGGGGCGTTTCACCTGGAGCGAAAGCTCGCCGAACCGCAACGAGGTCCGCTGGCAGGCCCACCGCCTCAACGACGAGATTGTCAAGCGCGTTCTGGGCAAGACCGGCATGGCGGCCTCCCGCATCGCCCTGATCGGCAAGCACGACGGCAGCGACATCTATCTCTGCGATTCGGACGGCTACGGCATGATCCGCCTGACGCAGGACCGCGTCACCTGCCTCTCCCCCTACTGGGACCCGACGGGCAGCCACCTCTACTACACGACGTTCATCAAGGGCTTCCCCTGCATCTACCGCGTCCCCGCCGCCGGCGGCACGCGCACGCCGCTGGCGCAGTTCACCGGGCTCAACACGGGGGGTGCGATCTCCCCCGACCAGACGCTGATGGCGCTGATCCTCTCGCTGCCCGGCAACCCCGAACTCTACGTCCTCAACCTGAGCACCCACCGGCTGACCCGGCTGACCCACTCGCCGCGCGCCGCCGAAGCCAGCCCCTGCTGGTCGCCGGACGGGCAGTCCATCGCCTACGTCAGCGATGCGGGCGGCACGCCGCAGATCCATGTCATCCAGGCCAACGCCAAGCAGCCCCGCCGCGTCACCTTCCGCGGCACCGAGAACGTGGCACCGAGCTGGGGCCCCGACGGGCGCATCGCGTACTGCTCGCGCCAAAGCGGCTACCAGATCGCCATCCTGGATCCGGCCACGGGCGAGAGCGAAGTGCTCACCTCCGGCCCCGATCACGAAGATCCGTCGTGGGCTCCCGACGGCCGCCACATCATCTGCGGCCGCAATGAAGGACGCGGCCGGTCCTCGCTCTATGTACTTGACACGCAGGGCGACCCTCCCTTACCCTTGTTCACACGCGACGGGAACTGGGTTTCCCCCGAGTGGTCAACTCGGCTGACAAAATAAACCAAGCCCCCCGATCAACACGTAAACGGAGAGACAATGCGCACAGTATTCCAGATCACATCACTCATGGTTCTCAGCGCACTCATGCTTGGCGCGGGATGCAAAAGCAAGTATGGCGCCGACGGCGATCCGGGGGCCTACACGGGCGAGGACGGAATGGTCATGCCCGAGATTCTGAATGAAGATGGGATTCCCTTGGATGGCCAGCCCTTTGATTTGACGCGTCAACGGATGGAAGGCACCGCTTTCGGGCCGGTCTATTTCGGCTACGACTCCTTCCAGCTCGCCCCCGAAGAGGTGACGAAGATCGAGGCCGTCGCAGAGTACCTGAACCAGAACGCGGGCGCCGTACTCGTGATCGAGGGCCACTGCGATGAACGCGGCAGCAACGAATACAACCTGTCGCTCGGCGAACAGCGCGCCTTGTCGGTTCGCACCTACCTCGTGAACCTCGGCGTTTCCGCCGACCGCATTCAGTCGCGCAGCTTCGGCGAAGAACGTCCGGCCCAGCAGGGCACGGGCGAAGCCACCTGGCGCCTGAACCGCCGCGGCGAGTTCGCCCTCTACCAGTAAGGGGACGGCCGTTTCATGACGGTTCTCCGCATGCCGCTCGCCCTGCTTTTCGACTCAGTTGGCACGGGCGAGTGGCTTTTGCTTTTGGTGGTGATCCTGATTGTCTACGGGCCGAAGCGGCTCCCTGAAATGGCCCGGAAGCTGGGCGGATGGCTGGCGAAGCTGCATCACGCGGCCGATCTCCTGCGCGAACAATTGGCCGACCTGGAGACCGAAAGCCAGAGCGACGGCCCCGACACGCCGCAGACCGACCCGAATAAACCGGGCGCCACGTCCACGCCGATCGATCCGCTCCCTCCGGCTCCGCCGCTCCCCCAGTCGAAGGAGCGGTCGCCAACATGAGCGCGTCGCGACACCCGGCGGACGAGGATGACGATCCTCCGCGCACGCTGCTGGCGCACCTGACCGACCTCCGTAACTGCGTGCTGAGGTGCCTCCTGGCCTGGTGCACGGCAACGCTCGTCATGCTCCCCTTTGCACCGCACATTCTCGATGCGCTGCTCCATCCCCTGGCCCGGGCCGGCCACGACCCCGACGCCCTGATCCGCGGCCAGCAGCTGGGCATCGGGTTCAGCATTCTCTTCAAGATCATGCTCTGGGGGGGCTTGATGCTCAGTCTGCCCCTGCTGCTGTTCTTCCTGGCGCAATTCATTTTTCCCGGGCTCACCCGGCGCGAACGAGGGCTGATACGCAATGCCCTGTTCGCCTCCGGCGTCCTGTTCCTCGCCGGCGTGCTTCTCGCCTACCGGACAACCCTGGCCCTGGCCATCGAGGCGCTCTTCCGCGTCAACGATTGGATGGGCATCGAGATCTGGCCGCTCCAGCTGGAAGCCTACATCGGGATGATCGTGAAAACCCTGCTGGCCTTCGGCGTCGCCTTTCAGCTCCCCATCGCCCTGCTCGCCCTCGGCTGGCTGGGCATCGTCTCCGCCCAAGCCCTCCGCGCCAGGCGGCGCCACGCCATCGTCGCCATCTTTGTGATCGCGATGATTCTGACCCCGCCCGACCCCATTTCCCAAATCGTCATGGCCCTCCCCATGTGCCTGATGTACGAAATCTGCATTCTCCTCATCGCCCTGCATCGCAAGACAGCAAACCACGAGGTCTCCCATTCACGCGCACGCCTCGGAGCCATCCTGCTGCTGCTGTGCGGGGGTTGCGCCTCGACGTCCGGGACAAAACCCTACACGCTCATGTCCTGGGACGAACTCGGTGCGTGGGCCGGCTTCGGGACGGATGACGGCGCTTCGCTGGAGCGAGCCAGCGTGCAATCCTGGTTCGGCGATGTGTCCGAGGGTCTCAACGCGCAGTCCATCGCACAGATTGCCGCCTATGCCGGAGAGGCGCGGATGATCGCGGCCTGGGCCGCGAACTACGAGGCGCTGGCGCCCTATGCGGCCTGGCTGAAGGCCCGACTCGATTACTACGAAGCCGCGCAGGCGGCGGTGGAGAGCGTTGCCGCAGCGGGACGGCCACGCGAATCACCCGTCAAGGCCCCGTCCAAGCCCATCCTCCTGCCCAAGCCGCCCCCCCGGGGTACGATCACGGTGCGGGGCGCCGCCCCCGTGCTGCCCCCGCCCCGTCCCAGGCATCAGCCACCCAGCGCGACCGTGCCCAGCGCAACCGTGGAGCGCGAGCGCGCCCGCGCGGCGACGCAGTCGAGCTTCTGGAAGAAGAAGGTCGCCTCCCACAGCCTGCCCGAACGCGCCCAGGCGCTGGTGCCGCAACTGGCGCCGATCTTCCGCGCGGAGCAGGTGCCGGAATGCCTGGTCTGGATTGCCGAAGTGGAGTCGTCCTTCAATCCTGCGGCGCGCAGCCCGGCAGGCGCAGCGGGCCTCTACCAGCTGATGCCCGCCACCGCCCGTTCGCTCGGGCTTTCGACGGCCAACCCCGATCAGCGGCTCGTTCCGGCGGACAATGCACGCGCCGCCGCCAAGTACTACCGGCAGCTCTACAAGCGGTTCGGCTCCTGGCCCCTCGTCTTCGCCGCCTACAACTGCGGCGAGGGGCGTGTGTCGGGCGCCGTGAAGCGCGCGGGCACCCGGAGCTACGCCGCCATCGCCTCCGGCCTCCCCCTGGAAACCCGGATGTATGTCCCCCGCGTGCAGGAGACGATCCGGCTGCGTGCGGGAATCGCACCGGAGGCGATGCCGTGATCCAACCGCTAAGCTTTGACCTCGAGGCCCTCCGCATGTTATTTTTGGCGCCATGAAGATTCTGGTGACAGGTTCGGCCGGGTTCATCGGCATGCACCTCTGCAGGAAGCTGCTGGCGGGGGGCCACGACGTTCACGGCCTGGACAATTTCAACGACTACTATCCCGTCCGGCTGAAGCGGGCGCGTCAGGAACAGCTTGCGGGGCATCCCCGTTTCACGTCCGACGAAGCGGATATCAGCGATCTTGTCGCCGTGAACGCCGCCTTCGATCAATTCCAGCCGGAGGTCGTCTGCAACCTGGCGGCCCAGCCGGGCGTGCGCTATTCCATCACCCATCCGCAGGTCTACGCCCAGGCGAACCTGACGGGCTTTCTCAACATCCTGGAGGCCTGCCGCCACCACCGGACCCGCCGATTGGTGTACGCATCCAGCTCCAGCGTCTATGGCGGGAACACCAAACTCCCCTTTGCGGAGACCGACCCGGTCGACCAGCCGGTGAGCCTCTACGCCGCCACCAAGAAGGCCAATGAGCTCATGGCGCACACCTACTCGCATCTCTACGGACTCCAGACCATCGGCTTGCGCTTCTTCACCGTCTACGGCCCCTGGGGCCGCCCCGACATGGCGGTCTGGCTCTTCACGAAAGCCATGCTGGCCGGAAAGCCGATCCAGGTCTTCAACCACGGCGCGATGCAGCGCGATTTCACCTTTGTCGACGACATCGTTGCGGGTGTGACCGCCTGCATCGAGCGCGACGGCCTCGCCCCCTACGAGCTTTTCAACATCGGCAACAACCGGCCCGAGAAGCTCATGGATCTCATCAAAACCCTTGCCGACGCCCTCGGCGTCGTGCCGAAGCTGGAGATGCTCCCCATGCAGCCCGGCGATGTCCCCGCAACCTACGCCGACATCAGCCGCATCCGCAGCCGGCTTGGATTCGAGCCCACCACCCCCATTGCCACCGGCATCCCGGCCTTCGTGGCGTGGTACCGCGACCACCCGCACCTGGCCTAGCCGCCACGGCCCCTCCTGTAAAGACACCATGGAACTCTACCGGCAAAGCAACCTGCAGCAACTGGAAGCGGAAAGCATCCACATCATGCGCGAAGTCGTCGCGGAGATGGAACGCCCCGTGATGCTCTACTCGGTCGGCAAGGACTCGTCCGTCATGGTTCACCTGGCGCGCAAGGCCTTTCATCCCGCCCCGATCCCCTTCCCGCTGCTGCATGTCGACACGGGATTCAAGTTCCCCGAGATGATCGCCTTCCGCGACCAGTTCTGCCGCGACATCGGCGCCGAGCTGATCGTCTACACCAACACGCAGGCGCAGGCGGACAAGGCCGACCCCTGGAGCTGGGGCACCGTCAAATGCTGCAGCGCGCTGAAAACCAAGGGGCTGCTCATGGCGCTGAACGCGGGGCGGTACGATGCCGCTTTCGGCGGCGCCCGGCGCGACGAGGAGAAGTCCCGCGCCAAGGAGCGGATCTTCTCCTTCCGGGACCGCCATGGCCAGTGGGACCCCAAGAACCAGCGTCCCGAACTCTGGAGCCTCTACAACTCCCACATCGATCCCGGCGAGTCGATTCGCATTTTTCCGCTTTCAAACTGGACCGAGCTCGACATCTGGCACTACATCTATCTCGAGAACCTCCCCGTGGTTCCGATGTACTTTGCCGCGCTGCGCGAGGTCATCGTCCGCGACCAGCTCCTGATTCCCGTCATGGACCGCAGCCGGCTGCCGCCGGAGCAGAAGACGGAAACCCTCGAGTGCCGCTTCCGCACCCTGGGATGCTGGCCGTGCACGGGGGCGATCCGCTCCTCGGCCAGGAACGTCCGCGAGATCATCGAGGAGATGATGACGGTGCGCAACTCGGAGCGGATCACGCGCATCATCGACCACGATCAGGACAGTTCCATGGAGCAGAAGAAACGCGAGGGCTACTTCTGATGACTGACGGGCAATTTCAAGATGTGGACGCCCTGCTCAAGGCGAACCAGAAGGCCGAGCAGCTCCGTTTCACGACGGCCGGCAGTGTCGACGATGGCAAGTCGACGCTCATCGGGCGCCTCCTGAACGACTGCAAGGCGATCTACGACGACCAGCTGGCGGCCTTGAACCGCGACTCCAAGCGGCTCAACCGCGAAACCGTCGATCTGGCCCTGCTCACGGACGGACTGAAGGCCGAACGCGAGCAGGGAATCACCATCGATGTCGCGTACCGTTACTTTTCCACGCCCCGCCGCCGTTTTATCATTGCCGATACGCCCGGCCATGTGCAGTACACGCGCAACATGGCCACCGGCGCCAGCACCGCCCAGCTGGCCATCATCCTGATCGATGCCCGCCACGGCGTTCTGACGCAATCGCGCCGTCACGGGTTCATCGCCTCGCTGCTCGGCATCCGCCATCTGGTGGTCTGCATCAACAAGATGGACCTGGTGGGCTACGACCAGGCGGTCTTCGAGCGCATCCGCGACGAGTACGCGGAATTCACCTCCAAGTTCCAGATCCCGGACATGCTCTTTGTGCCGATCAGCGCATTGAATGGCGACAACGTCGTCACCCGCAGCGTCAACATGCCCTGGTACGAAGGCGTCACGCTGCTGTCCCACCTGGAGCATGTCGAGATCGGCGGGGACCGCAACCTGATCGATTTCCGCTTTCCCGTTCAGCTGGTCAACCGGCCCAATCAGAACTTCCGCGGATTCTGCGGGCAGGTCGCCTCCGGCGTCGTCCGCGTCGGCGATGAAGTGATGGTCCGTTCCTCCGGCAGGCGGACGCGCGTCAAATCGATCATCACGTTCGAAGGCGAGCAGCCCTCCGCCGTGGCGGGGCAATCGACGACGCTCTGCCTCGCGGACGAAATCGACATCAGCCGCGGCGACCTGCTCTGTCACCCCAACAACATGCCGCAGTACACGCGCGAAGCCGAAGCCATGCTGGTGTGGATGAGCGACATCCCCATGCGTCCCGGACAATCCTACCTGTTCAAGCACACGACCTGCACGCTGCGCGGCGTCGTGAGCACGCTCCGCTACCGTGTCGATCCCGACACGCTGCACCGTCAGGAAGCCGGGACGCTCGGCCTCAACGAAATCGGCCGCGTCGGCATCGAAGTCTTCCGCCCCATCGCCTGGGATGCCTACGCCCACAACCGGGTGACGGGGGCCTTCGTGATCATCGACGCGCAGACGCACGCCACGCTCGGCGCGGGCATGCTGATTGACCGGTTGGTGCAGCACGAGGCCCGGCCGCCCGCACCGGCCGGCAGCATCCGGCGCGAAGCCAGTCTCGTCAGCGCGGCGGCGCGCGCAAAAATCGCCGGGGCCCGTCGGCCGTTCACGGTCTGGTTGACCGGGCTCAGCGGATCGGGCAAGTCGACCCTGGCGAAGCTCCTGGAAAGCCGCCTGATCGATGCGCAGGCGCTCGCCTACGTGTTTGACGGCGACAACATCCGTTTGGGGCTGAACCGCGACCTCGGCTTCACCGAGCAGGATCGTGCCGAAAACATCCGGCGCATCGCCGAAGTCGCCGCGCTCTTCAACGACGCGGGGCTAGTTGTGATCGCCGCCTTCATCTCCCCATACGCCGCCGACCGCGCCACGGCGCGCGCCATCATCGGCGACGAACGGTTCATCGAAATATTCGTAGACACGCCGCTGGCGGTTTGCGAGGCGCGCGACGTGAAAGGGCTGTACAAACGGGCGCGTTCCGGCGAGATTCCCTCGTTTACCGGCATCACCGCGCCCTACGAAGCGCCGGTGCATCCGACGCTCCGCATCGACACGACACAGGTCCCAGCGGACGCCGCGGTGGAGTCGATTCTCGCGGTGCTGGCAGACCGCGGTCTTTGATAGCCCTCATCCCTCTTCATCGGCGACATCCAGCTCGCTCGATGCAGCAGCATCTGCAGCGGCCCCATCGGCATCGGGGGCGGACTGGCCCTTATCCGAAGACGTGCCGCGCGGATAGTAGCCGTAGCCATAGCCATACCGGCCATACCGGCCATAATGATTGTAGCCGTAGCTGCGGGAATAATCGTAGGAGCCGAAGTTGCCGCCGCCTTTGAAATCGATATCGTTGACAATCACGCCCAGGACGCGCGCGCCGGACTCCAGCAGGCTGCGCAACGCGTGACGGATGGCGCGATAGCGGCTGCGCTCCGGGCGGCAGACGAGGATGACCGAGTCGCTGAGCGACCCCAGGGCCACGGCGTCGCTCACCAGGCCAGCTGGCGGCGAGTCGACCAGGATATGCTCGTAATGCTCGCGGGCCCATTCGAAGAAACTCCGTATCGCCGCACATCCCATGACCGTAGAAGGGCTGATTTGCGTACTGGTCCGCGAGGTCACCAGGGACAGATTCTCGAACCCGGAGGGAATCGGAAGATTGTCGAATGCCTGGATGTCCCCCGCATCCAGAACATCCACCAGACTATGGGCCCGGTCATTGTCCGTGACGGAATTGAACATGCGGCCGATGCGCGGACGGCGCAGGTCGAAGTCGATCAGCAGCGTCTTCTTTCCGGACATCGCGTAAGTCATGGCGAGATTGCACGAAGTGACCGTCTTGCCTTCTTCCGGCTGCGTGCTGACCACCAGGATGACGTGCGTGAGATCGATATACCGCGGCGACTCGAGCAGCCCGCGCAAACCGGCAAAAGATTCGGCAAAACGGCTGAACTTCTTTTCGGCGCACAACTTGACGAGCTGGTCGCGCTTGACGTGCGGCACGCGTGGAATCATGGCCAGCACCTTGGTGGACATGTGGCGCTCAATATCGGAAACACCCGTCACGCGGTCCTCGAGGCGGTCCAGCACCATGATAAAGAGGAAACCGACCAGCAGGCCCAGCAAGGGCCCCGTCGAAAACGCCACCCGCGGATCAGGCGCAATCTGGCGCTGCGGTAAAGAAGCCTTTTCAATCACGCGGGTGCTCGCCGACGAATCGTCGATGGCGAGGCGGGCGTCTTCGATGCGGCGCAGAATGGACCGGTAGCTCATATCCGCCGCCTCCCGGTCGCGCTGCAGCTGTTCCAGGCGCGCTTTTGCCGAAATCAGCTTGAGTTCCAGCTCCGAACTCATTTTCTCGTTCACCTTGGTCCTTTCGCGCAACGATTCCGTCTGCTTGACCATCAGTTCGAGGTTGGCGGAAGCGGTTTCGCGTGCACGGGACACGGACTCCAGGAATTGGCGGCGGCACACGTCGACTTTGTTGTTCAACTGCACGACATCCGGATGCTTGTCCGTAAAGCGCATCAGCAGGACGTCGCGCTCCGTGATGGCATTTTGCAGATCAGCCTGCGCCGTGGCGATTTCCACACCGCGCGGAACGATTTCCGGCAGGGAACTGATCTTGTCCGGCCCTTTCTGGATCTCGTTCAGCACCGCCAGCAGATCCGCACCCCGCGACTGGTCGATTTCCGCCCGCGCCAGATCGTTGTTCAGCAGCAGCAGGATGGAGTCCACGGCGCGCTTCTGGTTCTCCATCACGTCGATTTTGTTGTCGACCCGGAAGCGGAGCACCTCGTCGTCCGCCTTTTCGATGACACGCCGCTGGGCCTCGCCCGTCGCCTTCAGCCAGGCGACGCCGGCATCCGAAGCGGCCTTGTTCTCGTCCATCGAATAAACCTCGGTGGTGATGGCGTACGCATTGGCGATACCCTGTGCAATCTCCTTGCTAGAGTGTCGTGCGGTAATGTCGATCAGGCGCGACATGCGCCTCGGCTTGAAATCAACGCTCCAGATGAGCATCTGTATGAGATCCTCGTCGGCCATGGACTTGAGGTTGGCAAAATCCGCACGGACCCGTTCGGCCACCATGAGGATGACTTCCCGGCTGCGCAGCTTCGCGAGACGCGTATTGATGATCTCGTTCATGGTGCCGGTTGTGTTCGGATCATGAAGAATCACATCGTCCGTCTTCAAGACACGCGGCCGCGTGGCCTGCATCTCGATGACACTTGAGGCACTGAAGACGACCGGTGCGGTTTTGAAGTAGGCGAAGCCGATGCCCAGCCCCAGCAGGACGGAGACAATCAGCGAGGGCCATTTCTGCATGACGACGCGGATGACACGCCTGATCGACATGGGGCCGAGAATCGAGTCGGCGGACTGCAGTCCTCCCTCGCCGCTGCCGTAGTACGGAGCTTCGCCATATCCGGCGCCAGGGCCGTATCCATACGTCCCTGAAGGCGACCGCCCGTAATAGTAGGCGGGCGAATTCTGGCCTGGCACCCGTGCGCCACGCGGCGTCGCCCTGGGTTGATCCTCGTTTTCCCGGCGAGGGCCCGTGGACTCTTGAGTATTCGGTTGATCATTCATAAAAACAAACCCAACATCGATCATTCACCATGGGAATCAGGATGATGATGGCCATGCCGCTTGCGGAATGCGAGCACCCGCCGCCGGGGGCTTCGCTTCCCCGCCTGGGACCGCGTCGCCCGCACAGGGAGTGCCGTGTCCTGAATCTTCGGAATGGGGAGCAATCCGGGAAGGATGGCCAGCAACAGACACCAGGTCAGCAGAACAAGCGGATTTCGGAATGGCATGTCGAACCAACTGACGACCCACACGCCGCATACGGCGAAAAGGCAACTGACGGCAACGGGGGAGACGCGCTTGATTCGCGTGGCTTCAATCTGCGCGGATTGCGCGGTCGTCATGCAGAGGAGGACATACAACCGGCGGACAACCGGAGTCAGCAGCAGCGCGGACGCCAGCAACAGCAAGCCGACGCCGAAAAGCCCAAGTTCGCACAGAAACTGCAGCAGATCGTTGAAACAGGTTATGGGCTGTTGATTGGCCGGGGCGATGCGACTCCAATCTTCATCGTCGAGAAAGCGACCCATCTCGTGCCGATAGCCCCAGGTGCCCGCCCCGTAAACGGGATGCGCCTTGAAGATGCTTAGGGCCGCCCGGCCAAGGACCTGGCGTTCCCCGCGCACAACGGCCGACATTGCTTCTCCCGATAGAAGGGCCTTCGTCCGGGCGTGCACTGCATTTTCGGGATAGGCCACAAAATGCAAAAACGCCAAGGCCCCCAGCGTGACAACAACGACGACAAAAGAGCGGAGGCGTTCGGCAACCGTGAGATAATGGAAGACATACAAGCAAGCATAGATGAATCCAAGCAAGCCCCCGCACCACACAAAAAGCATGGCGCCATAATTCAGCGTGAAGGTGGCGGCAATCAGATTGACGAGGGTCGCAGCAAAAAGCAGGCGGCAGCGTAAGATGGACGCGTGTGTCGTCATGGACGCAATCAGCAACCCGCCCGCAACGAAGAACATCATTCCAAAATACGCCCCTGCGAATCCAGTGTAGTCGAAGGTGCCGAACTGGTGCGGAGTGGCCGGTACACCCCAGAGCCGCGGGGGGGGGCGCATACCGTACTGCAGCAGGCAGATCACGGCCAGGACGGCCGAAACGGCGACGGCCGCCAGCAACAACCTCGCCTTGCCGTGCCGCGAGAGTCCATGTCGAACGGCCAGAATTGCCGTCCATGCCGGCATAAACCAAAAAAAGCCCTGAAAGGCTTCACGCCGGTCAAAACAGGAGGGAAGACCCGGAAGGGGGGGAGGCCGGAGCTGCCAGGTTATCGTCGCGCTGTTGAAGGCTAGCGAACAAGGTCCGTTCAACGCCTGGCAAGCAAAATAGAGAATGCCTGCCACCCCCAGATACAGCATGGGGTCTCGCAAAAGTTTCCGCCGCACGCGTTCCCGGCTCCCATCGGTCTGCTCGCCCTTCAAGGCCGTCGGAAAGAGCAGAAGCACCTCGAATGCCGCCAGCATCAGCCAAACCAGAGGAAGGTACGTTCCAAGCGCTGATGGGCGACCGTATCCCGATGCGAGAAAAACCACCAACAACAGCAGATGAAGCAGAACCGCAGTCTTAGAAAGAACAAACCGCATGTTGCCTTCACCAGCTAGTATTGGAGCGCGACGCCCGCGCTGATCCGGTAACGGTCGTATTCGAAATCCTCGATCGTCGAATCGGTGACCGAATACAATCCATGCGCAAAGAGGGATGCGTATTTGTTCAATCCGAAGGTCACGCCGGCATAGGCGTTGACCTGACTGTCCTGGCGCGATGTTCCCCCCGTGTCGGTACCGACATAGACATCTTCACCGTTATTGGCCTCGGCCACGTCCCGCAGATAGTCTTCATAGCGATAGGCCAGGCCACCGCTGAGCAGGATGCGCCTGTACAGGCGATAGTCGACACTGCTCACCAGCGTGTAAGCCAGCAGGGAGTCGCTCCGGACATCTTCGGCGGACTCATAGCCTGAGCCGCCCGAAACATTCACGGCGATTCGCTCGGTGGGTTTCCATTGAATTCCCAAGCTATAGCTCAAGCTGTAGTCCGTCTCAGACGAACTGGCTGCTTCGGGGTCGGCATTGGCATACTCAAAGTCTTCATACATCGACACGCCGATCAGCGTGCGGTAGGCGAGCTTTTCGGTCACCTCCGCACTCAGGCCCACGCTCAGGTTGTATTCGTAGGCATCGGAGTCCTCCTCTTCCGATCCCTTGATGCCATAGGACCCCGAAAGGATGCCATCCGTCTTCTCCGTCAACCGATGGCTGAAGGACAGGGCGAAGGTCAGATACTCCGTGTCATAGGCAAAATCATCATCGTACTCGACGGAACTGTAATTCGCCCCCAGCGATAGCTTGCTTTTTTCAGTGAGTTCCTTGCCGACATTCCCGTTGAGCCGCGTTGCAAAGCGGTCTTCCTGGCTGAACTCATCGAATTTCTCGTAGCGGAGCTGCTGCAAGGATTGGCCAAGGCCCCAGGCGATGCCGCCCTCGGTCTCGCCGTTGAGCGTCAGATACTCCATCCAGTCCTTCGGCGCGCGCGTATAATCGGAATCATCCTTTTCGTAGACATAATAGGCCCGACCATTGAGTTTCCAATTATTTCCGGGGACCAGCAGATTCAGACCAGGCTGGATGTTATAGCCCGTGGCCGAGTCGAAGCGGTCGCCCTCCACGCCTTCCCCCACCTCCATCAACCGCCTCCGGCTCTCGTTCACCTCGTCCGGGTTGCTGTCGTAAAACACCCCGAAGTCCAATGTGGGCGCGAGGTTGAACCGGCCAATCCAAATACCGCCATCGGCAGCGTCCAGCGCTTGGTAGGCAGGCACGGCGAGCAGACCTTGTAAGGCTCCAAACGACACAAGTGCCATCAGCGCAATATTCAGGCGACGCATGTTCATACGGGCTCCCTTTTCGTTGGGTTCATTCGGTGATTAAAACTGCCCCACATAGGGTGGGGGGACGACAGGTGGCGGCGGCGTTGCTCCCCCTTGAGGGCCTCGCGGCAGCGGGAAGGGTCGGTTCACGTCATAAATCAGCAGACTCGGTTGCTTGACCGTCTCGCCAAACGAATTGGGCGCTGTCAGGATTTCAGCCTGCCCCAGGGTGCCGCCATAGGGCCTGACCAGGCGTTGTCCCGTGGTGCTCGGCCCGAGCAGCAAGGAATAGTCGCCGCCCAAGGCCGGAGATGCCGCCGCCGCCACTTGATCGCGGTAGGCCACCGGCATTACCTCCAGCATGCGTTTGACAAAGGCATCCAGTTCCTCGGGTGATTTCCCGCGTGCCAGCAGCACAATGGCAAATGTGGCATAGATGGTCTTGTCTTCATCGGAGAGGCCATCCGCGGTCTCGATCTGCTTCAAAACCCCGGACGCAAGCTTGTCATGGGCGTCATCAACGATCAGCGCCGTCCGCTCATCGACCGACGGCTTGAACAAATCCACCCATCCCGGCAGCATCTGGAAGGGGATGTTCATGGTCAACTGCGCGAGAAGCGGAGCAAGCTGATCCTGCGGAGCGGCCTTCAGAAATTCCGCGCTGACATCCTTCATCTGCTGAAGGCGCAGTTTGGGCGAAAGCGGCATCTTGGCGATGGCCTGCATCACCTGCCCAGCAAACGCAGGCACCTCGGCGGTCTTCATCTGGGCGACGATCGGCGCGACTTGCAGCGGATCAGACGCAGCCAATCCAAGCTGCTCATCATTGGCCAGCGACGGCCGCACGCAGCACGTGCAGGCGGTGATGACCATCATCCAACGGTACATTTTATTACGCATGACGCATCCCTTTCCGATTTCAACGCTAATAATTCGACTCCGGAACATAGATGACATCCCCGGGGAGCAATCCGATGTCCCGTTCTATCTCGCCTTTTCTGCCAACCCGCTCCAGATCGACGCGCAGCACCTGCTTGCCGCCGCCTTCCTTGCGGCGCGTGACGATGATGGCGCTTTTCTTTGCGCTTTTGTTGTAGCCCCCCGCCAACTGTATGGCGCTGCTGACCGACAAATCACGCGTCGGCGGAATGTTCACCCAGCCTTCCTGCGCGACACGGCCCTGAACGAGGACACGCCCCCAGGGGGAGACAGCGCCTGGCTCATAGATGAAATTCAAGGAGATATCAGGATCGCGATAAAAGGCCCCGTACCGTTCCGCCAACCCGCGTTTCAACTGCGGCAAAGTCAGGCCATCGCAGACAACCATCCCAATCATCGGCAGGTTGATCTCCCCCTTGTCCATGATCTGCACGCGCATCGGCTCAACCTCAAGCTTGTCCCCCACCCGGACGGAAAGCGCCAAGATCAGGCCCGTTCTCAAAAGCGGATCACCGGCCTCGGAAAAATGGCTGCCCTCGGTCTCGCTCATGTCGGACGCAGCCGCATTGGCGGCATCATAATCGGCGCGGTCCGCAGCACTCATCTTTGCGCCATCGAAGGGCATGGGGACCACCCCCGCTAGAGCACCGTCCAACGAGACGTCATGCTGCGAACCGGCGTCGGTCGACTGATCAAAAAACGCACACCCGGAGAAACTGAGCAAAACAAACGCAAACACCATGTCTCGAAACCGAAACCGATGTCCTGGCGCTAGCGCTGCAGGGCTTTTCGATAGTACGTTCAACAGCTTCTCTCCAAAAAAGAACCAGGCGGCACCGTGGGGATATCCAGCCCCAAGCCCACCTTAAGCAACGGTTAGCAGTTTACGCTCATTTCACGAATATGGCAAGCACTTCAACAAGGGTGCGGATGGAGCCGCGGGGGGGCTCAGCGGAGGGTATGCGTGCGGGTGTGGACACGTGTGCGATTGTAAACGCCAAGCCACGGCGATGCAAGCAGCAACTCCACATTATCACCTCCTCGCTCTTCCTCTGGCGCGGTTGCTGCGCT
>CAZQKI010000059.1:0-23169 GCA_964592855.1 uncultured Lentisphaerales bacterium
AGATTCTGGACCGCGTGGTGAAGGGACGAACCATCGTCGGCGCCGATGTCGTCGAACTCGCTCCGATTGCCGGACTCCACTACGCCGACTTCACCGCCGCGCAACTGGTCCACCGGCTTCTGGCGCTGATGACACCATGAACCAGGACTTTCACGAATATTTCATGCGTCTCGCGCTCCGCGAAGCCGACAAGGCCGCCGCGGTGGGTGAAGTGCCGACCGGGTGCATCATCATTGCCGTTCCCGAGGACGAGTCGATCCGTCCGGTTGCCGTCAAGATCCTGGGGCGCGCGCACAACCAGACCGAGACGCTGAAGGATCCGACCGCGCACGCCGAGATGATTGCGATCACGCAGGCCGCGGCCGCGACCGGCGACTTCCGGTTGACGAATTCGATTCTCTACGTGACGAAGGAGCCCTGCGCGATGTGTGCCGGGGCGATTGTGCTGGCCCGCATTCCGACGGTCGTCGTCGGCCTGACCGATCCCCAGCGCGGCGGACACTCGGTCTTCAAGATCCTGGCCCACCCCGCGCTGATCCACCGCGCCGAGGTCATCGAAGGCATCCTTGCCGACGACTGCCGCGAACGTCTGCAGAGCTTCTTCCGTGAGCGCCGTCCGCATTAGTGCCTCCAGAACGCATCGTGATCTGTCTTGAGAATCGTTTTCCGTCTTGATACTATACATTCACGATTTGGATTCACATGCAAAAGACGATTTCCATGCGCCACAAATCCGACTGCACGAACGACAGTTTCGTTCAGGGAACATTTAGCGAGCGTATAGGATTTGTCTGGCCTCTGACGCTTGAAGTCGTTTCGCTGAGCAGGAAATTCGATGCTGAACGAAGACTACAAAGACATGTTACAGGCATTATCCGCCGAAAAGGTTAAGTTTTTACTGGTCGGCGCATATGCTTTGGCGGCTCACGGATATCCACGTGCCACGATGGATATTGATTTGTGGATTTTGCCCTCGCCTGAAAACGCCGCAGCCGTCATGCGGGCACTGCAACGATTTGGTGCTCCACTCCGAGATCTTTCGGCCTCTGATTTCCAAACGGAAGGTATCATCTTTCAAATCGGGGTTGCGCCGCGTCGTATCGACATCATTACCACCGTTGACGGCTTAACGTTTGACGATGCCTTTGCCCACTCCACTGTTGTCGAGATTGAGGGGCTAGAGATCCACATTCCGTCTGTTACCGACCTCATCATCAACAAGCGCGCATCGGGCAGGACAAAAGACTTGGCTGATGCCGAGATGCTTGAAGGCAAATGAATAACCAGCCGAGCGCCCTTCTAAACCTAGCGTTGTTGCCTCGCCCCGGCGCGGATTAGATCAAGACCCCTTTGGGAGAATCCTCGCCGTCGTCCTCCCAACCGCGCGGACGCTCCGTCGAGATTTTCGCAATCGTCTTGGAGGTCATCTGCTTGCCCCGCGCGGACACGCCCTTGACCGGGACATCCGCCGGCGAGAAGGCCTGCTGGTGGATGCGCTGGCTCTTGGCGGGCCGGTACTTGACATAGACGGTTTCGGGCACACCCTCGCAGAACAGCAGCAGCTTGCTCTTTTCGGGAGCGAGCTGATAGTCCTTGTTCTGGATCAACCCGCCGAAGGCGAAGCGCTTGATGTAGGAAAAACCGTAATGCGGTTCGGAGTAGATCGCCGTGTATTCCTTCTTGCGGTCGTAGAGCTGGATCGCGAGGACGTCATGGTCGATGAAAAACTTGTCGGGCGGCGGCATCATCTTGTAGCGTCCGTCATCCCAGACGATGAGCAACTTGTCGAGCGAGGAGCATTTGAAGAGTTCCTCGCCGCCGCGGATGTCCGTGCCGATGAATCCGTTCTCGCGGTCGATCTTCATCGTCAGTTCCGACGCCGTCAACGCACGCACCTCGATGGCGCCAAAGGGCTTCGACGCCACCTCGGTGATGCGCGGGTAGTCCTTGCCGTACTTCTTGATCAACCCCTTCAGGTAGCGGATCACATAGCTGCGCAGGTTGGCCAGATTGCCGGCCACCTCGGCCTCCTCCGCGAGAATGGCCTCGATCTCCTCGCGGTTCTTGTTGATGTCGTACCGCGAGATGCGGCGGATCCGGATCTGCAGCAGATTCTCGACATCGTCCAGGGTCACATCGCGGCGCAGCTGCTTGCGGAAGGGCGTGAAACCCGCCAGCACCGTCTGCTGAACAGCCTCGTAGGTGGTCTCCTCTTCGATGCGCTTGTAGATGCGCTGCTCGATGAAGATCTGCTCCAGGGTCTTGGAATGAAAGGCGGCATCGAGCTGGTCCCGGCGCAGCTCCAGTTCGCGCCTGCTGGTGTCCAGCAGCTGGGTCGTGCAGGCTTGCAGAATCTCGCTGACGGCCATTTCGCACGGGCGGTTCCCGAACAGGACAACCGGACGGCTGGTCACCGTGTACTCGCATTTCGTGAAGGCGAACAGGGCTTGGATGGTCTGCTCCTGCGTGGCGCCGGGCGCCAGCGTCAACTCGATCTCGACCTTGTCCGAGGTGAAATCGCTGATCTCCTTGACGGGGACCTTCTTGCGGCGGATGGCGTCTTCGATGTCGGCGATCAGCGATTCGGTGGTGTTGCCCCAGGGGAGGGCCGTGATCACCAGGCGGTTGTTCTGGCGCGGCGCGATCCGCGCGCGGATCTTGATGCGGCCGATGCCATCGGCGTACTCCGACACATCCATCAGCCCGCCCGTCTGGAAGTCGGGAAAGAGCTGAAAGGGCTTCTTCTGGATGATGGCGATCTGCGCTTCCAGCAGTTCGACGAAGTTGTGGGGCATGATCGACGTGGAGAGCCCGACGGCGATCCCCTCCGCGCCCAGCATCAGCAGGACCGGCAGCTTGGAGGGGAGGAGGACCGGCTCCTTGTTGCGTCCGTCGTAGCTGGGAATGAAGGTGGTCAGCTTGGGATTGAACAGTTCGTTGCGCGCCAGTTCCGTCAGGCGGCATTCGATGTAGCGCATCGCCGCGGCCGGGTCGCCCGTGTAGATATTGCCGTAGTTTCCCTGTCCCTCGATGAGGTAGCGCTTGTTGGCGAGGTTGACGATGGCGTCACCGATCGAGGCATCGCCATGGGGATGGTACTGCATCGTGTGGCCGACCACGTTCGCGACCTTGATCAGCCGCCCGTCGTCCTTCTCCCACAGGGCATGCATGATGCGCCGCTGCACGGGCTTGAGCCCGTCCTCGACCGTCGGGATGGCGCGGTTGCAGATGGTGTAGGAGGCGAACTTCAGAAAATTCTCGTTGACCAGCTCGCGCATCGGCCCCTTGCCGCCATGCACGAAGGTCTCCTTGGGCGGCGGGTTCGGGGGAGGCGGCACCGGCGGGGCCGCGGCGGCGGCAGCCACGGCTGGCGCTTCAGGCGCGGCTTCGGCGTCGGACCGCTCCGGCTCCTGCGCAAAAAAAGCGGGCAGATTGTCGAAGAGGCTGGGCGGCTCGCTGAGCGGATCGGCCGCCGGGTTCTTGCCGCCGCGTTTTTTGGGGTCCTTGCTCACGACAACGCATCCTCGGTAATCACCAGATTGCCCATGATGTACTCGCGCCGGTCGGGTGTGTTGCGCCCCATGTAGAAGTCGATCGTCTCCGAAATCCCATGATCCCGGCTGCTGTCCACGGGGGTCAGGCGCATGTCGGGACCGATGAAAGCTTTGAACTCTTTGCCATCGATCTCGCCCAGCCCCTTGAACCGTGTGATCTCGGCGTTCTTGCCACCGCACTTGGCGATCGCGGCAAACCGCTCCTCATCGCTGTAGCAGAAGAACGTCTCCTTCTTGTTCCGCACGCGGAACAGCGGCGTTTCCAGGATGTAGAGATGCCCCTCCTTGATGACCCGGTCGAAGAAGCGGACGAACAGCGTGATCATCAGATTGCGGATGTGCAGGCCGTCGACGTCGGCGTCGGTGGCGAGAATGACCTTCTGGTAGCGCAGGTGGTCGACCGTCTCTTCGATGTCGAGGCTCTGCATCAGGTTGTAGATCTCCACGTTCTTGAAGAGGGCGTCGCGCTTCAGATCGCAGACGTTCAGCGGTTTGCCCCGCAGCGTGAAGACCGCCTGCGTGTTGACATCGCGGCAGCTCGTGATCGACCCGGCCGCCGACTGCCCTTCGGTGATGAAGAGCATCGAGTCGAGGCCCGTGCCCCGCTGCGCATGCAGATGCTTCTTGCAGTCCTTGAGCTGCGGCACGCGCACCGAGACCGCCCGCGACCGCTCCCGCGCCAGCTTCTTGACCTGGTTCAGCTCCGCGCGCAGCTTGCTGGTCTCGTCGATCTTGTTGATCAGCTTGCTGGCCTCGACGGCATCGCGGTGGAACATCTCGACGATGACGCGCTTGATTTCGGCCACCAGTTCGGCGCGGATCTCCGTGTTGCCCAGCTTGTTCTTGGTCTGCGACTCGAAAATCGGGTCCTTGATGCGGATGGAGATGGCGCCGATGATCCCCTCGCGGACATCATCGCCGTCGAACTTCTTCTTGCCGAACTCGTTGACCGCCTTGAGCAGGCCCTCCTTGAAGGCCGAAAGGTGGACGCCGCCATCGTTCGTGAACTGCCCGTTCACGAAGGAGTAGTAATCCTCGCTGAATCGGTTGGTGTGCGTGAAGACCAGTTCCAGCGCCTTGGCGCGGTAGTGGAAGGGCGTGTAGAGCTTTTCGAACTGCGCCTCGTCGTGAATCAGGTCGAGCAGTCCGTTCTCCGAGATGATCTTTTCACCGTTGACCTCCAGCGTCAGGCCGGCATTCAGGTAGGCGTACATGCGCATGCGCCGCGCCACATGCTCCTCCTGGAACTGGAACTTCTTGAAGATCTCGGCATCCGGCGTGAAGCGGACAAAGGTGCCGTTGCGCTCGGGGGTCGTGCACCGGCCCCGCTTCTCGGAGACCAGCTCGCCTTTCTTGAAAAAAGCCTCGGCATATTCGCCATCGCGGAAGGAACGGACTTCAAACGACGCGGAGAGTGCATTGACCGCCTTGGAACCGACGCCGTTCATGCCGACGGAGAACTGAAAGACATCGTCGTTGAACTTGCCGCCGGTGTTCTTCTTGGAGACGCAATCCACGACCTTGCCCAGCGGAATGCCGCGTCCGTAGTCCCGGATGGAGACCTGGCCGGAGTTGTAGTCGATCGTGATCTCGACCTTCCTGCCATACCCCATGATGTATTCATCGACGGCGTTGTCGAGGGTCTCCTTCAGGAGAATGTAGATGCCATCCTCGTACTGGCTGCCATCGCTCGTGCGCCCGATGTACATTCCGGAACGCTTGCGAATATGCTCGACATCCGAAAGGGTCTGAATATGTTTGTCGTCGTAGGACTGATGCGTTGAAGGATTCGTGGCCATGAAACGCGCCGTAAAAATACTCAATCAAGAAAAACACCGGCCCCGCGCCAGTCTGCCGCGGAGCAACCTGCGATCCACTGGCGATCTATCGTCGCAACTGATCAAAAGCCGCGGTCGTTGCGGTATTGATCACCAGGTACCGGGGACACAGGTCAATGGCAAACGAGCCGTCGATCAGGCGGAAATCGCCAACGCGTCCGCCGGTCAGCAAATCGGCCGAGAGGAAATAGAGGCTCAGTTCCGAACCGGCCTTCCCCCCGTCCGCCTGCGGGAGGCGCACGCCGAACAAGGTTCCCGAAACGCGCTGCAGCGATTTGCCCGAGGCCAGATCGACCGAGGCGAAACGTCCCATCAACCGGAAGGCGCAGGCCAGGGTCCGGTCGGGAACGCTGACGGCCAGCAGGGCCTCGAGCTTGGCGATCGAATAATCGGCCTCCAGCGCCTCGACACGGTCCGGCTTGAACCGGACCGACCATCCCGAAGCCAGCGCCTCGGTCGGGGGCAGTTGGTAGACCACGCCATCGGGCGAGCACTGATAGTAGTAGAGCCCGTCCAGAATGACATCCCCGCCATCGGCCGCCAGGGCGCCGGCGGCCAGGTCGCCTTGCCGGCGCAGCAGGTAGGCCGGGAAAGAGGCCGTCTGCGACCGCTTGATCACGGGCGATTCCGACCAGCGGGTGACCTGATCAAAGGGCACCTGCGAGACGCAACCGCTCCCGAGCAGGAGCAGCAGCAGCCAAGCCGGTGCGCGCGATATCAACGGACGATTCATGGCGGTTATGATCATTTTGCAGCGGGGGTTGTCCGCGTGGCCTTGAGGATCGTGACCGGAGTGACCGGCACGTTCTGGTGTCCGCCCTGATTGCCCGTCGGTACCTTTGCAATCTGGTCGACGACGTCCATGCCGGCAATCACTTTGGCGAACACGGCGTAGCCGTAGCCCTGTTGCGTCTTGCTCTTGAAGTCGAGGAACTTGTTGTCGACGGTGTTGACGAAGAACTGGCAGGTGGCGCTGTCGACGACCATGGTGCGCGCCATGGAGAGCGTGCCGCGCGCATTCAGCAGGCCGTTGTCGGCTTCGTTCTTGATCGGGGCCCGGGTGGGCTTCTGCGTCATGTCCGGCGTGAAGCCGCCGCCCTGGAGCATGAAGCCGGGAATGACGCGGTGGAAGATCGTCCCGTCATAGGTTTTGTCGTCGACATAGGCGAGAAAATTCGCCACCGAGACCGGCGCCTTGTCGGGGTAGAGTTCGATGGTGATGTCGCCCATCGAGGTGGACAGCAGGACGGTGGGGTTGGCGGTTGCGGGCATGGCGGCATTCTCCTTGGGCTGGGGCGTGGCGGTCTCGGCGGGTTGAACCGCATCTGCGGCAAAGACAACACCGGAAACCATGGCAAAGACAGTTGCAAGCAGCGTGAGTTTCATGAGCGTGTAACCTTTATTCTCTGACTGATTTGATGAAAACGATGGGCCTAGAGCGCCTTGCGTTTGGCCGGTTTGCCGGGGCCGCTCCCGGCCAGGGGATCCGGAAAGAAATCGGGGTGCGTCGGCAGCGCCAGGACCGACGCGGCGACGAGCTTGACCGAATCCTCGACATCCGACAGGCTGAGCGTCTCGACCGCGCTGTGCATGTAGCGCAGCGGCACGCTGACCAGCGCCACGGCCGCACCGCCCCGGCTCGTCCGCATCGGCCATGCGTTCGTGTTCCCGCCCCGCCCGCGCACCTGACGCTGCAGCGTGACCTTTTCCTTTTCGGCCACGCGCTCCATCACCTGCTGCAGTTTGAAGTTGTAGGTCGGCCCGAAGCAGAGGATCGGCCCCTTGCCGAGCTTGACATCCCCCACCTGCCGCTTGTCGTTGCCGGCATAGTCGGAGGCGAAGCCGACATCGACGCAGATGCCGACATGGGGGTTGACCTCGTAGGCCGCGGTGGTCGCGCCGACCAGGCCAAGCTCCTCCTGAACGGAGAGCACCAGATGTACCGCGACGTTCGGCTTGCGCTTCGCCAGCTTGATGAAGGCTTCGACCACCACGAACGAGCCGATGCGGTTGTCGAAGCCCCGGCAGGCGACACGGTCGCCGGCCAGCGGACGCCAGCCGGCGTCCACGACCGCCGGGCTCCCGAGGTCGACGAGCTTGAGCGCCTCCTTTTTCGAGGAGGCCCCGATGTCCACGGCAATGTCCATCAGGTCGGTCGGGGCGACCTTGTCGCGCTCGCACGTCTTCATCAGATGTGGCGGACGGACACCGAAAACGCCATTCACCGGGCCCTTGCGCCCCTGGATGACGATGCGTTCGCCGGCCAGCAGGGGAACGGTCAGTCCGCCGATCGCGCACATGTAGAGGTAGCCGGTGTCATCGATGTACTGGACCATCAGGCCGATTTCATCACAGTGGCCTTCGATCATCACACGGGCCGGCGCCTCGGCATTCAGCACGGCATGCAGGTTGCCATGCAGGTCGAACGAAAGCTTCTCCGCATGGGGCTTGAGATATGCCGCCGCCAAGCGCATGCCATCCGATTCCCAGCCCGAGGGCGTGGGCAGCGCCATCAGACGCTGCAGAAATTCAAGGGATTTCGCTTCCATGGCGTGGGATTCTACCAAACATCGCCCGTTCTTCCAAGCGGAGAACGAGTATCAAAAATTTGCATCTTTGATCGATCATGGAATGCGGGTACAATGTAGACGATCAGCCCGTCAATCTGCAACGTCTGCCATACCATGACGCAACCTGTCGCCGACATCCTGCACGCCTGCCAAGTCGCCCGTGCGCAACTCCTGGCGGAGCGCAGCGCCAGGGGAATCTGGGAGGGCGAACTCTCCGACAGCGCCCTGAGCACCGCCCTGGCCGTCTCGGCGCTGCTGCACAACCCCGCGCCGCAGGCCGACGACCGGGAGCGGATGCAGCGGGGGGTCGCCTGGCTCCTGGGAACCCAACTGGCCGACGGAAGCTGGGGCGATACGACAACCAGTCCCGGAAACCTCTCCACCACCGCCATCGCCTGGGCCACGCTCCGCGATCTTTCCGCCAACGACCCTGAGAGCCCGTGCGGCGAGCCCATCGCCCGCGCCGCGGCCTGGATCCAACAGCAACTCTCGCATCTCAACCTCCACGGCCCGCAGTCCACCGACCCCCGGCAACGGCTCATCCGCGCCATCACCGGCGTCTACGGCGCCGACCGGACCTTTGCCGTCCCCATTCTTTCACACCTCGCCTGGAGCGGCACGCTGGGGAACGACCGCGACGCGTGGGACTTGATCCCTCCCCTTCCCTTCGCACTGGCCCTCCTGCCCCGCAGGCTGTTCGCCGTGCTGCACCTCCGCGTCGTGAGCTACGCCCTGCCCGCGCTGATCGCCATCGGCCTGGCACGTCACGTCGGCGCGGCACACGCCAGGGGCCGGCGCGCGTGGGGTTCACTTGTGCGGCCAATCCTCATGCGCCGGTTGGCCAAACTCCAACCCGGCCATGGAGGATTTCTCGACGCCGCGCCGCTAACTGCCTTCGTCGCGCTGGGACTCGTCACCGCAGGCGAAGGCGGCCATCCCGTCGCCGCGCGCTGCCGCGACTTTCTGCGTCACGGACAACGCGCCAACGGCGCCTGGCCCATCGACACCAACCTCTCGCTGTGGGTGACCTCTCTCGCCACCCGCGCACTGACGGTCGCTCCCGCCGACGACTTCTCCCGGCAGACGGTTGAAGCGCATCTGCTTGCCGCGCAGCATCGCGTCACCCATCCCTACACCGGTGCGGCGCCCGGGGGCTGGGGCTGGAGCGACATTCCCGGTGCCGTTCCCGACGGCGACGACACCGCCGGCGCGCTGATCGCGCTGCACCGCCTGGGAACGCCGCTGAACGACGCCATCCGCGAGGGGCTCCTCTGGCTGGCGGCCTTGCAGAATCGCGACGGCGGCATCCCGACCTTCTGCCGCGGCTGGGGCAGGCTGCCTTTCGACCAAAGCTGCCCCGACCTCACGGCACATGCCTGCGCCGCCTGGCACGCATGGATGGAGCAGGCCGATGCGCCGCTGCGGAAGCGTCTGCAGGCCACGCAGCGGCAAGCTCTGGACTATCTGCGGCAGCACCAGCACGGTGATGGCTCCTGGCATCCCCTCTGGTTCGGCAACGCCGGTCGCAAGGATTGCGCAAACCCCACGCTGGGGACGGCGCGCGTCGTATCGATGCTGCGCGACGGGTCGGTACTGCCCGCCGAAATCTGCGCCGCCCTGGCGCGTGGCGAGACGTGGTTGCTCGCGGCGCAAAAGCCCGATGGCAGCTGGGGTGCGGACGCGGCAACACCATCGACGATCGAAGAGACGGCCTGGGGGGTGATGGCGCTGGCCCGCGCCCGCGCCGGGACCGACGCACAGGCGGCAGCCATGAAGGGGGCGAAGTGGCTGGCGCAGGAGATGACCACGGACCGGCTGCCGGTACCGGCCCCCATCGGACTCTACTTCGCCCGGCTTTGGTACGCCGAAAGGCTCTACCCGCTGGTCTGGAGCGTCGAAGCCTTAAGCCAGGTGCTGCAGTCTAGACGACCTTCCGCCATTGCGCATCCAGACGCTTGGCGCTGATAGGTTGCGGCGTCTTCAACTCCTGCGCAAAGAGCGAAACGCGGAACTCCTCGATCATCCACCGGTATTCGTCCAGGGCCAGCCGATCATGGCGGGGCGGCTTCTCCTCCGTTGCCAACTCGATGTACCGCGACCACACTGGCGCCAAGTCGCCCATTTTGCGCACATCGCCGCCGGGATTGAGCGCATACCGCTCCAGCCGGAGCCGAATGGCTTCAAGGTAGCGGGGATAGTGCTGCAGACGCCCCCAGGGAACCAGTCGCACGAAGTCGGGGAAGACCAGCCACGCCAACTGCTCCTGCATGTCCGCAAGAGAGGTCGAGGCCTGCTTCTCGCGGCTCAACGCGGCCTGACGCTCCGCCGCCAGCGTGATGATCCCCGTCACCAGACGCTGCCATTCCATCTGCGAGGCGGCCAGGCGTCCGCGCGCCTGCGTCAGACGGGCGTCGAAGGCCTCGGGCGTGCGGATTTCGGGCTGCCCCTCCAGGAAGACGTTCGCCACCAGCGCCACGGCGAAATCCTCCGCCACCTGCTCCGGCGCATAGCCGAGTTGCTTCAGGAAGAAGGCCGCCTGCATGGGCCAGACGGGGAGCCGCGCCAGGCCTTTGGCCTCGCGACCCAGCCCCAGCAGCAACAGCCGCAGCACGCCTTCGCGGTGCGCCGCATGCGCCTGCCCGGGATCGGCGAAGAGGCGCAGGTTGACCCCCTTGCCCGTATCCTGCAGCGCGGGATAGTTGACCAGGGGCCACCCCGCCCGCCCGACATCGACTTGTTCCGGCAGCGGGCCGCAGCTCCACGCCGCAAGGTTGTCGCGGTGCCACTGCGCCAGCCGGGCCTGATCCGACGCCGCATCCGACACGCCCGCCTTCTGCAGCACCGGCTCCAAATCTCGGCCGCAGGCCAGGGGTGCGCCCTTTTCATCGACAATCGCAAACCGCACACGCAGGTGCAGCGGCAATTGATCTTCACGCCAGACGTCGGCGCTGACGCGGACACCGAAGACCGCCTGCAGCACCGTGACCATGGCTTCGGCCAGCGATTCACGCCCCGGCCGCAAGCGGCTCAGGCAGCGGGCCGCCGCATCCGCCAGGTTGCCGATCGCGCGACGCTGCGCCCCCGGCAGATTGCCCAGCATCCACCGCACCTTTTCGGGCAGCGCCCCCGGCACCAGCCAATCGGACGGCCACGTCCGGAGCAGGGCCGCATCGGCCCGCGTCGCGGTACAGGTGATGCCGTCGTCGTCCTCGCCCGGGGCGTGACGGTAGGCCAGCGGAATCTTCGCCGGCCCGATGCGGAGAAGATCGGGGTAGCCTGCGGCCTGGTCGTCGTCGACCATCCAGTCGTCCGCCTTGAGCAGCAGGGCATCGACCGCTTCCTGCGGCGCCTGCTTCAGCCATTTCCGCAAGCCGTCGGCGGAGTTGATCGCCGGGGGGAGCCGGCCCTCGAAGAAGGCGACAAGCTTCTCCTCGTCCAGAAGCTGTCCCTGACGGCGCGTCTTCTCCTCCTGCAGCCGGATGGCCGCCAGAAGCTCCTGGTTGGCCGACACCACCGGCGGCGGGCGGGGAAAATCGCCGGCCACGAGGCCGTGGCGGATGAAGAGTTCACGGCAGACCGCCGGATTGATGCGGGTGTAATCGCAGCGGCGTCCCTCGACGATCACCAACCCGTAGAGCGTCACCCGTTCCGTCGCCCGGACGAAGCCCTGTTCGCCGTCCCAGGACGGCGAGTGGTAGCTCCGCTTGCACAGATCGCCGGCGATCCCTTCCAGCCATTTGGGGTCGATCGCCGACGCCTCGCGGGCGTAGAGGCGCGAGGTGTCGACCAGCTCGCCTGCCATGATCCACTCGGGCGGCTTCTTGAAGAGGCCCGAGCCGGGAAAGATCGAGAAGCGGAGTCCACGCGCGCCGCGATAGTCGCCGGTCTCGGGATCGCGGTGCCCGATGCGTCCCAGGAGTCCCGTCAGCAGCGCGCGGTGCAGGCCGACGTCGCCGCCGCGGTCATCGTTCACATCCAGCTCCAACCGCTTGCAGAGCGTCTCCAACTGATCGCGCAGATCGCGCCACTCGCGCATTTTGCTGAACGAGAGATAGTGTTCGCGGCAGAGCTTGCGCGCCACGCTCTGCGACTTGCCCTTCATCTCCCCGCTCCACCAGCGCCACAGCTGCAGCAGCGTGGCGAAGTCGGAGTTCGGCGTTTTCCACGCCGCGTGGGCGCGGTCGGCCTCGTCCTGCTGATCGATCGGGCGCCGCCGCGGATCGTCGCAGGCGAGCGAGGCGACGATGGTCAGCGCATCGCGCAAGGATTTTTCCTGGTGGGCCGCCAGCAGCATCCGCGCCAGCCGCGGCTCGACCGGCATTTTCGCCAGCTGCCACCCGACCGTCGTCAAGGCGGCTTCGGTGTGGGGTGCGAGCCGCACCGCGCCGAGCTCGTCCAGCTCGCGGAAGCCCTCCTTGATCATCGTCGGCGACGGGGGGTCCAGGAAGGGGAACTGCGCGATGTCGCCCAGCCGCAGTTCCAGCATCGTCAGGATGACGCCGGCCAGGCTGGAGCGGATGATCTCGGGATCGGTGTAGCGGTCGCGCCGATTGAAGTCCGCCTCGCCGTAGAGCCGGATGCAGATGCCCGGCCCCACGCGGCCGCAGCGTCCCGCGCGCTGGTTGGCGCTGGCCTGCGAGATCGCCTCGATCTGCAGCCGCTGGATCTGGGTGCGGTGGACATAGCGGCTGATGCGCGCGAGCCCGGAGTCCACGACGTAGCGGATGCCGGGGATCGTCACGGAAGTTTCCGCGACATTGGTGGCCAGGATCACGCGGCGGCGGGGCGACAGGTGGAAGGCGCGCTGCTGTTCCGCGACGGGGAGCGAGGCCATCAGGGGGATGATCTCGGTGTCGGGCAGGCGACGCCCGGCGAGGACCTCGGCGGTTTCGCGGATGTCGCGTTCGCCGGGGAGGAAGACGAGGATGTCGCCGCGCTCCGCGTCCGTCAGTTCGTCGACGGCGTTGGCGACCAGCCGCGGCACGTCGGGATCGTCTTCGGCCGGTTCGCGGTAGCGGATGTCGATGGGATGGAGGCGCCCGGGGATCGTGAGCATCGGGGCGCCGTCGTAGAACGTGGAAAAGCGTTCGGAGTCCAGCGTGGCCGAGCTGATGACGACGCGCAGCTCGGGGCGTCGCGGCAGGATCCGCTTCACGAGTCCCAGCAGGAAGTCGATGTTGAGCGAACGCTCATGCGCCTCGTCGATGATCAGCGTATCGTAGGCGCTCAGCAGCGGATTGGCCCGCGTCTCGGCGAGCAGGATGCCGTCCGTCATGAACTTGACGCAGGTGGCCTTGGAAACCTGCTTTTCAAAGCGATGCTGGTAGCCGATGATTCCGCCGAGCGGCTCGCCGAACTCCTCGGCCACGCGCCGGGCGACCGTGACCGTTGCGAGCCGGCGCGGCTGCGTGCAGCCGATCAGGCGGCCGCGGGTTCCGCGTCCCATCTGCAGCGCCATCTTCGGCAACTGGGTGGTTTTGCCCGACCCCGTGTTGCCGCAGACGATGATCACCTGATGATCGCGCAGCGCCCGCTGAATGGACTCCCGGTGCGCGCAGATCGGCAACTCGTCTGGGAAGCGGACATCGAGCATGGGAGGCGTGCCATTCCCTGTTCAGCGGCGTGGCCGGCCGCCGTGCAGTTATTGAAGCGCGGCCGTGCCGGCATCCGGCGCACCGGCCCAGGAGCGGATCGCGGCGCGCAGCGGCTGAATGGACCGGATCGTCACGACTTCGTCGCCCGCCGTGCCGGGGATGGTGACCTGATCCCCGACCGTCCGGCCATCCAGCACCCGGGCCAGACGGCTCCGGACCGGGAGGATGCCGAGCGTTTCATCGCTGTCCCACTCGCCGAGGATCGCATACGTCTGCTCCGTGCCATTCTCGCGCACAAACGTCACCTCGACGCCCATGCCGACAGTCGTCGTATCGGCGTCGGCAAAATGGGTGCCGCGCATCTGCTTCAGTTCCAGATCCCACTCATCGCGGCGCGACATCAGGATGGACTGCTGCTGCTTGGCCGCGTGATATTCGAAATTCTCGCTCAGATCGCCATAGCTGCGGGCCTGGGCGATATCCGCGCTGTTGCGGGGGATCTCGACCTCGACCAGTTGCCGGAACTGATCCTGCCGTTCCCGCAGCGAGCGCCAGGAGGTCCAGCGCAGGTTCGATTCCGCCGGCGGGGCGGCCGGGTTGCTGGCGAGCTTGCGCTCGGTCAGGGCGGGATCGATCTTGACCATGCGACCCACCAGCGCGCGCTGCGTGGTCGAGTCGCCGATGTTGGAGTTGCCGTAGATGCGGGCGAACATGGCCTCGCGCTGAAGGGGATTCAGGGAAGTGAAGGCCGCTTCGAACCACTTGGCCTGTTCGAAGAGCGAGCACAACTGGTGCTGCATGCGGAGGAGTTCGCCGCTGAGGGTGTGATCCTCGATGATCGCAACGGCGTGCCCCATCAATTCATACAGGGACGGCAAGGGCCACCCTTCGACCGTGGGGAGGTTGCGCAAGGTCCAGACCAGCAGCGTCGGCGGGACGGCGGGCGCGGCCAGCAATTCACGACACCGCGTTTGAACGAACCCGAGGTAATCCGCATGGGCCAGCATGGTTTCCAGCGTCACCGCGACCAGGTTGTAGTTCATCTCGGGGATCATGGCCAGCAGCTGTGCGGCCGCGGCGGCGTCATGCTCCAGCAGGAAGGCGACCATCCCGGCGCTCTCGCGGGCGGGAATCGACTCGCCGGCCGCCAGAAAGCGGTTGTTGTCGAGCAGGTGACGGCACATTTCATCGGCCGGCGGTGTGGCGAGCTTGAGCCGGTCGACCGTGAGCATCAGGCGCGTATAGCGGGCGGGATCGGTGTTGAAGGCCCCCTTCAGCGAGAAGGCCAGCCGGTCGCTCAGGACCTCGCGGGCGAAATCATCGAGCTTGTCGAGGTCCTTCGCCGCCTCCAGCGCCGCAATCTGCCGCACGATGGCCACGATGTCGCGTTCCGAGCGGAGGGCCGTGAACCAACCGCGGTCGAAGGCCAGCGCCGCCTCGCGCATGATGATCGGCTCCGTGCGTTTGACAGGCACCTCGATCAGGGGGTCGGCCTTGAGCCCCTTCCGCGCGCCCTCCCAGAAAGGTTTCCAGGACGCCGTCGGGACGAGCTTGTGTTCATCCAAAAGGTTGGCGAGGCGCGTGACCGACGCGGCGCCAAAACTCCTGAGCGCCATGCGGACGATCTCCGCGGGATCGGTCTTGATCATGTTCGCAAAGCCGGCCGGGTCGCGGTGGCGGATGGCGAGAATGTGGTTCTCCGGCACAAAGGCCAGATTCTCGGCGGCGTTGGCGAGCGCCAGCGTATGGTTTGGCTTGCTGGTGAAATCGACGATCATCCGCTTGTAGAAGTCATCGATGAGCTTGACCACGCCAAAGCCCCAGGTCTTGTCCAGGCAGATGGCCCCCGGCTTGCAGCTGATGAGGAAGTTGAGGCGGCGGAGGGATTCAAGGGGGGCGACTTCGCCAAACGCCACGCTGTCCACGCAGGCATTCCAGACGCGGTCCTGGCTGGCTTTCTTCAGGGTGGACTTGCAGAGCGCCCCGAAGCCCTTGACATCGTCGCGCCACATCGCCAGCAGGGAGAAGACCTTGACCAGGCCCGGCCCGTCGCCGAGATCGACGAGCTTGCCGAGCGCCATCTGCGCCCAGGATTCCGTCAGCTTGGCGTGATGCGACGCTCGCAGATAGCGTAACGCCGTCAACAGGGATTCGACGGGAACCGGCTGCGCCGCGAGGTCGCTCAGAAAACGTTCTTCCAGCTTCACCAGATCGTCATTCGCACTTGATTCCATCGCACTCACTCTCCCGGTTTCCCGTAAAACGCGAAATGATAGCATAAAACCCGGCCTCTGGAAAAGTGGGCATTTTCCTTCCCCAATTTTCGTATGCCCGGAGCCGCGTACCTGCTACACTGCTTTCGTTCAATTACTCGAGTCATTCAGGAGACAATCACATGAGCAGCGGCTATTTGGAAACCGGACTCTCGGAATCGGCAGCGGACATTCACCGTGCCCTGGTCAGTCTTCAGGAGGAACTGGAGGCGGTGGACTATTATAACCAGCGCGCCGACCGCACGCAGAGCGCGGACGCGAAGGCGATCCTGATCCACAACCGCAACGAAGAAATGGAGCATGCCGCCATGCTGCTGGAATGGTTGCGGCGACAGATGCCCGATCTCGACGCGGCGATGAAGACCTATCTGTTCACCACCGCCGAGATCACCACCATCGAGAAAGCGGCAACCGGCGCGGACAAGCCATCCGGCGACAGTCTGGGCATCGGTTCGCTCCGCAGTTAGACACACCCATTCATCCAACAACAGGAGATCACAATGAGCAGCATGTTGAAACGCCACCTCGCCCCCCTGGGCGCCGAAGCCTGGAAACTGATCGACGCGCAGGCCGCCACCGTCCTCAAGGGCAACCTCTCCGCACGCGCCCTCGTCCCCTTCAACGGGCCGCATGGCCTTGCGACCGCCGCCGTCAACCTCGGCGGCGTGACCGCCGCGACTAAGCGGGTCGTCCCGGACGTGCAGTGGGGCATGCGCCAGGTCCTGCCCCTGATTGAAACCTTCACCCCCTTTGCACTCAGCCTGGAAGACCTCGAACAAGTCGAGCGCGGCGGCGTCTCGCCTGATCTTCAGCCGGTCATCGAAGCTGCGCGGAAAGCGGCCATCTTCGAGGAGACGGCCATCTACAGCGGCTTGCCCGAAGGCGGATATGCCGGCTTGATCAGCAGCAGCCCTCACAAGCCCGTGACCCTTCCCGGCGCAGCGGCAGGCATTGTCGGCGCCATCGGCAGCGCGGTGCTGGCGCTCCAGAAGAGCAGCATTGGCGGCCCCTATCACCTCGTGCTCGGATCGGCGGCCTACCAGGCCTTGACGCTGGGCGACATGCAGGGTCGTCCCCTGAGCACATTCATCTCCGACCTGCTGCTGGGCGGCTGCATCCGCTGGAGCCCCGTGCTCAATGCCGGCGGCGTGCTGTTCAGCGGGCGCGGCTGTGATTCGGAACTGACGGTCGGCCAGGACTACGCCATCGGTTTCGCCGGAACCGAGGACGACACGCTGAACCTCTTCATCATGGCTTCGTTCGCTTTCCGCGTCATCGAGCCGGCAGCGGCCATCGCGCTTTCCAACAAAGTGTAGGCTCAGTTCGCCAGCAGCGCCTGGGTTCCGCCATGGAAGAGGTAGATGCCCCAGCCGACCGTGAACAGCAGGTCGCCGTAGAGCCCGTGTTCCAGGCAGGACAGGGCCAGTGAACCCGTGCGCCGGTAGGTCCTCAGGAAGAGGAGTCCGCCGAAAAAGGGGAAGCCGATCGCCCACAAGTTTCCGAAGGGCAGATGGGCGAAGGCGAAGACCAGCGCACCGATAAACCATGACAGGCGGGGCGATGAAAAGAGCCCGGCATAGCGCCGCTCGAACAACTTGCGGTAGAGCAATCCCTGCGGCAGCACCGATATCAGCGGATAGAGCAGCATCACCAGCAACCACCGGCCCGGCCACAGACGCGGAAAGCGGAAGACCCATTCGGGTCGGTGCAGCCACAATGCCGCCGACAGCACGCAGGCCACGACCAACAGGCGCAGCAGAATGTGCGGGATCTCGCCGTGGCGCGGGTGGCGGACCTCCGGCACGCCGCACGCGCAGGTTGAGGGCGCCTTGCAGCGGATCAGCAACCACGCCGTGAGCCCTGCGACCCAGAGGACAGGCAGTATCCCGCGGGGCGGCAGCGTGTAGTAGAGCACCACGGGCATGAGGATGTACAGGGCACAAAATTCGCCCAGCAGCACGTATCGTTGAGCCGTCCAGATGGAAAGCTCCTTTACGGGGTGCGTCATTTTACTTGATCCGCCTTGAATGAACCCTGCCGCAGAAAACGCAGCGTCAATGCAATCGCCGCCTTGTCCTTCATCAGAAACGGGTGCGAGGCCTTCACCGTGGCGAAATCCGCCGCCCCCGCCAACTTGACGCGTTCAAGCGAGACCTTGCCGTCATCCGGACCGGGGATCAAGCACGAGAGAATCCAGTTGATCGAGCGGGTGCCTGCAATCACGCCGAACTCACCGGGCGGGGCAGGCAGTCGGTTGGGCAGCGAATTGCTCGATGTCCCGAGCTGCTGCCCAGCGGGGCCGTTGACCCAGTCAAACGGCGCATAGTCGCCCAGCTTGTCCACAACTTCGCTTCCCTGATTGGGCGGTCCCAGCATGACGATCCTTCCGGCGTTCTTCAAGGTGTGATGGGCAAAATACTGGCGGAGCACGATAGCTCCAAGCGAGTGCGCCACAAAGTGGATGATGGCTGGATTGTTGCTCTGGCATTGCGCGAGAAAGGGGACGAAATCCTCCTCGACGATCCGTTCCACGGTTTTCTCACGCGAGGGATACCGGAACGAGTAAACGGCATAGCCGGCCGCAGTCAATTCGCGTTGCATCGGCCGCATGCTCCGATGCGTGCGCGCCAGACCGTGCAGCAAGACCACGGCTTCCCGTTGCGGGGGGTTGCGACTGGCGGCCAACGCTTGGGCAAGGGTGGAGCAGGCCATGCCAGCCAGCATGATCAGGAATAGCCCGACGCCAACTGAACGCTTACCGCTGAAGTTATCCAACATGGCGACGAATCTAAACCTTTCCGCTGGCAATGACTTCGTCGTAATCAAAGACCTCGGCGAAGGTTGCGGTCACCGCGCGCTTGACGGTGTTCATGTCGAAGAGGCGACCCAGGCATTTGGCGAGCGAGGTGATGCCCGCATCGGTCAGCCCGCAGGGGACGATGCCGCCATAGTGATCCAAATGGGTGTTGATGTTGAGCGCGAACCCGTGCTCGGTGACTTGATGCGAGACGCGGATGCCGATCGCGCCGATCTTGTCGTTTCCCACCCAGACGCCCCGGTTGCGGGCGTCGCGTCCCGTGCCCGGGAGTCCGCATTGCGCCAACGTGCGGATCAGCGTCTCCTCGATGGCGGTGATGTAGTCCAGGACTCCCAGGCGGCGCTGCCCGAGGTGGATGATCGGATAGCCGACCAGCTGACCGGGACCGTGGTAGGTGACGTCCCCCCCGCGTGTCGTCGCGACCTTGGCGATTCCTTCCTGACGGAGAACTTCGTCGCTCCAGCGGACGTTCTCGGGTTTGGCCGAACGCCCGAGCGTGAAGATGGGGGCATGTTCGAGTAGCAGCAGCGTGTCGGAGATCGTTCCGGCACGACGCGCGGCATGACACTGCGCTTGAAGGCGCGTCGCCGCGTCGTAGTCCACCGCAACGCCGAGATCACGGATTTCCACCGTTCCCGCCATGACACATCCCCTATAAACACCTCAAGCCGTCTGCCAGGTGTTTCCTGACGGACGGCTTAAACGGGCTCGCTGATATCTGCGCCAGGCGGCAATTACTTGCTGATCGCTGCCAGGCGCTGGGCCATCCGCGACTTGCGACGATCAGCCGTGTTGCGCTTGATAATGCCGCGCTTGGCCGCCTTGTCGAGAGTCGAAGCGTATTCCGACAACTTCTTGGCTGCGACTGCGGGATCCGCACCCTTGACAACCGTCTCAAACGCGCTGCGGCGCACCGTACCGATCTCGCTCAACGTCGCACGATTGATCGTCCGACGCATGATCGCCTGGCGCGCCCGCTTCTCTGCACTCTTAATATTCGGCATGAAAACCGCTCCTGTAGCTTCTGAAAAACTTCAAATACGTAAACGCCAACATGTTACCAATCCCCGCGGGGGAGGTAAAGCCAAAAGGACGCGCTATTCGTCCGCAAGCAACTTTTGCCGGAGGTAGGCCGTCCGCAGATCGGCAACGTCGTAGGCGAACTCGTTCCACGAAGGGACGGCCAGCTTGAACAACCGGTCAACCGTCGCGGCGTCCATTTCGGCCTTCACTTCCGCGCCAAAGTCCTCCAGTTGCTTGACCCGGGGAAGCAGCGCAGCCGCTTCGAAGGCGCGGTCGCCACGCTGCTCGTCGTTCCAAAAGGTCTTGATGGCGCCGGAATCCCGCTTGTACCGGCCCCAGGCCTTAAGCACGATCTGCCGCTTGATCGCCGGCATCACCGCATCCAGCCCCTTGAATTGGACGCGGCCGAAACGGTTCAGTTCGTGAACCTGTCCGCTCCCCCACGTGAACCCGCCGTCGCGCGTCCAGGGAACGACGCCAAAGGCCCATTCCGACGATGCGCTGGGAAGCTTGTCGTAGACTGCCTCCCAGGGAATCGTCATCGCAATCCCGAAGCCCTCGGGAATGGGGGCAATCTCGTACTTGAAATAGGACTTGAGCGACCGGAAGTGCCTGTGCTCCGACATCCAGTCGACGAAATCGACCTTCTCGGGCTGGACGTTTACCATCCACTGATAGTAGCACTCGCCCGGACCGGGCTGCAGATACATCTCCAGCATGCCGCCGTTCTGAAGTCCCGCGAGAACTTCGTCAACCCTGTCGTCGCGGCTCTCGACGTAGGCATGGATCCCGTACTTGTCCGCCGCCATGAAGAACGAGATGCCGCACTTCTCGGCAGGCTTCGCCGTGGCGGTGTCGCGGACGGTGTTCACGTCGTTGATCAGCAGGGCGGCAGCCTTCTGGTTGTAAACCTCGAAGCGCGCCTCCCGCTTCCCGGGGTCCTTGACGAATGCGGAGTTCCTCCAGCCGTAGACACCGATGGGGGCCTGGTCGACGACCTCGCAGACGTAGCGGGGCACATCCTTCTGGACGAAATTACCGAAGAACTGCGCCGTTGCATAGTCCCGGCGGGCCATGAAGACCTTGGCCGCGGCGAAGTGCGCACCGGCGATCTGGTCGGGCGTCAGCCCTTCGGGCGCCTTCGGCACCGTCAGCGGTATCTTCCGCCATTTGGCGACCAGCCCCTGGTCGATCAGCACGAAGGCGAACTGCGCCTCGGGATCGAAGCGGACGTCGGCGCGGTAGTCCGCGAGCAGTTGCGCCACATCCTCGGGGAGGGCATCGGTGGCGACCTTGTAGAGTGCATCGAACTTGACCTTCATCTGCGGGGCCGTGTAAGGGAGCAGCGGCTTGGGCGTCGGCGCCTGCGCCAGGGCCGATACGGCGAGCAGCGCACAGGAAACGGCGGCACTAAGATGGCGATGGGTGTTCATGGTGTGGTTTCCTTTAAAGTTACTTCAACAGATCCATCAGGCGCAGAATGGCGTTGGCCATCTCGATGCGCACGCCGTTGAGATCGCAGGTCTTCCCGTCGAGCAGAGCCAGGTACTGCAAGGCCATGCGTCCCGCGTAGACGTTCTCCGTCTTGCCGGTTGCAATCGCCCGATGCGCCACCTGCTTGAGCAGCGTCGCGTAGCGAACATCGTCGATGGCCTCGCGGAAACCCTCGAACTGGATCGTGTCGACATGGCGGTCTGTCGCGGGGTAGACCCAGTTGAAGGCCCGGAAATTGTATTCGGTGCCGATGAAGTCGTTCCAGTCGCTCCCGCTGACCATGTAGTTGTTCGCCCCGTCTTGATCCGCCAGATAGAGGTCGACGCCGTGCGTGCGGCGGACGAAATCGGGGTTTTCCGGACCCGTGTGGGGATTGGCGTAGCTGGTGATGCGGGCGCCGAAGGCATGCCACTTCGCAGCCGCCTCCTTGGTATAGCTCCCGCCGTAGTTGACGAAATCCTCATTGTAGCCGCCATTCAGCAGATGGGCGGCGTGGGCCGTGCTGTAGGTCTTGAGCCCATTGTCATGCAGGTATTTCCAGGGGGCGCGCTGGGCTCTCAGCAGACCCATGCCCGGCTCGTCCCAGCCAAAGCAATAGACCTGCGTATCGGGGCCGAAATGTTTTTTTACAAGCGCAAATCCGCCGAGGATCTCGCCGGGCCAGTAGTCGGGGATGTCCTGCCCGGCCAACGGCTTTTTCCGATCGGCGTGGGTGAGGTAGCCGTAATCGGAAATGCCCCGCACGGCATCGAACACCACGTCCGTGCGCAGGCCGGCCTCCTTGTAGAGGGCGAGCTGGCGTTCATAGAGATTCGTGTTTCCCCCGCGGAACGAGGGCACCATGGGGTAGAGCAGGTTGTGGTTGCGGAAACTGACGTACTCGTTGAGCAACCGTTTGGCGGCCTGTTCAACGTTGCCGCCGTTGTCCTTCACATAGCTCGAGAGATTGTTGGCGTTGTAGCTGCTGACATAGTACCGGCGCGTGAGATCATAGTTCGTCATCGGATCGGGCAGCTCGAAGGGAAGCACGCGGACGACGACGGGGATGGCGGGCGCCGGCACGCCGTCGAGCGTGACCCGGATTTCACCGCGGTAGATGCCGGCGGCATGCTTCGGCGCTTCCAGCGTCATCCAGATCTGCTTGAACTGGTTCTTCTGGAGGGTGAAGGGCTGGAATGTGGCCGCATCGGCGACCCGATCCCGCTGCGGATTGAAGGGGACGTTGATCGCCTGGGGATTGCTGATCCAGACATACTCCTCTTCGCCCCTGACGTTGGTCACACGCAGATAGTTCTCCAGTTTCTCCGTGTCGACCTTGACGAGGTTCTCGTCGTTGACGAGCAGTTCGGGGATCAACTGGCGCCCCGTTGCATCGGCAAAATAGCTGTACCAGGCGCAACCGGTCTGCACCCAGATCTTGACGAGTTTCAGGTCCAGCGCCGCAGCGGGGATGACGCCGTTCTTGCCCGTGAGATCCGTCGCCTTCAGAACGACTTGCCGGACATCCGTCGCCGAACGCATCACGATCGAAGCCGGCTCGAATTCGCCTTGCGCCGCGATGATCTGCACGGGCGCCGCGAAGACGCCGTCTTCCGGATGGGCACCGGCCGTCCGCTTGACGTTGCTCATGGCCGGCACGACCGCATATTCATAGGCCGCCTGGACCAGGGTTGGCCGTGCGAACGCGCTGAAGACGGAAACCGCCGTCAAAGCGCAGAATCGAGTGCGTATCTTCATGGTTGCGCAGTATACCAGACCCCGACTGGACTCCACAAATGATTCCAGACTGCCCTGGGGCGTTTAAGTGCGCGTCAACTTCGTTGCCGCGCCCCGAGGGTTCAGGAAACAGGGTTCAGGGTTCAGTAAAGCCGCTGGTGGCCAGAGGCCGCCAGTTGGATCAAGATTGGAGAAACGCTAAACGATTAACGCTTAACGTTTAACGCTGATGTTTTCGCGCGTTAAACGTTGAAAGTTCAGCGTTGAGCGTTTGGGGTCTCAGACCAGT
>CAZQKI010000060.1:0-23032 GCA_964592855.1 uncultured Lentisphaerales bacterium
ACGCCCTCGGCTTCTCGGGCGGCCAGCAGCAGCGGCTGTGCATCGCCCGGGCCATCGCCGCGGAGCCGGAGATGCTGTTGATGGACGAGCCGTGTTCGGCGCTCGATCCGATCGCGACGACAAAAATCGAGAACCTGATCGAACAACTCAAAGGCGAGTACTCCATCCTCATCGTGACCCACAACATGCAACAAGCCGCGCGTACCAGCGACTATACGGCGTTCATGTACCTGGGGCGGCTGTTGGAGTACGGGCCCACCGAGGCGATCTTCCAACGCCCCCGGCTCCCTGAGACGCTAGACTATGTGACCGGCCGATTTGGATGATAAACGAGGAGAAAAGATTGATATGAGAGTGCACTTTCAGGGTGAGATTGAAGCATTGAACCGGCAGATTCGCGAATTGGCGGATCGTGTGCTGGACCAGGTCCGGCGCGCTGCCGAGGCCGCCACCACCGGCGACGCCGCTGCGGCCGAAACCGTGGCGAAGGGCGACGAAGCGATCGACCGGCAGGAGGTCCGGATCGAGGAAGAATGCCTGAAGATCCTGGCCCTCTATGCGCCGGTCGCCGACGAACTGCGCTATGTCTTCGGCGTTACCAAGGTCAATCACGAGTTGGAGAGAATCGGGGACCTGGCCAAGAAGGTCGCCCATCACGCCGGGCATCTGACCGTGCGCGGGATTCCCGCGACCGGCAGGGACATCGCGCAGCTCGCCGGGCTGGCTGTTACCGCCACGGCCAAGGCCATCGAGGCGTTTATCGCCCAGAATGCCGACGAAGCCCGCGGGGTTTGGGAGCATGACACGGCGCTTGACGAGATTCACGACCGGTTGTCGGCCCGTTTCGAGAAGGCGCTGGGTGAGCCGAACGTCCGGGTCCAGGCGTTGCTGGCGGGGCGAGCGGTCGTATCGAGCCTGGAACGGATCGGCGATCATGCGGCCCGCATTGCCAAGGTGGTGCTCTACATGCGGCACGGCGAGATCGTGCGCCACCGTCCCCTTCCTGACGACCGGGTGCGTGTGCTCTTCATCTGCGTGCACAACAGTGCGCGCAGCCAGATGGCGGAAGCCTGGCTGAAGCATCTGTACGGCGACCGGTTCGAAGCGGAGAGCGCGGGGCTGGAACCGGGCACGATCAACCCCTTGGCCATCGAGGCGATGCGCGAGGTCGGCATCGACCTCTCGGGCAATCGCACTCAGGCCGTCTTCGACCTCGTCAAAGCCGGACGGCTTTACGCGTATGCGATCACGGTTTGCGACGACGTCAACGCCGAACGCTGCCCGATCTTCGCCGGCATCACCCGGCGCGAGCACTGGAGTTTTTCCGATCCAGCCGCCTTCACGGGATCCGCTGAGGAGCGCCTGGCCCAAACGCGCAGGGTCCGCGATGCGATCAAGACCCGGATCGAAGACTGGGTGCGCGGGGTGAACGAGCAGAGGGCCCTGAAATGAAATCCAAGACCCATTCGATCGGCATCCTGACGGCCGGCGGCGATTGCCCCGGACTCAATGCCGCGATCCGCGGCGTGGCCAAGGCGGCGATGCATTTCGGGATCAAGGTCGTCGGCATTCAGGATGGGTTTCGCGGACTGGTGGAAAACCGGGTCGTTACTCTCGACGACCGATCCGTCAGCGGCATCTTGACCCAGGGCGGAACCGAACTGGGCAGCAGCCGGGATAAGCCGCACAAGATGCCGATGGGCGACAAGACCATGGATATGACGGATGTCGCCGTGTCCAACATGAAACGCCTGCGGCTTGACTGTCTCGTGTGTCTCGGCGGGAACGGCACCCAGAAGAATGCGCTTCACCTGCACCGCGTCGGCGGCGTCAACGTGATGACGCTTCCCAAGACGATCGACAACGATGTTCTGTGCACCGATGTGACGTTCGGTTTCGATTCCGCGATGCATATTGCGACCGAGGCGATTGACCGCCTGCACACCACGGCCACGAGCCATCACCGGATCATTGTCTGCGAAATCATGGGGCACTCCGCGGGGTGGCTGGCGCTCGGCGCCGGCATTGCCGGCGGCGCCGATGTCATCCTGATTCCTGAGATCCCCTACGACCTCGAGATCGTGGCGCGCCACCTCATCGAACGCCGGCAGCATGGAAAGCGTTTTTCGATTATTGCCGTCGCCGAAGGAGCCCTCTCGCGGGCCGAGGCCGCCCGGCAACCCACGCCAGAGAAGCGGTCCAGGCGCGAGCGCAAAGAGCGACCTGACAAGGCCCCGCTCTCCGCGGAAGGCCTCCGCCTGGTCCAGGAATCCAAAGCGAGTTGTATCGCCCGCCAGCTCCAGCAGCTAACCGGAGTGGAGGCGCGGGTGACCTCCCTGGGCCACGTCCAGCGCGGCGGCCAGCCCACACCCTTCGACCGGCTGCTCTGCACCCGGCTGGGCACGGCAGCCGGCCAGTGGCTGGCGCGCGGACAGTACAACGTCATGGTGGCGCTGCAGGGCGACCAGTGCGTGCCGGTACCGCTGCAGCAAGTGGCCGGCCAGAAGAAGACCGTCCCTTCGGACCATCCCTGGGTCGAAACCGCGCGGCTGGTATCCACCTGCATGGGCAGTGAGTGAGTTCCCGTGGGCCTTCTGCCTAGGCCATCGTGGGTTGTTCCGCGGCCAGTTGCCGGCAACGAACGACCAGTTCGTCCGCCGTGAACGGTTTGTACAGCACCGGCTGTCCCAGTTCCTGGAGATCCTTTGTCAGGTCTGCGCTGCCGGCATCGCCCGTCACGAAAAGTGTCCGCAGGGCGAGGTCGGGGTGATGCTCTTGAACCCAGCGGTAGAGGGCGAGTCCGTCCACATCGGCCATGCGCACATCGGAGATCAGCATATCGAAGCGGTCGTTCTCGATCCGTTCGATGGCGTGCCGCCCGTTGTGGACGCGCTCGACTTGCCACCCCAAGGCGCGGCGGACCGTCTCCTGAACCAGGGACGTGATGTACGGCTCGTCGTCCACGATCATCACACGAAAACGGCTGGCGTTGGGTGCCTGTTCGCCTCGCGCGCGGGAACAGGCTTCTCCAGGCGGCGCCACGGTCACACCGGCCGGGGCCAGCGGTAGGCGAATGCGGAACCGAGTGCCGACGCCGACCGTGCTATCCACCGCGATCCTCCCCTTGTGTTGGCGGACGATGCTCAGGCACACCGACAGGCCCAGCCCCGTGCCGCGGTTCGGGGGTTTGGTGGTAAAGAACGGATCGAAGATGCGGCTGAGGTGCTCCGCTTTGATCCCATGCCCCGAATCGGCCACGTCGAGCACCGCTTGCCCCATGTCTTCCCACACGTGAATCCGCAACTCGCGCTTCGGCGCGTGTTCCATGGCATCCGTCGCGTTGATCATCAGGTTCAAGAGCATCTGCTTGATCTGCGAGGCATCGGCCATGATGGGGAGGGGACCGTCAGGTGTTTCGAGCGCGAGCATCGTTGCGGTCTTGCGCATGCGGTAACTGAGCATGTCTCCCGCGTCGGCGACCAGACTGCCAAGATCGCACGGGGCCATCTCCAGGGCCGCCGGGCGGGATAACTGAAGCAACTGACGCACGAGTTTGGCGGCCTCGTTGGCGCTGTCGAGAATCATCGTGCAATAGGTGGCCGCGTTATCGTCCGACGAGGGCGTCCCGATTCCCTGGTAGAGCAACTCGGCAAAACCGACGACAGGAGAAAGCTTGTTGTTCAACTCATGGGCGATCCCGCCGACCAGCGATTCGAACAGCGAGGACTTCTCGTTGATCGCCACCTGCCGCTCCAGGGCTCGCTGCTCGGTCACGTCGTGGAACTGGATGCAGACCTGGCCGGTCTCCATGATCCAGTTGACGAAGAAGCGGAATAGCCTCTCCCGGCCGTCGGTTGCGCGAACAACAAAGTCCCGTTCGGAGGCGAGGGCTCCGCTCGTATCGGCCTCGTGCTGGCGCAGCAGGTCCAAGAACGCCTGGCGTTGCTCCGCGGCAATCCAGTCCGCCAAGTTGCGGGAGGCGCCGCCGCCGGTCGGCAGCGGTCCGATCATGGCTTCGGCCCGGGGATTACAGACTTCGACCAAGCCGTCGTTGTTCAACAGCGCGATGCCCAGCGCACTGTTCTTCAGGAGCGCGTCGTAGCGGCCCTGCGACTGGTGCAATTCGTTGAGACTGCGGAAAAGCTGTTGGTTTTTCTCCGCCAGTTCCGTTTGATGGGAGATGGCCAGGCGCGATTGTTCGGTGATGATGTCGGACTGCAGGGCGATGAGCCGGCGGACGGGAATCATGCCCACGTAGTCGCCGGCCCGGCTCAGCAGCGCCACGTCGTCATAGAAGCTTTTGCCGGTTCGGGAGAGGGCCTGGCTGAGCACCGTCATTAGGTCGCAGCCCTGGGTGATGGCCAGCGCGTCGGGAATGAGGCGTATCGCCACGGGTTGCTTGGCGTAGAGCGAAAACCCGAACCGCGCGCCGAGCAGAAAGCCGACATGCCCCCGCGATGTCGTGCCGACGTATCGTCCGTTCTCCGTGACGGCCACGAACTCATGCTCGTGTTGCCGGAAGGCGTTGTAGACGTCCCCCAGTGACTGCTGCGCCGGCACGGCGCGGTCGTGTTCGACGATCCTGGCGAGGTCGAAGGCGCCATTCAAAAAAGCCTGCCCCATGTCGTTCGACATGCCATCACTTTCCCGGAGTTGTGTTCGCACTCCGCTAGGGTTGGGTTTGTTCTCGGTCAAATGCCGCGGCAGAGTGACCCGCTGGCCGTAACAGAGTCCTAACCGCCGGCCAACACGCCCGTGACGGTGGGACCGGATACTCAATGCCATTTCAACGCGGGACTGTGGGCAGCATCTTCATGAAAGTCGGGTTCCTCCGTATTGACCTTGGTGGGGGCGGGGGATGGCGCTTTCGGCGCCTCCTCCTGCTGGCCCTGGGCGGCGTTCTGCTGGGTTCGGCCGTGTTCCTGCCGCGTTGGCCTCGCGCCGAAACGGCGTGGATACTGGCACGCATTGCGCTGCTGGCCCTTTCGTTGGCTGCGCTGATCCCGGTCATGGCGAAACGGCAAACGGCGGCAGTTGGGCCGCCGGCCCAGTACCCGTTCTCCCGTCGGATGCCGTTCTTCCTGGCGTGCACCCTGGCGATTCTTGTTCTGCTGAACGGCTGGCTGAACCAGTGGCGGTCCAATGCCGTACTGAGCAACTGGGCGGACGCGGTCTCGTACTTCACGCAGGCCAGGATATTCGCCCAGGGGCATCTTGCCGTCGCCAGCCCCGAGCCCCGCGAGTTTTTCGACACCCCGTATATGTTCAACCAGGGTCGCACGTATTCCAAGTACCCACCCGGTTGGCCGGCGTTGCTGGCGGCGGGGGTATGGCTGCGTCTGCCCTGGATCCTCAATCCGCTGATCACGGTGCTGACTCTCGCCGCGGTGTTCCACCTCGGGCGGCACCTCTACGACGACGAGACCGCGGCCATGGCCACGGGCCTCATGGCTGTGTCCGTGCATGTGGTGTACCATGCGACCGCCTATTTTTCGGAACCGCTCGGAATGCTTCTCGCCACGCTTGGGGTGCTCGCTGTGCTGAAGGCCCTTCGATCGGGTTCCCTGATGGCTGGGTTCCTGGCGGGCTGCTGCTGGGGCGCTTTGTTCCTGGTCCGTCCCTACACGGCCCTGGCCCTGGCTATTCCGGTGACGGTCTGCGGGTTGCCGCTTCTGCTGGCGCGTCCGCGCGTGGGGTGTGTGGTCGCCGGCCTGATTCCCTTCGCGGGCCTGGTGGCCCTCCATTTGGGGTACAACCACCTTAGTACCGGGTCGGCCTTCGCCTTTCCGTTCAGTCTGTACAATGCCCACGACCGATTGGGTTTTGGCCTCCGCGCGCTCGACACGCATTTTCCCCTGACGCCGTACGGCCTGAAGGAGGCCTTCGGCCTTCTGGTCAGCACAGCCGTGATGGCGAACGCGTTTTTCATCCCGCTCGGCTTCGTGTTCGCGGGGCTCGCGCTCGCCCTGAAACCGCGGCCGGAAGACCGGCTGCCGCTGCTGTGTTTCGTGAGCATCGTCCTGTTTCACTTCTTCTACTTTGCGCAGCAGGAGCGCTACTGGCTACCGGCTTTCTTCGCCCTGGCCCTTCTCGCGGCGAAGGGGATCCGGCAGGCGGGCGCGGCGATCGCGGCGCGCCTTCCGGGCTATCCGGCGCAACGGACAGCCCGGGTGCTGTTCGCCCTGGTGGCGGCCAGTTCCCTTGCCATCACCGCCAACAGACTGTGGCGCGAGGAAATCCCCATGCGCCACCGACTGACGGACCCTTTTGACCGCGTTGCCGAGGCCGGCTTGACAAACGCCGTGGTCTTTCTGGCCTCGTCACCGGTGCCGAATGTGGGCCACTACATCCAACTCGCGCCGGACGGCGACGCGCCGGTGCTGTTCGCGCGCGACCTGGGATCGCGCAACCTCGAACTCATGCGGCGTCATCCCGACCGGGCGGCCTACCGCTACGAGTACGACCCCGTCACCGCGCGGGGATGGCTCCACCCCATTGCCCCGACGAACGGCGCGCGCGCGAGCCAGCCGCGTTAGATCGCAGTCAAGAGAGCATCTGTCGGCGTGATCGAAAAAGAACGGCTCCCTAATTCAGGGCTCACAGGAACGCGTCACTGTTCTCCCCAAAGGAGACAGAATTATGAGAAGACATGTTGTGCTCTGCATGACGGGGTTCACGGTGCTGATGGCGATTGGCATGGCGAAAGCCAACCTGATCGAAAACGGCGGGTTCGAGAATGGGACACTTCCGCCATGGGAAGAGCGGATGGGCGAAGTCACCGTGGAAAGCAGAAACTTCATGGGGCTGTTTTCGCCTTGTGAAGGCAACCACATGGCGGTCCTGAGCCCTGACACCGAAAGCAGTTCGGCGCTGGTCTACACCGGCATCGGGCCGTGCAGTGGTCCTCTGCGCCTTTCGTTCTACTACAACCTCGTCGCCTTTAACGAGGGCAGCACACCCGTTTCCGATTACGCGGAACTCTATTTCAACGGAACGCCCATAGCCTCCGCGGTGCTGGAGGACCCTCTGGGCGGTTCATACAGCGATACCGGTTGGTGTCTTGCGAGTCTGATCGTCACGCCGCAGTCGGTGGAGGGTAGTTGGCTGGGGTTTGCCCTCTGGAACGACGAACTCTGCGACGGAGGCAGTCCCGATCAACGCGCTATGGTTCTGCTGGACGATGTGCGGTTGGAGGCGATTCCCGACGCCGGGTCGACGGGGCTGCTTCTCGCTGCTGCGGTGGGGCTCTTGCTGCCGGCACGGTTTCGGAGGCGCCCGCGCTTAGGTTGCTGACACGCCTTTCGAAAAGCCATCCGGCCGAACACGGGCAAACCGCCTGCCTTCCGGTCGCGACTTGGTTCGCGGACGCTTTGGGCGGGGAACTACGGTGACACGAGGGATGGCCCCAAGCGGTAAGGTCAACCCCAGCGCCAACGCAGAACTAATGCGGCGCCAACACAAACCCCACAGTCCTAGACGATCATTCGCTGTTTCCGGGTGAAGGCTCTTTCCAGGGATTACCGGAACTCGATCATGCGGATTGCTCACATATGCACGAAGTTCAACCGGATCAGCGAAACGTTCATCTACGACCTCGTCGTCGGCCTTGAGCGCGCGGGGACGGAGAACCATGTCTTGACTGCCGCCCGCGTGAATGCGGCGGAACGGCCTTTTCACCGGGTGCAGGTTCTGCCCGTTCCTCTGTGGCAACAGGCCGCCTTCGCGATCCGGAAGCACTGGCTGAACGTCTATCGCTTCCCCCTGCCGCCGCAGGCCGCCCGCGAGGCGCTTCAGGGTATCCGTCCAGACGTCATCGTGGCGCATTTTGGCGGGGCGGGCGCCGCCATCGCACCGGTGGCGCTGGAACTGGGGATTCCGCTGGTCGTGATCTTTCACGCCTTCGATCTCTTCATGCGCCAGTTCCGGCCCGCGACCTACACGGCGCTTTGGGACGCGGGCGCGCAAGCCGTCGTCGTCTCCGAACACGGCAGACGCCGGCTGCTCGAACTCGGGTGTCCAGCCGGGAGGACGCGGGTGATTCACTGTGGCGTCGATGTCTCGCGGTTTGCAGCGGCGGCGGACCGGCAACCGGGCGTAGACGGCTTTCGCCTCGTGACCATCGGACGATTGGTGGAGAAGAAAGGCTTCGACGACCTGATCCGTGCCGTGGCCGCGATTCGGGGTCGCAGCGCGCAACCGGTCAGTTTGGATATCTGGGGTGACGGCCCCTTGAAGCCGCGACTTGAAGGCCTGGTGTGCAGGCTGGGCTTGCGGAATGCGGTGACCTTCAGAGGCATTGCCGCCAGCTGCGATGTTCCGCAATTCCTCCGCCTGTACGACGCCTTTATCCTGCCCAGCAAGACCGCCCGTAACGGCGACACCGAAGGCATCCCGATCACCATCCTGGAAGCGCAGGCGGCTGGATTGCCCGTCGTGGCGACTCTGCACGCCGGCATCCCCGAGGCCATCCCCCCCGCCAATCGGGACCTGCTGGCGCGCGAAGGCAACCTGCAGGATCTCGTGGAGAAAGTTCGCTTGCTGGCGGGACAGCGCGACCGCTGGTGTGACAGAGGCCTCCGTGGGCGCGAGTGGGTCGTTCGTGAATTCTCGCTGGCCAACGAGATCGACGCCCAGCTGCGATTGTTCAGGGAGATCGTGACGTCGTGTCGTTAGGTTCAACAGGCATCGGACTGGCTGTGCTTCGCGCGTTCAACGCCGCGTTGGGACTTTGTCTGAGCATGGCTCTGGCGGCGGTGTTCGGGGTCAGCCGGGAAGTGGACGCTCTGTTCGTGGCGATGTCCCTGGCGGTCTTCCTGGCGCGCGATCTGTCGCGCGTCGTCCGCACGGCGGCCGTGCCCTGCCTGGTGGAGCACGACGAAGGGCGCGGCAATTCCGGGTTTCCGGCGGCGTTTCAATCAGCCGCCCTGATCCTGGCTGTGGGAAGCGCGGCCCTGATCTGGGGCGCGGCGCCTTGGATCGTGAGGCTCACGTCGCCGGGCTTTGACCGGGCAGCCACTCAGGAAGCGGTACGGTTGCTGCGCGTGCTCGCGCCCTCGCTGCTGCTGTTCATGCTGTTCGGTTCGGCACAGGCCGTGTTTCATGCCCGACGCCGCTTCCTCGTCCCCGAACTCGCCGAAACCCTGTGGCGCGCCATCGCGATCGCCGCGCTCTTCACCCTCGGCCGCCGCGTGGGCATTGAAGCGTACGCGGCCGGACTGCTGCTGGCCGCGTTCGTCCAGTGGTTGGCGCTGCTGATCGTCGGCGACCGGGTCGGTCTGCGGGTGCTGCCGACGCGGTGGATGCTCCCGCCGCCACACGTCCTGCGCCCGTTCTGGCTGGGCGCTGTGGTGGTGTTCTGCTCGGTGGGGCAATTGCAGATCGAGGGCATCCTGGATCGCGCCGTCATTTCCTACATGGCACCGGGTTCCATAGCCCTGTTTTCCTACGCCGAGCGGCTGGCCCACATGATGCCGATCCTGCTCTCGACCAGCCTTCTGATCCCCTGGCTCCCCGAGATCGCGCGAATCCGCGCCCGGGTGGGAGACCCTGTCCGATTGGCGAAGCAGGGTTCGCTGTTTCTGGCGGGATTGGGTGCGCTGCTGGCGGTCATCATCGCCTGGGCGGCGCGAGACGCCGTCACGTTTCTTTTCCTGCGAGGCAAGTTCGACGCGTCGGCGGCGGAGGTCGTCATCAGGGCGCTGCGGGTGTTTGCTCTGGGAGTTCCCGCCATCTTCTGTGTGCAGTGCCTGGCAGGGTTGTACATCGTGGAACGCAACCTGAAGGCGATGGTCCGCATGGGCCTGGTCGCCATCCTCATGCACGCCGTCGGCAACCTCGCCCTGCGCCGCTGGGGCGTGCCCGGGATTGCGCTTTCCGGCTCTCTGACCATCTGGCTCGTCGCGCTCTATCTCTGGTGGCGGCTCCGTTCCCGGGAACCGGTGTGGTTCGACTGGCCGCGTTTCGCCGTCGCCATGGGGGTTGTGCCGGTTCTGCTGTATGCCATTCCCTGGGCGGCCTTCCTGCCCTGGGCGCCTGTGCGCATCCCCGTCGGCGCGATCGCGGCGTGGGCCGCCTACACCGCCATCATGTGGCCCGCCCTCCGCCGCATGCAAGCCTACGAGCGCGAAGCGACCCAGAGCCATCCACCAGACTGAAAAATACCGGTTCGCTAATCCAATACTAACGGCCCGGCGCGACGATTCACGGCATCGATTTTATCGGACTCGAATTTGTTTTGAAGCCAGGGGGGGCAAAGATGAACGGCAATACGGCATGGGCGGGATACGCCACGGCGGCGTGGGAATATGGTTGCGCGGTCACGAATGAGGCGGCGGGCTTTCCCCCGTTTTCGGAGGCGGTGCGCTCCCGGTCCCTCCCGATTCGCGAAATGCTCCGGCGCGGCGTGGATGTGACCGGCGCGGCGTTCGGCCTCGTGCTCACCCTGCCGCTGTGGGCGGTCATCGCGGCGGCGGTGAAGCTGACCAGCCGGGGACCGGTGTTCTTCGCCCAGGAGCGGGCCGGGCTGAACGGCCGCCCCTTCCGCATGTTCAAGTTCCGCACGATGGTCGCGGACGCGGAGGAGCGCTTGAAGGATCTGATTCGAATCGAAGACCTGGCGGAGCCGGTGTACAAACTGGAGGACGATCCCCGGGTCACCCGCGTGGGCCGGTGCCTGCGCCGCTTCGGGCTGGATGAATTGCCACAACTGATCAATGTGCTGCGCGGCGAGATGAGCCTGGTCGGGCCGCGGCCCGAGGTGGTCGCGCTGGCCGAGCGCTACAACACGGAACAGCGGCGCCGGCTGCTCGTCAAGCCGGGCATCACGGGCTACCAGCAGATTCACAACCGCGGCATGCCCGATATGGCCGCGCGGCTGGCCTACGATGTCTATTACCTGCGGAATCGTAGTGTGCCGCTGGATCTCTGGATTTTGACCATGACGGTCTTCGTGATTGCGAGCGGCAAGGAGATTACTTACTGATGGCTGCCCTTTTCTGGGCGTGTGTGGCAGTCATCGGTTACGTGTATCTCGGCTACCCTTTGCTGATGTGGCTCCTGGCGCGCTGGAAACAGAGCCCTCACCCGTCAGCCCCGACTGACTGGCCGGCGGTGAGTCTGATCATTGCCGCCTACAACGAGGAGCGCGTGCTGGCCGCCAAAGTGGCCAATTCACTGAGCTTGGACTACCCGCCGGACCGGTTGGAAATCCAGGTGGTATCCGACGGCTCGACAGACCTGACGGATACGATCGCGCGCGGGTTCGAGCGGCAGGGCGTCCGCCTGCTGCGCGTCGAGGGGCGACAGGGCAAGACCGCCGCCCAGAATGCCGCCGTGGCCGCCGCCAAAGGGGCTATCCTGGTCTTCTCCGACGCCAACGCCCTCTACGCGCCGGATGCCCTCCGGCGGCTGGTCGCCCGCTTCGCCGATCTGACCGTTGGTTGCGTCGAGGGACGGCGCGCGGATTTCGCGACCGGCGCCTCGGCGACGGCGCGGCACGAACTGACGTACCGCGACTGGGAATCGCGCCTCAAGACCTGGGAGAGCCGGGTCCTGTCATGCACAGGCGCCACGGGCCCCATCTATGCCGTCCGCCGCTCGCTGTACGTGCCGCTCGATCCCGCCATGATCAGTGACTTCATAGAGCCTCTGATGATCATGTGCCGGCACGGCAAGCGACAGGTCTTCGAGCCGGCCGCCGTTTCGCGGGAAACGGTCCTGACCGACTTGAGGGATGAGTTCCGACGAAAGGTGCGGATCATGACTCGTTGCCTGAACAGCCTGCGCATGGCGCCGGAGGTCCTCAACCCGTTACGCCACGGCTGGTTTACCCTGCAGGTCGTCAGTCATCGCCTGCTGCGTTGGCTTGTACCGCTCTTCGCGGCCGCTGCGTTCATGGCCAACGTGGCTTTGTTGCCCTCTCCGTTCTATCGCATGACGCTCCTGCTGCAACTGTCATTTCTCTTCGTTGCGGCGATCGGCGCGGTGCTGAACCGGCTCAATGTGGGTCCTGCCTTTCTGCGTCTGCCGCACTACTTCTGCACCGCGAATCTGGCGGCGCTCGTCGCATTCGGCAACTTCATCCTGCAAAGAAACGTCGTAGCATGGAGAACTCACCGGTGAACGTGACAGCTACGGCGCTGCGGCTGGCCGTGTGCTCGTTTCTGGCGCTCTGCCTGACCCTTCCCGCGGCGGACCATGAGACCTTGCGCTTACGGGACGAACGGCCGCGGTTGTTTATCAACCAGGAGACCTTGCCGGCCATCCGCGCCCGTGCGCAGGGAGAGTTGCGCGCGCTTTACGACGACCGTAAGAAGGCTCTCGAGGCGCTGGCTCAAGGAGATCTGACCCTCCCGAAGGATTACGGCATGGAAGCGGCTTCCGCCGCGTTCCGCTACCTCTGCGAGGGCTCGTCCAACGATCTCGTCCTGGCGACCCGGCTTCTTGAGAGCGCTTGCGCGTTCTACCGGAATGGCGATCAATCCCGCCGCAGGGTCAACTGGTACGCATTCTCCCGCATTCACGCGCTCGCCGCCTATGACTGGCTCTACGATTCCATGGAGCCGGAGATCCGTGCGCGCCTGGGCCGCGAACTCCTCGATCACGTCGAACGGAACCAACCCGGGAACGCGCCTCCGCCGGGCGCCAATCTGACGGACCACCGCTCCGGCTTGTATGGCGAACGGGCGTTGCTGTGGTATGCGGGCATCGCGCTGAAGGGAGCGGGGATCGACGATGCCAAGGCCGATCTGGCGATCGCTCTCGGCTACGACCTGAACATGAAGATGCTGAACTACCGGCAACAGGTCGCCGGCGACGACGGCGGCATGGCCACGCCGACGCTCGGCTACGCGCTGAGAGCCACACCGTGGGCCGGATTCAATTTCTTTCACACCATGAAGTCGGCGTTCGGACGGGACATCGCGGGTGACTGGCCGCATGTCGCGCGGTTCCCCAACTACGTCATCTGGAACTGGCTGCCGGGCGGCAGGCAGTTCGGAGCCGGCGATACGGACCACGTCTCCAACCGGCTGCCGGCCGAGCAGCTCTACACCCATTGCGCCCAGATTCGGCATTTCTACGGAGCCACGGAGCCGACCTGGGCGGCCCTCGCCGCCTGGATTCAGGAGCAATGCCCAGCGCCCACGTATTTCGTGGCGGCGAGCCCGATCACACCGTTCCTGCTGACCCGGCTTGGCGCGTCACCGCCGGCCGCGGCGCCGCCCGCGGACCTTCCCCTGGCCCGGCATTTCGCCGGCCTCGGGCAGATCTTTATGCGATCCGGTCAAGACGACGACGACACCCATGCGTTGTTCACGGCGGGAGGCTGCACGGACGGAATTCTCGCCCACCGGCACTATGACCAGAACTCGTTCACGATCTTCCGCGGTGGTTTCCTCGCCATCGATAGCGGATCGCGGCCGGAACCCGGGAATCATCTGCCTCAGTACTTCGGCCGGAGCGTGGCGCACAACGCCATGCTGATCCGCATGGACGGCGAGGTCCTGCCGCGCTACTGGGGCGCCGCCGCCCCAGGCGAGGATGCTCTCGGCGCCGCCAATGACGGAGGCATGTGTTCGCTCACCGGAGCGGTGGTCCGCGCCTTTGTCACAACGCCTGACTACACCTACATCGCCAGCGATGCCACGGCCTGCTACACCCCCGCGAAATGCCGACTCGCCACCCGTCAGTTTATCCACCTGCAGCCCGATGCCTTTGTCGTTTTCGACCGTGTGTCCGCCGTCAAGCCGGAGTTCCGCAAGACGTGGCTCCTGCACACCGTTGGAGAGCCGCGCATGGCGGGTTCGACGTTTGTCGCCGAACACGGCGAAGGGCGTATGTTCTGCCGCACGTTGCTGCCCGCGAAGGCGGTGCCCGAAAAGATCGGCGGCCCCGGCCGGGAATTCTGGAGTGACGGCCGCAACTGGCCGCTCCCTCCCCGGGCGACCACCGGTCAGTCGCCGACACCCCTGAGACAAACGGATCTGATGGGAGGGTGGCGCGTCGAGGTGGCGCCCTCCGTCCCGTCGCAGGACGATTGCTTCCTGCATTTGATCGAGGTTGGCGGCCTCGAGAAGACCAACATGGCGCCTGCCCGCCTTTTGCAGGAGACGGGGTGGGCGGGAGTCGCGCTGACCCGCAACGCCACGACCTGGAGCGTGCGCTTTCGAACGCGGGGAGATCTGGGCGCCGACATCGCGATCGAACGCGGTACGAACATTGTGGTCATCCCTCTGCTGAATACCGTCCAGGCTCAGTCCGGCCTGGCGCAAACAGGAGCGGTGCCTTGAAATGCGAAATGAGGAGTGCTGTGAATAAGAACGACACTATGGGGCCTTCGGCCTTGAATCGAAAACAAGCTGACTTTTTCGACACCGCTCCGTCCCAACGTCCCCTCAATCCGGCGATGAAACTCTGGCGGAGGGTCCGCAGCGATCTGTACTACCTCATGGTCAACTCCGGAATCTGGGAGGATGTTTTCGATCTGCACAAGCGATGGATGGGGGACCTCGCGGGCAAGAAGGTCCTGGATTTCGGCTGCAACGAAGGCAACGTGCTCAGCCCCTATCTGGCGGCCAATGCCGGGCAGTATCTCGGGATCGACCTGAGCCGGAACGCCCTGGACAAGTTGGATGAACGTTTCCACCAAGCCGGCATCCATAACGCCCGGTTGCAGTGCGTGGATGCCCTTTCCGGCGAGTTCACCGAAAGCGGCTTCGATATCGTCTACGCTCAAGGGGTCCTGCATCACTTCAAACCGATCGACCCCCTCCTTGGCGTTCTCCGCGAGAAACTCGCGGCCGGCGGCAGAATCGTGTCCTGCGATCCGGTTCAAACGAGCCCGCTGGCCTATGCGGTGAGAGCCGCGTATCACCCGTTCCGAGCGGATCGGGAATGGGAATGGCCGTTCACACGGCGAACCATCGCCGAGATCGAGGCACGCTTTCGGATCCGCGCAATCCAGGGCGTGATCGGCTACTCGAAATGGGCCATCCCCGTTGCCGTGATTCATCGGCCGACAGCCTTGCGGTGGGCGCGGAAGCTGCACGAGAAGGATCTGCGGTTGGCCACCGGCAAGCAAAGACATCTGTGGCGTTGTTTGCAGATCGCAATGTGCCTTGAGGTGTGAGCCGGGGTTTTCCGTGGGCGACGGCGCCGGCATTACCGCGGCGGCTTCGCGAGCAGCTCTCGATACAGAGCGGCATACTGCTCCGCCGTGCGTGCGATGGTGAAACGAGCGGCGTTACGGCGGCCGGCTCCGACAAGGCGGCAGACAAGATCCGGCGACTCGCGAAGAGCCTTGACGAGGGCGGCTAAAGCTTCGGCGTCGCCTGACGGCGCCAGCAGCGCATCCTCGCCATCGTGCAGGTTCTCGAGAAACCCCTCCGCGCGCGTCGCCACGACCGGCACGCCGGCGGCCTGCGCCTCCAGCGCCGCCAGACCGAAGGATTCCTGAACAGAAGGACATACCAACACATCCAACACGGCTAGCCAGGGCGCCACATCGCTCTGCGCGCCAACGAAACGGATGCGGTCGGCGACAGACTCCTTCCTCGCCAGCTCTTGCCAGGCCGCCCGCTCGGGACCGTCGCCGATGAGGACACCCCGGACGTCTGCGTTCTCGCGCGCCAGTGCGGCGATCGCCCTGACCCAGGTGGCGCCGCCCTTTTCCCGGTTGCACCGGCCCACCATGCCCACCAGGAATCCTTCCGCCTCAAACCCGAGGTGCCGCCGGTCTTCCGCCACAGCAGTCGAACGACAATGCCGCTCGATGCACAGTCCGTTATGGATCACGCGGATAGACGCGGGCCGCACGTTCTCTTTCTCGATCAGCGACTGGCGCACGCTCTCGCTGACGGCGACGAATCGATCGGTCACGGGCTGCAGCAGACGGCTGAGAAGGTGTTGTTTCCGCGGTTGGATCCAGCCGGCCACGGAATGAACGGTCACCACGACGTGGGGCGTCCCTGCCGCCACGGCCGCGAGCCGGCCCCACAGGGCGGCGGATAGGCCATGCGTGTTGAGCACGTCGATCTTCTGTTCGCGCAAGAGCCGCCGCAAGCGCCAGAGGGCGGCGAGATCCAACCCTGGGCGTCGGCCGATGAAGTGCGTCCGGATGCCCTGGCGCCGGATTTCGTCGAATAGGAGGCCGCGGTCATTCAAACAGGCGACCTGCGCTTCCACGCCTTGTGCCGCCAGGCAGGGCAGGAGGTCGGCGAGCAGTCTTTCCGCGCCACCGCAGTGCAGGTGGTGGATGAGATGCAATACGCGGGGAGGCTTCATGCGGTAGGGGCGGCGGCAGACGCGGCGCGCCGGAGGCCACCCAAGGCGGCCGCGGCGCCGAGCACGATCCACAGGTATTTCTGCAGGTCGGTCGGTTCGAACAGCGAGATCAGCAGCAGCGCCGTCAGCATGACCTGCAGCAATTCGGCTGCCTGGGTCAGGAAACCGTCCCCGTCGACGGCGGAGTGCGCGGCGCGGCGCAGCTCGCGGAAGGCGCTGCCGACCATCAGGCCGAAGGCGCAGAGCCCGAGCAGGCCGGTCTGCGTGGCGATGGACAGATAGAGATTGAAAAGCGCGCTCGGGACCACGCCGCGCTCGAAGCGGAATTCAGGTTGCATGTACGCGGCCATAAAGTTGCCCGGGCCAAGGCCGAACAGCAGATGCTCACGGAACAGTTGCAGTCCAATCCGGTAGGTGTCGATCCTGCGGGTGATGGTCGAGTCGACCGTGAACTGAGTGTACATGGTGCGCATGCGTTCCCAGTAGGCCTCCGGCGCGAGCGGTGCCAGGCAGATCGCCATCACCGCCAGCGCGGCCAGTATGGCGGGAACGGACACGCGCCGGCGGATCTTGAAGAGCAGGAAGCCGATGGAGAGCGCCATGGCCACCGTCGTGCCACGCGCATACGTGTGCACGATCGCCATCACGAGGAGCGCGGCCGCGGCCGCCAAGGGCAGGCGCACCGCCGGTCGCCGGTCCACGAAGGCGAAGTACAGGCAGATCAGCAGCGCCAGCAAAAGGTTGGCTCCGAAGGTGGGGGCGTCATCCGTCGACCAACCGGTCATGCGCTCGAGCATGCCATTGTTCATGAACGAATTGGGTGCGGCCCGCACGGGCAGGATTACGGAACCCACCGCGGAAATGGTGCAAGCCGCGGCCATGACCGCTAGCAGGATCGCGACATCACGCTCGCCCCGCAGGACGTTCGCGGTCAGGAAGAACAGCAGCAACACGCTGGCGAACCGCGAGAGGAACCAGAGGGAATACGGGGTCGTGTCGTTGACAAGATTCGAAACCGCCAGCGCCAGGGCGAACAGCGCGGCGCCGAGGCCAACGCGCCCCAGCACCAGCGGACGGCGGGTCAGGAGTCGGTCCGCCAGCAGCACAGCCAGCGCGGGCAGGAACACCAGCTTCGTCAGGGAGTTCAGGGATCCGAATGCCACCCGCGTGCCAAGATAGCTCAACGGAACGAGCGCAACGATGACGAACAGTCCAAGCCGCGGAAGGTCCTCCATGCGCCGGGCCGCTCCCGCGCACAAGACCAGTCCGCCGGCAGTCGCCAGCGCCGCCGTGTGGGAGACGCTGGTCAGCAGCGCGAACGCGGCCACTCCGACCATCAGTCCCAAATTGACAAGTAGTCCTTGTGGCATTTCCACCGTCTCCTGACCGCAGACGCGGCTTTCTTGGACATATGCATGACCGCGAGCAACGGATACACCGCGTACCAGCCCTCGAACACTTTCAATTCCAAAACGAACACCGCAAAGTCCAGCCACGGACACCGGATCCCCGCCGAGCGACTCCCGATAAACACCCTCGCCATCCGGCCCGGCGCTTCGCCGACCGCATTCCGACTGTCATGCCGGTTGGAGACTGTGGCCACGTAGCCGACCCGGCGCGCGATGACCTCTCCCTCCTGCGAGAAGGCGTTTTCCGGCCAGCACAGGATATCGCTCCCGATTCCCAGTTTTTCCGCCAGCGTCCGCCTGGCCGTCTCCAAGTCCATCTCGACCCGCTGCTCGTAGTCGGAGGCCGACTCCCATTCGCCCCGCACGGCGTGGTTCCTTGCATACCGGTCCCATGCTTCCCGCGCGCGTCGTTCCCAATCGGCTGCCTCGGAAACGGCTGCGCCTTTTGCCCAGGTCAACATGTGCGCCACCGCCTCCGCATCGGGCCGATAAGCGCGATGCGCCAGGGCGGGCGCCTGCTGGTACACCGGGTGTCCCCACAGCGAGCGATTCGTCTCACCAGCGCGCCACCAACTCGTACGCGATTCAGGGCGGGCATTCCAAAGCAGCCACAGATTGGGTTTGTACGGTCCCACAAACCCCTGCAACCCGGATTCGGCGAACACGCGCGTATGCGTACAGGCATGCGACTGAACCTCAATCAATCCGCTGACCTGCATGGCTTTCAGCTCGGGCCACGTCAGATAGCCGCTCCAGTCGAGCGCGCCCTGCCCCGGTTTTCCTTCCTCATCGAGAGTCGGGCGGCAGCCCTCCGCCTCAGAGATGAAGCTGGTGCTCACGAAAAGCGTGGCCTTCACTCCGTACTTCTTCAGCAACGGAAAGGCGGCAATCCAATTATCGGCGTAGCCGTCGTCGAAGGTCAACGCCACGAACTTCCCGCGCGGCTCACGACGGCCATCTCCGGTCAGGACGCGGTGCACTTCGCTGACGAACAAGCTCCGATAGCCATGCCGCTCCAGATAGGCCAGCTGACGCTCGAGGGCGGCTGGTGCCAGCGACACCTGCTCGCCGATTTGCAGCCATTCCGGATCCGCGGAGACGCTATGGTAGTTCAACACGGGGATCTTCAACGGCTGCCTGCGGACCAAGGTCAGCCAACTGCCCAAGCTGAATGCCGAAAGGAGGCATGGCCACCGCCAGGGCGAAGGAGCGGCGGCACCCCAAGCCACTCCCGCCCACATCGTAACGAAAAGCAGCCAAGTCCCCCAGGCCCGCGCCCGGGCCTGAGTCGCTCCATTGTCAAAGATCCTTCGCATTCCGCCCCCGCTGTTCGAACAGCTTCCGCCGAGATCAGCGGCGCGGAATGGGCCCCATCGTTTTCAACTCTTCGGCCGCTTCGTGGGAGGATAGCTTGCGCCCCGTGCGGCGCCGCTGTGAATCCTTGTGATCTTCGATCTGGCGGATGCGGTCAACCAGGTTGCTCAGGACGGTTTCAGGTTGCTTCACAAATTGCACGCCGTTGATGTACGCGGTTCCCTCTGTGTCCATGGTCTCTTGGGACCATACCACCGCCCCCTTGAGGTCAACGGGGGTGTCCAGGAACGGAAATTCGATGGTCAGGATATCGCCCGCCGCATGCTGTTTCTTTCCCACGAAGGAGAGTCCGCTGTAGCTGATGTTGCACAGTTCCTGTTCGCATCCATTCACCCGGCCGTTGGTCCGGCAAACCACCGGAAGTGTGCTCGCGTGTCGGCGGAACTTCCGCCGGGACTCGCCAGCGGCCGCCCCCGATAGGAGCTCTGGATCCCCTGCGATGGAAACGTCGACGGGCGGACCGTTCTTGGTTACTTGCCTCCGATCCTGCGTCATCCCCGCCCCGAACAGGTGATCGGCAGCGTACAGCACCTTGTTCAGAATGAAGTGAACGGGCTTTGCCGAGCTGCGCAGGTGTTCCCGCACGGAATCGAGATCGTCCCGAGCCGATGACGTTGCATCGAATACGCACACTATGTGGTCGGACAGCGTCAGTAGACGGGAGACCGCCGGATCGGCCCGTAGCGCCGCGGAATCCATTAGCACAAGATCGTACTCCGTCGCGAGTCGGCTTAACTGCTCCTTGCAGGCCAATAGATCCCAGCGCGCCTGCCCGTTGAGGCGAACGGCACCCGCGCAGATCAAGTCCACACTGTCATCGGCGGGCACGACCACATCCCTTACCGTTGCGCTGCCCGACAACACTTCCGTCAGGCCGGCGGCCAATGGTTTGCCGAACGCGAGATGCAGGGCCGGATGATTCAGGTTGGTGTCGATGAGCAGCACCTTTCGCCCCGCCTCTTTGGCCAGTCGCGCCAGTTGCTCGATCAGGAACGTCTTGCCCTCACCGCCGTCGAGACCGACGAACAGACAGATGCGCCCGCAGCCATCGTCTGCCAGACGGAGAAACAGATGTTCCAAGTGGCGTTTGACCATGCTCCGATGCGCGAGGGTGCCAAGGCGACCATGCGCGATGCGTCGGAAGAACTCGGCCATCTTCCCGCCCCGTTCGGCATCCGGGTCGTCATGGCTCGCGGCAGCAACGGCCGGCACAAGACCGAGCAGGGCGCCACTTTCGGCGCCAAGGTCTTCGCGGCACCTGAGCCCCGCGCGCCGCGTTTCGGCCAGCAGCACGAAAGCCGCGGAAAGCAACAGTCCCACCAGGACGGACGCCGCGGCATTCCGCAGCAGCAGCGGCCGTTCCGGGTAGATCGGAGGAATGGCCGTGTCGATTATGCGCACGGTGCTGAGCTGTGCCGCTTCGGCCACTTTGGTGTCCAGCAGCCGATCCTGCAAGGCGGTCAGCGCACGTTCCTTGCTCATGCGTTCACGGTAGAGGTCCAGCAGCCCGGCCTCTTTTGCCGGGAGCTTGTCCAGTTTGGCGACCTGTTCGCCGATGACTTTCTCCAGGGCTTCCTGGCGCGCCTTGAGGCCGCTGCGCTCGGCTTCCACCGCCGCCAGCGCAACTGGCGTTTGATAGGCCTTGAGCGCGTCGATCCGCGTGTCCAACTGCTGCCAGTCGACCCGCGTGGCATTCAGCGCGCGCATGGACTGTGACAACTCCTGCAAGCCCAGATCGGTGTCCCCCGACGTGTTATTCGCCACGGAAAAGACTCTCTCCGTGGAGCGGTAGTCTTTGATTTGGGTCTGCACGGTTTCCAGCCCGGTCTCGACCTCCTTAACCCGAGCCTCGATGTAGGCGCGCGCGGTTCGCATCTCCTCCTGACTGGAATTCAAGGTCATCTCTACATAGCGTTCGGTCATCAGGTTCGCGATTTTGGCGGCAATCCTTGGGTTGTCCCACGTGACGCTGACCTGAAACACGAGCGACCCCGGCACGTTCTGCACGTCAGTACGCCCCCGGATGCCGTCCGCGAGCGACGCGAGAGGATCTGGCGTTTCCCAGCGCCCTGTGTTCAGCAGGGTCATCGTGCGGTGGAAACCTCCCACCACGGGGCCGACGATCCACCGCCGGATTAAGCCCGTCGAGCCGCCGGTGTTCAGGTCCGCCGCATTCTCGGTCTGGAGCGTCCGCGCCACGTTTTCGGCCAGCGTGCGGCTCAGCAGCGCCTCGGCGTGAGTCTGTCCGAGCATGGTCGCGGGGCTCTGACCCAACGCCTCGGGCCGCTGGGAGGCGAACCCGATTTCGCTGCGCGTCGGCAGAAGCGTGAGCTTCGTGCGCGCAACGTATTTCGGACTGAACGCCAGGCCTAGGGCCGATAGGATAATCGTCAGCGCCACCACCCGCGAGGCGATCCACCAGATCCGTCCCCGGTAGTAGGGCAAGAGCCGCAGCGTGCGTTTGATCAAGTCGTCATGCGAGGTCATGCGTATCTCCTGTCACTTGGGGCCCCAGAGCGTCCAATTCTCCGTGCTGTAGCTTGCGCCCATGGGCATCAGCCGGCGGATGTACTGATCGACGAAGACATTCAGGTTGGCGATGCCGGTCTTGGGCACCAGCAACATATCCTGCGGCGCGAGGGCAATCTCGGGTCCCAGGGGCTTGCCGGAGTCCAGGTCCAGATTGATGGCATACCAGGCGACACGGCCCCCAGGTTGCCGTTTAACCACGACGACCTGCGATTTCTTGGCGGTGTCCAGCGCACCGCCGGCCATGGCCAGAGCGAAGAAGGGGCTGATTGGGTTGCCGATCGTGTAGCGTCCGGGATTGCGCACCTCTCCCAGAACGGCGATGTTGCCGTCGGCGCTTGAGTTCAGGTTGAAGGTCACGGAGATGCCGCCGCGAAAGATCCCGTTGTAGCGAGCCTCAATCTCCCGGGAGAAATCGGACAGCGTCTTGCCCATGGCGATCGTTTCTCCCACGAGGGGAAACGTCACGGCGCCATCGTGCCGGACTTGAATGACCCGCGTGGACCCCTGATCGGCGCTTCGAAGGGTATTCAGGAAATCCTTAACCAACCCGTTTCCCTCTTTCAGGATCACGGTGATGTCGGCCCCCGGCATCACCTTGGACATACGTGTGGAGACTTCGGCGCGCACTTGCGCCACGGTCAAGCCGCGCACACGCAGTTCGCCGATCAGGAAGAACGAAAGGCAACCGTCGGGACGGACGACCACGTCGGCGGCATACGGCTCCTGGCCCGTAACGGAAATGGTCAGCACATCCTGGCTGTCCACGAGGTACTCCGTCGTGTCAGCCGGCGGACGCCCGAAGTAGGAGACGGACAGGACATCGCCCGGGGATATCCGGTACGCCGGCGGCTCGTACGCCGGTCCATTGGTTGCGGCCTCGGCGCGACCCATGGTCGCCGGCAACGGCGCCGCAACGGACGCCGTTAATGGCGACGCTGCAACGGATGCCGGCGGTGTCTGAACTCCGCTTACCCGGCTGCCTTGCTTTTGGTTCGCCATGCTGACGGGGTCTGGCCGCACGGCCGCATGATAGATCATCCCCACAAGCCCGTTGTCTGGCGCCGGGGGCGTGCGACAGGAAGAGCAGAGCATCAGCCCGATGGCCACCGAAAGGCAGGCCGTAACGGGAAACACGCGCGATTCCCCTTTTCGATCATGTGTGTTCACGGTTGCTTCAGTCCTCCGTTGTTCGCACCCGCGCATGCGCGCCTGGCGCCACAAGCTCATTCTGGCCGTGCGCAGCGGGCTCCAGCCCACAGGCGGCATTCGTTATCGTAACGCAAGTGGCCGACAGTAAACGCGGACTGGATTTGAAGACGATTAGGGGGGTGTTACTTCTTGGCTTGCTTAAGCGCTATCGACCGGGAGGATAAGGGATGCTTCCGCCGCAGGCGGAAAGTCCCTCGCGATTGCCTGTGGGCGACAGGGCTATCATC
>CAZQKI010000061.1:0-7158 GCA_964592855.1 uncultured Lentisphaerales bacterium
GTAAGCTCTGATGAACGTTCAGCGTTGCGCGTTGGGTGGAGCGAGAACTTCGGCAAGAAGTCCGCGCGAGGCATCGAGGCGGGCCAGCAGGTGCCGCCGCACCTCCCGGCTCTGTTTCGCGAAGGAAGCCTTGTCCGCGAGCAGGCGGAGCGTCTCGGCGTGCATGGCCTCGAAATTGCACGCCTCGACACTGCCGACGGAATGCAGGCCGTAGGGGGCGAGGAAATGGTCCACCTTGGAGCCGCGGCTGATGCCGATGAACGGCGTGTGTGCGATGGATGCGAAGATCAGCAGGTGCAGCCGGCTGCTGACGAGCACATCCACCCCCGCCGCGGCCGCGAGGATGTCGCCCGGTTCGTGGCGGCCGGTCAAGGTCGCGGCCCGGCCCGGGTAGCGCATCGCCCGCCGCAGATCCTCCATCAGGGCGGCGTCGGTGACCGGGTTCATGGGGATGAAAAGAATGCGCCGGCTGTCGGCTTCCACCAGGTGGTCCAGGTAGGCCAGCAAAGCGGACCGGTTGGCAATCTCGCGCTGCGCCGATATGCACAGGCCGATCTTCGGGCCGGGGAACGCCAGCACGCGGACCGCATCCGGGCCGAACGCAGGCGTGGCGGAGGGTTCGAGCAACAGCGCGGAATCGGCGCCGACATGCACCTGGCGCGACACGCCGCACGCCTCCACCTGCGTCCGGCTCTCGGGATCGCGCACCACCACCAGATCGGCCGCGTTGAGCGCTTCGGCGATGCGGCGGCGGGCCGTGGCGACGCGGCGGCGTTCTTCCCAGGCGACGCCGCGGAAGAGGCCCAGTGATGCGGCCGTCAGCGCGTTGAGGACCCGGCGCCTTTTGCCGGGCAGGACCCGGTACTTGGCGGGGTTGAGTTCGCTGTTCATCCCGACCTGCCAGACGACGGTTTTCCGTCCCGCGGCCTGCGCCTGGCGCAGCATTTCCGTCGGGATTTCGGGATAATCCGAAAGCCCGGTGGCGCCGGCCCAGAGGAAGGCGTCGTGCGCCTGCAGTTCACGGATCATCTCCGTCCGGCTGTAGGGCGGTTCGAAGCCGAAGAGCGGAACGGCGCGGACGCCGAGTTTCGCGGCCGTGGCCGCCCCGTCATCGGTGCTGACACTGATTACCGCATCCGGCCGCGCTTCGCGCACGATGCGGACGACGCACGCCAGGATGGCCTCGTCGCCCACGTTGTTTCTCCCGAAGGGGACTCCGCCAAGAAGAATCTTCATCGTTCACAACTCCCGTCAGGCCACTCCAACGAACCGGTCGAGCACGCGATTGACGCGTGACATGCCGAGCGCCCGGAGGTCCGCCACGTCCGATGGCCGGATCAACCGCAACGCACGGACCAGGACCGCAAAGAGGACAAGGTAGGCGCAACCCAGCAGGCTGAGCGCCGCCAGGTTGAGTTTGCCGGCCAACGGGCTCAGGGCGGCGGCGAGCGCTCCGGCGACGAGCAGATGGCGCACGAAGAAGGCGGTGGGAAAATGGATGCCGCCCACGATGGCCCGGACGGCCCGCAACCGCCAGGGGATGGTCAGCAGGAAGGTTCCGGCCACCGCGCCGATGGCGCCGGGGATGCCGAACCGCGGGATGAGCGCCCAGTCGAGCAGCAGGTTGAGGCCGACCTGCATCAGCATGTAGGGCAGCATGCGCAGCACCTGTTCCTTGACCGTGATCGCCATGGACAGCGGCGTGGAGATCAGCGGCAGGACGTGCAGCACGCAGAAGGCCGCCGCGATCGGACCGGCCGGGGCCATCTCCCGGCCATACAGCAGAACAATTCCGCGCGGGGCGAAGAACACGCCGAACGCGGCCAGCGGCACGACGATCAGGGTGGTGAGCTTGTAGACGGAATCGATCAGCCGGCCCAGGCAGCGCGGGTCCCGCGCATAGGCCTGGGTGAACGCGGAGGTCAGCAGGGTTTGCAGCGCGGCGGGGATGATCGTGAGCACCAGCATGGGGGTCGCGTAACCCAGGTCGTAGTAGCCGACGACCACCGGCGTGAAGTACACCCCCAGGAAGAACACCTCGGTGTACTTGAGCATCAGCATGCGCAGCAGCGAGTTGAGCATGACCGAGAGCGACAGGTTCAGCGTGCGCTGCCGGCCGATGCCGCGCGGCGGCGAACGCCAGCGCAGCGCCCGGACCAGCCGGGTCAGCAGGATCAGACCCACGCCGTAGACGAGCAACAGCGAGGCGGATTGCACGCCGAGGGCGGTTGCGGCATCCGGCTGCCGGCCCAGCAGCCAGACCAGCAAAGCCAGCCACAGGACGCCATTGACCAGGGACAGCACGGCCACGACGCGCACCCGGAACAGGGCGGTGAACACGTTGTTCAGCGCGTCCTTGAAGATCGTGGCCGCCAGCAGCAGCCCGGCCGGTCCAAGCAAGCCCGCGAAACTCACGTCGAATGCCCGCTCCAGGAGCGGCCGCCCCAGCAGGAGCGCCGCGATGGCGACGGCGGCGGCGGCCTGTTGCAGCGCGAAGGCGCGCACGAGGAACCGGCGCAAGCCCGCCTTGTTGTGTGTTCCGGTCAGTTCCGGGATAAAGCGCAGGATGGCCACATCGAGGCCCAGCGCGCAGACGATCACGAGAAATTCGGTGACGCTGCGGGCGAGCACGAAACGGCCGTATTCCGCCGGGCCGAGCAGACGGACCGTCAATACGGACAGTCCCATGTAGACGAAGAGCATCGCCACCTTGTTGGCAACCATCCAGGGGACGCCCGAGACGGCCTCGCGGGAGAAGTAGACGGAGGACTCGCCGTTCGCGTCCCCACCCGGTTCACGGTCGTCCATCATGGTGCGTCTCCATCTGCCGGGCCGACGGCCTCCCGGTAAAGCCGCGAGGCGCTTCCCGCCGACACGGTGTTGGCAAAGGCGGAGATCGCCGTTTCGACGATCTCGCGCATCAGGGCGAGGCGGCGCGGCGGGACGTACACGATGTCGCCCGGAGCCAGCGCGAGGTTCGATTGCCGACCGGACAGGATCTCGTCGAAGCGCACGATGCGGGCCTCGGGCCGCGCCAGGGAGCCGCGCACCACCACGATCCGGCCGTCGGAACTGTTCTTCAGCCCGCGCGCCTCGGTAATCGCCTGCATCAGGGAGAGCGACGAAACGAAACCGACCGTCCGCGGGAAATTCACTTCGCCCAGCACGTACACGTTGCGGACGAGCGAGGAGGGGATGCTGAGGATATCGCCGTTCCGGAGTTCCGCATTCTGGGTCGCATCGCCCCGGCCGATCAGCGCTTCGAAGTCGACGGGAACCAGGCGGCCGCCCCGCATCAGGATGGCGTTCCGATAGTCCGCCATCTCGGCCGTCGAATTGCGGAAGTAGCCGGTCCGGATCCCCCGCGCCTTCGCGATGGCATCGAGGATCGTGGTCCGCCCCTCGATCAGATAGGTGCCGGGATAATTCAGTTCGCCCAGGATCGTGTACGTCTGGCTGCCGAAGCGCACCGGAACCACCTGAACCAGGCCGCGGGCAAGCTGCGCGGACACGCGCTTCTGCAGGTCGGCGCGCAGCGCGTCGATCGTGCGTCCGGCGGCGGGCACCGTGCCGACCATGAGATAGGCGATGTTGCCGCTGGGATCCACCGGCACCTCCCGGAGGCTGCCGTCTTCCCCGTAGATCGAAATAGCCAGCACGTCGCCGATTCCCAGTCCGTAGGCGGCGTCGGCCGACGCCTCGACCGCAACGACGGCGCCCGTGGGGGCGGTGAAGTCGAACTGCTCCACCTGCCGATTGTCCGGAGCCGGGTCGCGGGAACGGGTGGCTGTGCATCCCGCGGTGAAGCAGGCCAGGCTCCCGGCCAGTGCGAGGGCTCCGAAGCGGCAGGCAATGTCCCGGCTCATGGCGCCCTCCCCGGATCGGACGGCGCGGTGAGAAAGATGGTTTCATCGACCAGCTCGGCCCCCGCCTCGGACGCGAAGGTTCGGACAAACGTCAGCACGACGGCGCGCGTCAGGTCGCGTGCGAAACGATAGGGCTTTTCCGGAACATAGACGATGTCGCCGGGCATCAGGTACACATCGGGATCGAGGCCCTTGAGTATCCGGGACAGATCGACGTCGAACGTCGTCGGATTTTCCAGCGCGCCCCGGACGATCAGCACCTTGCCCAGGCGGGCGGTCGGGTTGTAGCCGCCGCCGCGCTCGGACTGGCCGGAGATGAGTTCCACCAGCGTCATGCCGTCGGTGTAGCCGGCGGCCTTCTGTTCGCCGACGGCCCCCATCAGGAAGACCTCCCGGCCGAGACCGGATGCGATCACGATCCTGTCGCCGGGACGCACAAAGATGTCCTGCGACGCGTCGTTGCGGTGAATCAGCGCTTCGAAATCCACCGGAACCCGTTCGCCGTCGCGGAGCAGATAGCTGTCGCGCAAGGAGGCCAGCTCGATCGTGGTGCCGCGGTAGATGCCCTGGGCCAGGCCCCCGGCACGGGCGATGGCCTGGCGCAGCGTGAGCGCGCTCTCCAGCGGATAGACGTTTGGATACACCACCTTGCCGATCGCCAGAAAGCGGTTTTCGGCGAACTGGCGCGGCAGGATGGATACGGTGGGGTTGTTGAACATCCGGTTCAGCGCGCCTTCCATGTCGCGGGCCACATCCGGCGGCGCCCGCCCGGCCGCGGTGACGCCGTTCATGAACAGGTAGTAGAGTTTGCCGTCGGGGGCGACCGGCGTGACGGACACCGTGTCCGGGTAGCCGAAGACCGATATCTCGACCACGTCGCCGACGGCGAGGCGATAGGCTGCCGGGTCGTATGGCCGGAAGTAGCTCTCGGGCAGCGCCGTCGCCTGCCCCGTGTCGTCAGCCGCCGGTTGCACCGCCTCCGACGCGGGGACGGTGGCGCCCCCCGGCGGGGGCGACGTTCGGCAGCCCGTGCCGAAAATCCCCGCCAGCAGGCTGGTCGCAGCCGCGATCCGAAGGCCCCGTGCCGCAAGGCTGTCGGCGACACATGCCATCATGACGAAAGATCCCTCCTGCCGGGACCCTTCGCGCCCGGAACCCGGTTCAGGACAATGCCGCACGGGCGGATGCCGGTCCGGTCCAGGTTGTCGAAGGCCTTGTTCAGCACGGGGCGGGTCGATAGCGGGGATGCGGCCACCCAGACCGACAGGCCGGTCATTTCGGCCAGCATCCGTGCGCTCGGTTCATCGTCCATCCAGGCGGGCGCCTCGACGATGACACAGCCGTATTGCGCACGCAAGGTCTCCATGAACCGGTGCATGACCCTCCCGTGCATGTGTTCCGGCAGATCCCCCGCATCCCGCTTCCGCTTGAAGCAGGCGACATCCTCCCGCATGAACACGATATCCTCCCAGGCGGCCCGGCCGGTCAGGTAGTCCTCGATGCCGGCCTGCGCCTCCTCCGGACGAAGCCACGGGTTGGGCGCGGGATCGAAGTCCAGGCAGGCGGTCCTGACTCCAAGTGCGGCCCAGTAGCGCGCCGCCTGGAACGCCAGGGTGCTCTTGCCGTCGCCTGGACAGGCGCTGAGGACGCAGAACACGCGGGCGCCCCCGGTCGCCGGGAGTCCGGCGATCCGTTGATACAGGGTGCGGCAAACCGGACGGAAGGCCGCGGGCAGGGCGTCGGTTGCCTTCACGGATGGGACGGTCCCGAGGCAAGGCACGGTGTAGAGGCGTTCGATCTGCCCCGCGGCTTTCAGCTTCGGGTCCGCCAGGGCCAGCATCGCGCACAAAACCAGTCCCCCGAGCACGCCGAAGGTCACGGCCAGGACGGGAAGCAGGGCGGCGAGCTTGCCTTGCGACGCGCCGGCCGTGCGCGCGGGTTCGAGCAGCTCGAAGTCGCAGAGATCGAGCTCGGCGGTCCGCCGCGCGTCCGCGATGGTTTTTTCCAGGTCATGGACCAAAGCCTCGGCGGCGGCCTGCCGTTGATGGAGGCCGGCCAGTTCGAGTTGTTGCGCAGGCAGGTGCTTGTATTTCTCGCCCAGGTCGGTGGCCTGCTGCTCGATCTGCGCAACGGTCTGGTCCAGAACCTCCTGTTCGGCCGTGATACGGAGCGCTTCCATCTCGAAATCCTGCTTGGCGGGATTCTTGATAAACACCCGCTCCCGGGTTTCATCGAAGGATGGCCCGGTCATGGTCCGGCGCATTTCCCGGATGCTGTCCTCCAGTTGGAGGACGCGGGGGTTCTCGGGGCCGTACCGCGTCCGGGCCTCCATGAGCGCGACCTCCGTATTGGCGATGCGCCGCTTCAAGGGATTGTCCTCGAAGGATTCCTGCATCACCTCGTCGGGCAGTTCCGCGATCAGGCGCCGGTAGTTGGCGATGCGCACCACCTGGGAATCGCGCGCGATGCGGGCGGCGTGAAGCCGCTCGTTGACGGCGACCATGCTGTCCAGAAACGCCTTGGTGTCGGCGCTGACCTCCAGCAGTTGATGCTGGGTCTGGTAGGCGATCAGCGCCTTCCGCGCGGCCTCGGCCTCGCCCGAGGCCGCATCCGCCTGCTGCTTCAATTGCTCGGCCAACTGCAGCGCCTGCTTCCGATAGAAGTTCAGGTTGTCATCGAGCCCCACCTGGACGACGGCATTGGCCGTCGCGACCGCCAGTTCGGGGGTCGGCATGAATTCGACGCGCAACAGGATGATTTCGGACTGGCGATCGGATTGCGTCTGAACGCGCCACCCGAGTTCCACCGGGGTCATGTTCAGCTTCAAGGTGGCGATGACCTGCTCCAGATTGCCGGCCCGGCGCAGCAGGCTGGTCGCCGTCGGGCGGGCGAGTCCCTTGATGGCCACGCCGGTGCCCGGCGAAGACAGCGCCTGTTTCTGCCGTTCGGCGCGATACAGCAGCGAGGCGCGCGCCTCATACCGGAGTTTTCCCATCCGTGCCCGGCCGTAGAGTCCCAGCGCGGCGCCGAGCACCGTCAGCAACACGAGGATCCAGGCGCGGCGCCAGATGCCACGCGCCAGTTGCCCCCAATCGATCAACTGGACCATGGTTTCGGGCGTGATCGGCCGCCGCAAGGGCATTTGCGGTGCGGCCGCGGGCCGGTCGCCGCCCGGCGGCGTGATCGGTGCATCGGCCGCGCCCGCCCGGTGCGGCGGCCGCGCCGGATCGGAATCCGCGAACTGGTCGCGCACGCTGAAGGCGCCGCCCGATGGATCGCTGGTGTCTGTCAT
>CAZQKI010000061.1:7258-22632 GCA_964592855.1 uncultured Lentisphaerales bacterium
CGAACTGGTCGCGCACGCTGAAGGCGCCGCCCGATGGATCGCTGGTGTCTGTCATGGTGCTCATGCGTCGCCCATCAATTTGAGAAAGGTTCGCTTCATCCGCTCGAGATACGGCTCGAACGCATATTCGCGGTTCACAAAGAGGCGCCCCTGCTCGCCCAGGCGGCGCGCCTCGTCCTTGTGGGCGAGCAGGAAGTCGATCTTCGCCGCCATCGCGTCCAGATCCATCCACGGGATCAGGTAGCCGGTTTCGCCGTCGCGCAGCCAGTCCCGGATGCCGCCGGCATCGAACCCGACCACGGGCAGACCGTAGCGCAGCACCTCGAGCCCGATGGTGGCGATCGGCTCCGGCCAGAGCGAAGGCACCGCCACGAGCGTGGCTTCCTGGTAGAACGAGGCCAGTTGCTCGAAGGGGACAAAACCGGGGAATTCCACGCGATCCGCCAAGCCCAGCGTCTTCGCCAGGTTTTCGCAGGTGGCCTGATGCGAACCGGACCCCAGCACGGTCAGCCGGAAGGGCTGCTTGCACAGGGCCAGGGCCCGCAGCAAGGCGTCCAGTCCCTTTCCCCGGATGATCTGCCCCGCAAAGACAATGCGGTTCACCGCCGAGAAGGTGCTGGAAAACGCGTGTCCGGCCGGCGCCGGAATCGGCGGGAAGATATGGATGCGCTCAGGGGCAAAGCCCTGGCGAATGAGTTCGTCCCGCATGTAGTTCGTCACGACGAACATGGCCGCGAACCGCCGGTTCAATTCGATGCAGCGCATTTGCTGCCGGTAGCTGACGCCGCGGACGCCGAACCGCCCGCGCGAACGATCCCGCTTGAGAAACGCCAGGCAGGGAAACAGGCAGCAGGGGCCGGCCTTCCGGGTGCAGATGCGGCGGGTCCACGGGGAGTACTTGTAGCTGCGCATGCAGTAGATGTCGTGGTCGTGTTCCATGCGGACGAGCGGCCCGCCCCAGTCCGTGAGCGCCTCCAGCACGGGGTTGGCGATGCACTTGTGGACATACACGAGGTCGGGCGCGGACCGCCGCAGCACGTCGGCCACGCGGCCCCGCGTTTCGTCCGGCGCTCCGTCGAACGCGACCGCATAGTTGACGGGGAACAGCTTCTCGAACGCCGCCTCGTCCTTGCCGCTCCGCTTCCAGTAGAGGCATTCCAGCTTGAACGCCTCCGCCAGATGCGGCGCGGTGACCAGGATGTTCTGCTCCGCCCCCGCCAGGCGGCCGAACATCTCGTGAACGAACAGGATCTTCTTTTCCATGTCGTGATTCCTACAGCAGGCAAATCTCCGGCCAGACGGTGCGCTTGCGCCAGACATACACAGGCTCCCGGCGGTCCCGCAGCGTGATCGTGTCGGCGTCTTCCGTCAGTTCCGCCCGGCGGCCGCGCACCATCACGTCGCGGCGGACAACGCCGCCGCCGGCCTTCCCGCCCGGCGCCGACGCCGGGACGCGGTTCGCCAGCAGCGCATACACAGGAGCCGCCCAGCCGCACACGGGGAGCACATCGCGCCAGTCGGGCGGCTGCCGCCGCGCCCCGCCCGGTCCGAAGCCGACGGCGGTATCGAATCCGCCCGCGTCCGACTGCCGTGCCAGCAGCCAGTCGAGCTGCGTCCGGCACAGCGCTTCATCCGCCCGCTCCATGCGGCACAGCAATCCCAGCGCGCCGGCCGTGGCGCCGGTATAGCGCGGCGCGACGCGGTCGGGGCGCCCGGCGAACGCCATGCAGGCGATGCCGCCGCCGGCCTGGAAGTTGCGCGTGACGAAACCGGCCAACCGGTCGCCGGCATCCGCAAAGCGCCCGTCGCCGGTTGCGCGGTGCAGTCGCAGCAGCGCGGGGAGGCAGCGGGCCGCCAGATAGGGCGAGGCCGAGGCTCGGTCCGTGCTTGAGACGGGCAGCGCGCCGGCGAGGGGCCCGTCGCGGAACTGGCACTTCAGGAGCGACTCCGCCGCTCCGGCGATGTAGGGGGTCCACCGTTCCGCCTGGCCCGCGAGGTCGCCGTATTCGAACAGCGTTTCGACGATGGACGCCACGGCAGGCGGGGAATAGACGGCGAAATCGCTCTGCAGCCAGTTGTTGAACGTCTGCAGCGTCTTGTTCCAGAGCGCCTGGACGAGGCGCTGCTCCACGAAGCGTTCCAGCATGGACCCCGTGCCGTCCGGCCAGTTGCGCCCCAGCTCCCGCAGATAGCGTCCGGCACGCAGGGTGGCGGCCATCACGGCGGGCTCATGCGGCATGCCGCCTTCCAGGGGATTCAGCTCGAAACAGGAATTGCGGAACGATCCGTCCGCGAGCTGCGCGGCCTGGAGGTCGCGCAACGCCTGTTCGATCCGCTCCAGATAGACCGGCTCCCCCGTGGTCCGGTGGCGGGCGACCCAGCCGTCGAGCAGCCCCTCCCAGCGCCAGTCGTGCGCCGGTCCGCACCAGGCCAGGACTGCGCCGCGCAGCCCCACGGCCGGGCCGTAATAGCCGCCCTCGCCGCGCAGGGATTCCAGCCAGCCTTCCAAGGCGCCGAGCGCCGCTGCCGATGCGGTCATGCTGTTTGAATTACTCGAGTTCATAGGCGAGGACCGAACAGATTTTGCGGAATCGTCCGCGGATCGCAAAACGCTGCGAGGACCAGTCGGACACCCCGTCCGCCCGCCCGTGCAGCCCGAGCTTGCGGTACAGGTCGGCCAGCAGGGCCGCGGCCTTGAGGTAGACGGGTTGAAGGCCGAAGGCCGCGGTGACCCGGAACCCGGCCTGCTCGAGCAGCCGCTCGATTTGCGCCGGTTCGTACTTCCGCTCCGGGCCGCGGTTCCAGTTGCGGCCCAGCGCATAATCCTTCCGGCGCATCCTGCGGTAGCGGTACAGGTGGGGATAGAACCGGTTGGACACCAGGATCAGCGCCTGGCCGCCGGGGGCCAGCACGCGGCGCATCTCGCGCAGCAGCGGGAGCGGATCCTCGAAGTGTTCGAGCCGCTCGTAGCAGGAGACCACCTGCACCTGTCCGTCCGGCAGCGGGATGGCGATGCGGTCTGCCGCGGCATTCGTGATGCATTCGACCCGGCCCGGCGGCGCCAGGCGCCGGAAGCGCTCCTGGATATAGCGCGCGATGCCGGGGGTCAGGTCATAGGCGTACAGGGTGTCGATGCGCGGTCCGGCGGCGTTCAGCAATTGAAAGACCACGTCGCCGTTGAAGGAGAGGACGTCCAGGACGCGGGGCTTGTCATGCCGCGTGAGCAGCAGGCCCAGCCGGCCGGTCATGAACTGGAACAGCTGGGAGGATCGCGCATCGGGGTCGACGTGCAGGGTTTTGCCGTCGATGTGCACCCCCTTGTACCAGAGCAGCTTGTCGCGGAAATCGGCGGTTTGAACCAGGGACCACCGATGGGGGCGGATATCGGCGTGGAACCGCGGACGGGTTTTCGTGCAGGTGTTGAACTCCAGCACGTCGGCGACGGGCCGGCGGTTGGGTGCGGGCGGGTCGTCGTCGCGCCAGCCGACGCAGACCAGTCCGAAGCAGCGGAGAAACGCCGGCGCCCCGAGCGCCCGGGCGATGCCCGCGGGCTTGCGGATTCCGCCCAGGTAGATCGCCCCCAGGCCGTGCGCCTCCGCCGCCAGCAGCAGCCCGCCGATGGCGAGGCCGGCGCCGACCTCGGCGGTGTTGCAGGGATTGCGTGTTTCGAGCGAGGTATCGTAGAAGACCGCGATCAGGACCGGGGCGTCGTAGAGATAGGACTGCTGGGCGTCGCTGAGCTTCGACACCTTGACCTTGAGCGCCGGATCGGTCACCGCAACGAAGTGCCACAATTGCCGGTTGCAGGCGGTCGGCAGCAGGGTCGCCGCCCGCACCAGCCGCTCCAGCAGGTCCCGCGGCACCGGCGCCTCCTTGAACATGCGCGTGCTGCGCCGCCCCTCCAGCAACGCCAGGAACGCCTCCCCGTTCAAGGGGGTGCGCCCGGCGTCGGGATTCCTGTTCGATTCTGTCATGCGTAAATGCTCTTGCCGAAGGCCGGGGCCTTCGGCGCTTCAGTTTGTTTTTGTTTACCGTACCACGCCGCAACACCGAGTCCCATAAAAATCATTGTCATGAAAAACATCGGCGTCTGCCGGTAGCCGAGCTGCAGCAGGCTCTGGATGTGATTCACGATGATTGACGTGCAGCCGGCCAGGGCCAGGGTGGACAGCAGATCCTTCTTGCCGCGAACATAGAAGGGGATCAGCAGCAGAAAATACCGCGCCCAGAGCAGGCCGAGCGCGATCACGCCCGGCCAGCCCATCTCGCCGAGCGTCAGGTACCAGTTGTTGTGCGCCGGCGTGCCGGGCGGCAGGTCGGGATCCACCCGTTCCGCGTATTGCGCCCATGAAAGGGCGGAAAAGTTGCCCAGCCCGATGCCGAAGGGATGATCCCGGGCCATGAGTTTGGCCTGATCGTTGTACTTGCCGCGGTAGGCCATGTCGCTGGCCGCGTCCTGTTCCCCGACAAACCGGCCCGCCAGGGTATCCATCGCGACGGCGAGCAACGCGCCGGCCATGAGCACCGACACCAGGAGCAGCGCCATGTTCTTCAGATTCAGATGGCGGGGCAGCAGCGCCAGCGCATTGATCCAGACCCCGGTCAGCAGGGCGGCCAGGCCGCCGCGGGAAATGGTCAGGATCACGCTGATGGTTGAAAGCAGGGCGAGGGAACCCCAGAGCATACTGGACATCCATTTCCGGGAATAGAGGACGAATGCGAAGGAAAACGACCCCAGCATGGCCATGTAGGTCGCCAGGCTGTTGGGATGCCCGAGCGTGGCCTGCACGCGATGGATGCCGTGCAGGTACCGCGACGTGATGGTCAGATAGCCCATGTACAGCACGGCCACCGCGATGCCCCGCAGCAGATCGCGGGCCGCCGCCTCGCTGCGCGCATAGTTGACAATCACCCAGAACAGCAGATACCCCCGCATGATCTTGAACAGTTCGAAAAGAGGGTACAAGCCCACCTCGAACCTTTCGTAGGGTACGCGAACCGCAGCCAGGGGCACCGGGAGCGAGGCGCCGGCCAGGGTCCAGGAGACGAATCCGGCCAGCAGATACAGCAGCGTCGGGATGGCCAGGGGCGGAAACCAGCGCAGCGGATACTCCGTCCGCTTCAGCAGCATGAACCCCAGCAGCACCCCTGCGCACAGGTCTGCCAGCGTGACCTCGAACCCGCGGGTGTTGGCCCGATAGAACTCGCGGGAAACGAAGTTGATGCCGACCTTCATCGGTTCGCAGGTGGCCCAGACCATCAGCATCACCACCCAGCGCGTCAAGGCGGGGCGGACCAGGCAGGCCGCAATGCCCAGCGGCACCCCCAGCAGGGCGCAGAGCAGAAAGACAATATACTTAAAATCCATAGGTACAGAGCAGGAATGCAATCTACTTGAAATCCATAAGTTCGGCACGCATAGAAAACACTTTCAGAATTAACGTTTTATGTTACATTACCGTGACTCGCTTGGCAAGGAGTGCATAATCGGAATGGCATCCCGATATCGATTGGGTAAGCGTGGCCAAAATGAGCAACCCGAACCTGTCCCCGCGGCCCTCGAAGCCGAACTCACAGCCGGAAAGGAATCGCCTCATGCCGCCGTCAGGTAATAATCTTGCGCAGGAGCGCAGCCCGACGCCGTTCGTGGCGTCACCGACCGCCGTGGTCATTCTCGGGCTCCCGTTCCACAATGTGTCCTTCGCGGACACCGTGGAATGGGTGCGGCAGCGGATCCGCTCGCGGCGCCCCGCTTATATCGCCACCGTCAACATGGACTTCGTGACGCAGGCGTGGCGGGATCCCGAGTTGCAGCGCATCCTGCTGGAAGCCGATCTGGTTGTGGCCGACGGCATTCCCATCGTCTGGCTCTCCCGGATTCTGGGCCATCCCCTGAAGGAGCGCGTGACCGGCAGCGACCTGGTGCCGATGTTCGCTGAACTGGCGGCGCGCGAGGGGTTCTCCCTGTTCGGTCTCGGCGGCGCACCGGGCGTCGCCGAACGGGCGACGGCGAAACTCGTCGAGCGCTATCCCGGGCTCCGCATCGCCGGCTGCTACTCTCCGCCCAAGGCCGACATTCTGGATATGGACAACGCCGGTATTCTGGCCCGGATCGAGGCCGCCGCGCCCGACATCCTGCTGGTGGCGTTCGGCGCGCCCAAGCAGGAGAAGTGGGTCAACATGCATATCCGGCGCTGGCAGGTGCCGGTTGCCATCGGGATCGGCGGCTCGCTGGACTTTCTCGCCGGCGCGCAGAAGCGCGCCCCGCGCTGGGTCCAGCGCCTGGCCCTGGAATGGCTGTGGCGCATGCTCTCGGATCCGCGCCGGCTGTTTCGCCGCTATGTCGCCAACATCGCCTTTCTGTCCGGTGCGGTCATCCGCCTCCTGCGGTTGCGCTGGGGGCCGGTTCCGCCGCGGGCGACGCCCGCCCCCGACCTGGAGGCGCCGGCCGCCGCGGCCGCCGTGTGCCGGGTCCCCTTTCCCGCGTCTGCCGCCGGCCGCGAAGGCGACGACTTCCTCGCGGCCTGCGAAGCGGACGCCGCCCGCCCGCTGGTGGTGGATCTGGGCGAACGGGATTGGCTGGATATCCGGGAACTGGGCGTGCTGCTCGACCTGAACCGGCGCAGCCGTTCGGCGCAGCGCTGGTTCTGCGTCCTGGCGCCGCATCCCCGGCTGGCGCACCTGCTGCAGTTCGTCCGGCTGGATCGCTACATCCCTGTCGCCCCCGGCCTGCCGGAAGCCCTGCGCCTGCTGCAGGCCTGGCAGCAGACCAGCCGGGACGGCTGCGTCAGGATCGAACCGGACGGAAGGCTGTTCGTCAGACTCCCGGCGGAACTGACCGCCGCCAATGCGGCCGGGTTCAGGACCGACGTCGAAGCGGCCTGGAACCGGGCGGCAGGCGGGGAGGTTGCGGGCGTGGCGGTGGACGCCGCGGGGGTTGCCTTTCTCGATAGCGCCGGTCTGGGCTTGCTGGTGGCGCTGCGCAAGAAGGCGCAACCGCTGCCCGGCGGTTTCCGGTGTTCCGGCTTCCACGGCAACGCCCGCCAGACGCTGGTGATCGCCCGCATGGAGGCCCTCTTCAAGGACGATGCTGCCGGAACCGGGGGGGCGCCATGAGTCCGCCGGCCGACACGCCGGGCGGTCCGGCTTCGTCGTTTTCCGGCAAGGTGGCTCACGTCATGCGCCGGTTCGTTCCCGACAAGTGGGGCGGCACCGAAAGCGTGGTCTTCAACCTGGCGCAGGCTTTCATCCGGAACGGCATGGAGAGCCCGGTTTTCTGCACGGATATGTTCTCCCATCCGGGGTTGGAACCGTTCGACGGCGTCCCCATCAACCGCTTCCGCTACGTGTTCCCCTGGCTCTTTCTCGGGGAGGCCGCGCGCGCCAAGCTGCGGCTGAAGGGGGGGAGTCCGCTTTCGTTCGCCCTCTTTCGGGCGCTGCTGCGGGAGCCGGGCCTGACGGTCATCCATGCCCATGCCCAGCATCGGCTCGGCGGCATCGCGCGCACCGCGGCCCGCTGGCGCGGCATCCCGTATGTCGTCAGCATCCACGGCGGGTATCTGACCCTGCCGGAGGAGCAGTCGCGGCAGATGCAGGATCCTTTCCGCGGCAAGCCGGAATGGGGCAAGCTGTTCGGCTGGCTCCTCGGCGCCCGGCGGGTGCTGGAGGATGCCGACGCCATTCTCTGCGTGGGGCGCGACGAACACGAGCACATGCGACGGCGCTACGGCGACAAGGCTCACTATGTCCCCAACGGCGTCAGCACGGACCGCTTCCGCACGGCCGATGCGGCGGCATTCCGCAACCATGCCGGGTTGCGCCCCGGCGAAAAACTGGCGCTTTGCGTCTCGCGCATCGACTACCAGAAGAACCAGCTTCTGCTGGTGCGCGCCTTCGCGCGGTTCGCCGCCACCCGGCCGGAGTGGAAGCTGGCACTGATCGGCGCCGTGACGGTCGAGGACTATCGCGACCGGATTCTCGCCGAGATCGAAAAGGCCGGACTCGGCGGCCGGGTCCTGCTGATTCCGGGATTCCCGCCCGACGATCCCCTGCTCCCCTCCGCCTACAAGGCCGCCGACGTCTTCGTGCTGCCGACCGTGCACGAGCCCTTCGGCATTGTCATCCTCGAAGCGTGGGCCGCCGGCGTGCCGGTCGTCGCCAGCCGCGTCGGCGGCATTCCGGGCTTCACGCACGACGGGCAGGACATCCTGCTGTTCGAGAAGGACAACGAGGAGGAGCTTCTGGAGCGTCTCGTCCGGCTGGCCGGCGACGCGACGCTGGGCGCGCGGCTGAGCGCGCAGGCCTCCCGCGAGGTCGTCCGCTACGACTGGGCCGCAGTGGCCCGGCAGGTGGGCGCGATCTATGAGACGGCTCGGGAGCGGCGAGAAGGGGCTAGGCGCTAGGAGCTAGGCGTTAGGGATTAGGGGTTAGGGGTTAGGGGCTAAAACAAATGAACATCGCTTTTTCCGCCTGCGTCCTGCAAGGCGGCCGCACGGGCGTGGCCTCCTACGTGACCAACCTGCTGCACACGCTGCAGGAAGTCGACACGACCAATACCTACGAGATCATCGTTCCGGCCTGCGACGCCGGCCTGATCCGCGATGGGCATGCGCATTTTCGCAAGCATATTCTCTCCGACCGCCTGGGCAAGCCCGTTCCCAATATCGCCTGGCACAACCTCGCGCTCCCCGGGCGCAGCCGGCGGGAAGGCTATGACCTGGTCCACATCCCCAGCTATCGACGCCTGCCGCTGTTCAAGGGGACGCGGGTGGTGGCCACCGTCCACGACCTGGCCACGCTGCACATGGACGGAAAATACGATGCCGCCCGCATGTTCTACAACCGCCGCATCGTGCCGGCCCTCATCCGCCGCGCCGATCACGTCATCACGGTCAGCCACTTCACCGCGGACGACCTGGTGAACTTGGTCGGATACCCGCGGGACCGCATCACGGTCATCTACTCCGGCATTCATAGGCAGCACTACCAGGCCATCCCCGCCGAAGCCTGCCGGGCGCGCCTCAAGGCGCGCTACGGGCTGGAAGGGCCGTTTGTCGTCTTCGTTTCGCGCGTGGAGCATCCGGCCAAGAACCACCTGCGCCTGATCCAGGCGTTCGAGATGATGAAGGCGCGGAAGCCCTCCGACCTCAAGCTGGTGCTGGCCGGCGCCGACTGGAACGGGGCCGAGACGGTCAAGGCGTACGCCGCCCGCAGCTCCGCCGCGCGCGACGTGGTCTTCACGGGCTTCGTGCCGCTGGAGGACATCCCCCATTTCTACTCGGCCTGCGAGGTCATGGCCTACCCCTCCCTGTTCGAGGGCTTCGGCTTTCCGATTGTCGAAGCCATGGCCTGCGGCGCCCCGGTGATCTGCTCGAACACCACCTCCATGAAGGAGATCGCGGTCGACCTCGCGCCGACCTTCGACCCGCTGAACGTGGACGAGATCGCCGCCGCGCTGGAGGATGCTCTGCGCCGCGGGAAGAACGTCGCCCTCGCGGCACGCGGCATCGCCTACGCCGCCACCTTCGATTGGCGCGACACCGCCCGCAAGGTCGTCGAGGTCTATCGGAAGGTCGGCGAGGGCACGACGTAAGTCGGAAAGAAGGAGATACTATGACCACGGCCATCATCATGCGATCCAAGGACGAGATGCCCTATGCCGTCACCGCGCTGGAGCGGCTGGCGGAACAGAGCTGGAAGGACTGGACCCTTTACAATGTCGATTCGGGGTCGAAGGACGGCACGCTGGCAGCCGTGCGGGCGTTCAATCCCGACCGCATCACCGAGATTCCCGCCTCCGCCTATGTTCCCGGCAAGGTGCTCAACGAGATGATTGCGCGCACGCAGGAGGACCTCATCGTGTTTCTCAACGCCGATGCCATTCCCCTGGACGCGTTCTGGCTCGAGCGGCTGCTGCGTCCGCTGCTGGACGGCACGGCGGACGCCACCATGAGCAAGCAGCACGCGCGCCCCGACGCGCGTTTCGTCGTGGACTACGATTACCGCCGCGCCTACGATCCGCGAAACATCAAGGCCGAGAACGAGGACTTCTTCTCCGCCGTCGCCTGCGCCTTCCGCCGCTCGTGGTGGGAGCGGATCAAGTTCCCCGAATCGGGTTACGCGGAGGATCTGGCCTGGGCGAAGGCCTGCCGCGAACAGGGCGCCCGGCTCAAGCTGGTGCTCGACTCGGAAGTCGAGCACTCGCACAACTACTCCCTCAAGGGGCTCTACCGCAAGAAGTTCAGACATGGTCAGACCTATCACCGCATGTACGGGCAGCAGCCGCGGATCCTGCGCCAAACCTATACCTGCCTGCGGGAAATCCTGCGCGACGGACTCTACGCCTGCCGCCGGCTGCGGCTCGGAACCGTCCCCTACAACCTGGCCTACCGCATCGTCATCCACGTGGCCTTGTACCAGGGGCTGCGCCAGGCGGCGCGGGAATCCCGGATCACCACGCCATGAAGCGGCACATCAAAATCCACGCACGGGCGGAACCCGGCCCGACCGCTCCGGCGCGGACGCAACCGGAAGCGAGGCGCTAGCCATGGGAAAATATTCCATCAAGGGTTCTGAAGCGTTCGATGCGCGGCTGGATCGCGACTTTGAATGCGTCGTCCGGACGCTGACGGAGTCGGATGTCGCCTCCGTGTGCCGCGCGCTGGTGCTGATCGGCGGCTATGGGCGAGGGGAGGGCACGCCCTGGATCGTGGGCGGCCGGCAGGAACCGTTCAACGATTACGATTTCGTGGTCGTCTCCGCGCCGATGAACCGGCGGAGCCGACCGGCCGTGCAGGGCCGGTTGCGTGTGCTGGAGCAACGGCTGGCGCAGGAACTCGGCCTGCCGGTCGATCTGCAGCTCTATCCCGCCAACGGCCTGCCGTGGGCGGAGTTTTCGCTCCTCAACTACGAAATGAAGTACGGGCACAAGATTGTCTGGGGCGACCCGGAGGCGCTGCGAACCATGCCCGCCTATCCCCACGACCGGATTCCGCTTTCGGAGGGATCCCGGCTGCTGCTCAACCGCGGCAAGCTGCTGCTCGATATCCGGCGCGCCTTGCGCACCGGACGGGTGCTGACCGATGTCGAGAAGCTGCGCTTCGTGAAGTTCATCGGCAAAGCCTACCTGGCTTTCGGCGACTGCGCCCTGCTGATGTCGCGCGCCTATGACTTGAGCTACGCCGTCAAGCAGGAACGCATCCGGGACCGGCTCGCCCCCGGTGCTCCCGATGCCGCGTTGCTGATTGGACGCTACCGCGCGGCCGTGAAGCTCAAGGAGTGGGGCGACTACGCCTTCCTGGCGGACTACCCGCTGGCTAATGAATTCGAGATCGTTCGGAAGTACTACCTTCGCTTCTTCCAGTGGTATGAAACGTCTCGGGCGAAGGTTGAAGGGACCGAACTGGCCGCGCGAGGCGTGCCGTCGATTCCCGCTCCAGATGTCGCGCCCCTTTGGAAGGCGGCTATCTACAACGTGCAGGCCTTCGGCGCGCGTGCGCTTGCGATGGGCGCGCCGCTGTGGCGGGAGCATCCCCGCGCGTCCCTTTATCGCTCGCTCCCGCTCCTGCTGGGGGACGAGCCCGTTAACGCCGGCGCCATCGCCCGCCTGTTCCAGATGTCGGAGACTGCTTGCGATGCCGTGGAAAAGCGCTTCTACCAGTTACAGAAGAGGTTCTCATGAAAATCGTGGATAGCGGTGAAGCGGGTCGGGTAAGGGTATCCGGGTAAGGGTGGCGGGCAAGGGATCGCGTAAGGGTGCGCTGAAGTGTTGGAAGCAAGGAACCACGGCCATGACACAGTCCTTTGGGCATGAAAAGCTGATCGTTTACCAGAAAGGTATGTGCTTCGTGGCGTTGCGCAGTGCCCTGCTTGGTGATCTGGTGCGGCGCGTTGCCGCCTGTGATCACTTGGACCGTGGAGCGGAGAGTATCCTGGTCAATATCGCCCACGCCAGCAGCAACTGGTCGCACGAGGATCTGGACGTCTACCGGACCGCCATCCAGTTCATCGCGTGGCTCGATCCCATGCTGGCGAAGTTCTCGTGCAGCGCGGATCTGCGCTCGAAGCTCGACAAGTCAACCACGGCCATCGCTCTTAATATCGCAGAAGGCAATGGCCGTTTTACCGGAGCGGATCAGTCGAAGTATTACGAAACGGCCTACAAGGCCACCATCCTGTCGGCCTCACTTCTCGATCTTGCCGGCGGTAACGGCCTAGAAGATGTGGCACATATTGATGAGGGCCGCGAACTGCTCCGACGCGTGGCCGCCATGCTTACCGCATTGTCAAAGGCGGTGACCCATGAATGTCGCACTTAATCGTACACATAACCGCCACCCTTACCCGGATACCCTTACCCGACCTGCTTCCACCGAAGCCAGACTGTCGGTTCATTCACCCATGCGACGCCAAACCAACCCACAGAATATGGAAAAAACCCTGAATAAAAAACCCTCCATCGGTCTCTTTTTCTTCATCGATGCCTTCGGCTGGGAAGTGTATCAGCGCAACCGTTTCTTTCTCGCCGACCGGGTGAAGGACTCCAAGCGTCTGGAGACGATTCTGGGCTACTCCTCCGCCTGCGACCCGTCCATCATCTCGGGGCTGCTGCCCAGCGAGCACCGGATGTGGTCCTCGTTCTTCTACGCGCCCGAATCCTGTCCCTACCGCTGGCTGCGCCACCTCCGGTTCCTGCCCGATGCGATTTTCAACCGCGGCCGCGTCCGTTACTGGATGAGCCAGTGGATCAAGCGGATCCACGGCTTCACGGGCTACTTCATGATCTACAGCGTCCCGTTCCGCATCCTCCCCTACTTCGACTACTCCGAGAAGCGCAGCATCTGGCGCGAGGGATTGCTGCAGGGCAAGACGATCTTCAACCGGCTCGACGCGGAGAAGCGACCCTACTTCGTCCACGCCAGCGGCACGTCCGATCTCCAGCGATTCACCGAGCTGCGCGGCAAGCTCGAAGGCGGCGCGATCGACTTCGCCTACGTCTCGCTCGGGCGGCTCGATGCCCTGATGCACCGGGTGGGCAACCGCGGCGACGAGGTGACCGGCCTCCTGCGCTGGTACGACGGGCAGATTCGCGCCACCCTCGCCGCCGCCGAGGCCTCCTACGAGCAGGTCTCCTGGTATGTGTTCACCGACCACGGCATGCACAACACCACCGGCAGCCACGACCTCATCGCCGATGTCGAGCGGCTCGGGCTGGAATTCGGCCGGGACTATGTTGCCTTCTACGACGCCACCATGGGCCGGTTCTGGACGCTGACCGACCGCGCCCGCACCGCGCTCACGGGCCTGCTCGGGTCCCATCCGCAGGGCCGCCTCCTGCCCGACGAGGAGTTGAAGTCCCTGGGGGTCTATTTCGAAGACCGCATGTACGGCGATCTGATTTTCCTGATGAACTCCGGCATCCAGATCGTTCCCAGTTTCATGGGCGGCACCCGCATGCCCGGCCTGCACGGCTTTCATCCGCACGATGCCGACTCCTATGCCACGATGCTCAGCAACCGGCCCCTGCCCGAATCGCTGCGCCGGATTCATCAAATCCACGGCCTGATGGAGCGCGAAGTGGCGCCCATGCCCAGGTAGCGGGTGTTGGGGGTTACTGTCATGGCCAACGCAGCCGTTGACATCCTAAGCCTGCCCATGTATAAGATGCAACTAGCGCAACATGAAATAACTGTGATTCGATTGAACCATTGGGGGTGATCGGCAATTCCCGCCAGATTGGAAATCCAGCGATGTGGGTCTGCTGCGATAGGAGGTCCAATGATCGAGACCAACGCACCAAACACCGTCGCCGATCCGCTGTCGGAATCGGTTCGCCGCTTGCGCGGCAGTATGCTTGCGGTGACGAGATGTGGTAGAATGACAGACTAGAAGGAGATACAGACATGATTGCGACACGCATACGCCAGCGGCTCGATTCGGACACGATCCGCATACCAAACGCGGCCGAATTCATCGGGAAGGTCGTGGAAGTCATCGTCTTGTTGGAACCGCCGCTCGAAGTTCCCGGTGGCGACAATCCACGCAAGCGCATCCGCGGATCGGCTAAAGGTCAGGTCTGGATTGCGCCGAACTTTGACGCACCGCTGCCGGAGTCTGTTCTGCGGGAGTTCCATTAATGAACATCCTGCTGGATACGCACGTCTTTCTCTGGTGGACCCTTGACGACGAGCGATTGCCGCGACGCTGGCGCGAGACGCTCGAAGCCGCCGAGAACACGGTCTATCTGAGCGCGGCCACGGCTTGGGAGATTGTCATCAAACAGGGAATCGGGCGGCTGAAAGTGGCCGATGATCCGAGCGCTTGGTACCGCAAGTACGTTGACCACTATCGGCTTGCGGCCCTGCCGATCACGCATGAGCACGCGCTTGCCGTGTTCAAACTGCCTGTCAAACACAACGACCCGTTTGACCGCGTGCTCATCGCGCAGGCGATCTGCGAGGGCCTGACCCTGGCTACCGTTGACGAAGCCATTCGGCAGTACGAGGTGCCGGTTTTGACCTGACGGCATTGTCAGCCCGAAGGAGGTGAGTTTCGATGAATGAAACCTTCTGGGAGCGGTTTCCGAAAATGGCGCCACTGAGCTGCATCGAGATGAAGGGCCGGACACAAGCGCGTATCGCTCGGGAGACGCGGGGGTTGGCCGACCGCATGGCGAAGCAGCCGGAACCGCGCAAGTCGGCGCTAGATGAACTTTTCAAGATGAGGCGTGAGCGTGATGACACTCTTTGCGCTAACGCAATCACTACTCCTTCATACCTTCACACATGCGAAAGAGCTGATTACCCTCGCCCGCCATGCCAGAGCGGAGAAACCGGCACACCTCGCTTGGCGCATATTGACGGTCGCCGCCATCGCGCAAACATGCACGGAAGACGAGAGTTCGGTATGATAGATGACGACGTTCAGTGTCGGCAAAGCGCCATGCAGAACCTGCTGTCCAAACTGACCGGGGAACAGGCCTTTGACGTGCTGCAGCGCTTGGCTGCCGGCAAGGGGGCCGTTGCCGAGGCGGTCCTTGCCGAAGCGAGACGCGTGTTGGCCGCCGTGGATGTCGATGAGATCGCGAATGAGGTTTTCGCGCAGTTGGACGGGATTGACGTCCAAGACTGCTGGGATCGGGCCGGGCGGCATCGGGGCGGATACACTGCCCCGGAGGAAGCTGCTGAGCAGTTGATCGAAGATGTGTTTCAGCCGTTTGTCGACCAGGTCGAGCGTTACCATTCGATGGGGATGGCCAAGCAGGAACAGGATTATTGCATGGGGGTCATTCTCGGAACCTACCGCTATGAAAAGGAGTCCAAGTCCGAGTTCAAGGATTGGTGCGTGGATATGCCTGCGGAGTGCGCGGGCTGTTT
>CAZQKI010000062.1:0-6703 GCA_964592855.1 uncultured Lentisphaerales bacterium
TGGCCGGGGCTCTATTCCGTACGTCTGCTCGTCACCAACGCCGTCGGCGAATCGGCAACCATGGTGCGCGAAAACTACATCAGGGTCGGCCCGGCGATCGCCTATGTCGCCACGAATGCGACCTCGGTTTATCCCTACAGTTCGTGGACAACGGCCGCGACCAACATCCAGGATGCGATCAATGCCGGCGTGGACGGGACGCTGGTGCTGGTGAGCAACGGCGTCTATGGGATCACCCGGCAGATTGAACTGCTGCAGAACATCACCGTCCGCAGCATCGGCGGGGCCGGAAAGACGGAAGTCCGGAGATCAAGCGGAAATGCGCGCATCTTCTACCTCACACGACCCGAAGCGGTCATCGACGGCTTCACGCTCGTGAACGCCAACCTGGGCGGATCCTATCTGGACACCGGGGGCGTTGTGAGCAACTGCATCATCCGCGACAATATCAGCCTGAACAACACCACATCGGGTGGAGGTGTCCGCCTGCAGGGAGGCGGCGTTGTGAAGAACTGCCAGATCTTCAACAATTACGTCAACACCTCCGGCGGCGCCGGAGCAGACGGCGGCGGGATTGCCATGTACAGCGCCGGACTGGTTGAAAATTGCGTCATCTCCAACAATACCGTCAGCTACGGCAGCGACAGACAGGGCGGCGGCGTCTACCTGAGCGGCGGGAGGATCAGGAACTGCCTGATCTACCGGAACACCCATATCGCGACGGCCGGCGGCGTCTACTGCTCCGGCGGTATCGTAGAGAACTGCACGATCGCGAGCAATAGATGCACCAAGGTTACGGATGCTGTCGGCGGTCTGCAAAGCGTCAATGGCACGATCCAGAACTCGATCATCCAGTTCAACAGATCGGCCAGCGGACTATTCAACTATTTGAACACCGGCACCACCCGCTACGACAACTGCAATACCTATCCGACCAACGGGTTGACCGGCAGCAGCAACACTGACGGCGATCCGCGCTTCAAGAACCTGGCGCGTGGCAACCTCACGTTGGGGGCTGGATCGCCCTGCATCAATACCGGCTTGTACCAATCCTGGATGGACGGGACGTTCGATCTTGCGGGTCAGCCCCGCATCCTCAACAAGCTTGTCGACATCGGCGCCTACGAAAACCGACTCCCCGGCGGAACGCTGATGATTCTCCGCTGAGGTGCGTGCCAAACGCTTGCAGGCTCCGGGAATATAGGCTCAGGCAGGCCGCTGCACCGGTTGCAGCCTGAGCAGTTGGGTCGAGACAGGCCAACAATTTTTGTCTCAAGCTTTGTCTTGAGTTTTGTTGGCTGTTAGATGACGCGGACGAGCGGGTGTGCAAGGGTGCCGGGAATAACGGTGCAAAAAGCCCTGAAACGGGGCTGAAGCCCCTGACTCGCTTCCGCCCGAAGGGACTGTTGATTAATTCGACCGCAACACGATTTTTTGAATTTGGAAAGCAGGAAAGGCAGGAAAAGAGGGCCACTTTCCTTATTTCCTGAGTTACAGATTTTGTGCTTTTCGAATTAATCAACAGTCCCTGAAGGCGGGACTCCGGCAAGGGGTGGCTGGTGCGCCGGGGTTGGTTTTCAAGGTAGACGCCGAGGTCGGAGTCCCGGCTTCAGCCGGAAGCCAGTGAAGGCCTTCAGGCCTGGGGCACAATTGAATAGCTGATTTGTGCCGATTTGTGAGTGACGTGAATGGGCGAAAGAGGCATAATGAGTCCGTTGCTCGGTGAACATGGTTCTTTTTGCTTCCTGCGTTTTGCAATGACCGGGGGTTGTGGTGACTGCAAATCGTTTTCGTGAACGCACGCTGGCACTGTTGCTGGCATGCCTCTTCGTTTTGCGGAGAAGCATCGTGGATCTTGGTGCCTATGCGTTTGTGCCGCCGGCCGGCACGAACTTCATCATTCGCTGATGCGTTCTGCCGGCTTATGGCCGTGACCCGCGCGATAAGGAATTCAGCTTCGATGACAAAATCTTCATTTGACGGACTGACGTGCAACCTCTCGACACTGGCGTTGCTTTCGGATGCGCAGTCGCGCTCCATCAGCGCCGAGAACCGCACGGGCGCCAAGTCCGGCGGCGGACGCGAGTTGCCGCCGCTCGACGAACAGGGGCGTCCGACCGGAGTCGCGCGCGAGCTGGGGCAGGGGTGGAAAGTCCACCCCTCCGATCCCATCCCCCCCGGCGAAACGCTGACGCTGGCCGACATCGAAGGTCCCGGTTGCATTCAGCACATCTGGATGACGCCGACCGGCGACTACCGCACCACCATTCTCCGCATCTACTACGACGGCAGCGATCAACCGGCGGTCGAGTGTCCCGTTGCCGATTTCTTTGCCTCGGCCTTCACCAGCTTCAAGGTCTTTGCGCCGATCACGTCGCTGGCCGTCTGCGTCAACCCCGGCAATGCCTTCAACTGCTATTGGCCGATGCCCTTCCGCAAACGGATCGTCATCACCCTCTCCAATCTGCATGCTACCGATAAAAAGGGCGTCTATTACCAGATCGACTATGCCCTGAATCCAGTGCCCGACGATGCGGCCTACTTCCACGCCCAGTTCCGACGAGTCAACCCCTTGAACTACGGCGACGTCGTCGTGATTCTCGACGGCATACGCGGCAAAGGGCACTACGTGGGCACCTACCTCGCCTGGCAGGTCAACAATAACGGCTGGTGGGGCGAAGGCGAAATCAAGTTCTATCTGGACGGCGACGCCGACCCCCGCCTTTCCGACGGCCATGTCGTGGGTGGATCCACAGGTTTTCCCACCATCTGCGGCACCGGCACGGAGGACTATTTCTGCGGGTCCTACAACTTCGAGAACAAGGCGACCCAGCAGTATCAGGAATTCACCGGTCCCTATGCAGGCATGCCGCACGTCATACGGCCCAACGGCGTCTACGAGGCCAACACACGCTTCAGCCTGTACCGCTGGCACGTTCCCGATCCGATCCGCTTCACGCGCGACCTGAAGGTCACGATTCAGGCGCTCGGCTGGCGCCGCGACGGGCGCTATCTGCCGCTGCGTGACGACATCGCCTCCGTTGCCTACTGGTACCAGGGTGCGCCTGCCGCGGCCTTTCCTCCGCTGCCCTCAGTGGATGCTCTGGAAATTTACTGAACCGCTATACCGCCATCTCGTCTTGCCGCCGTTGGCGGCAGGCGGGATGCAGAAGGACCGCATGCTGCATGTTGTCGCCACACCCATTGGCAATCTCGGTGATTTGAGTCCCCGTGCGCGTGAAGCCCTGGCATCGGCGGAGGTCATCGCCTGCGAGGACACGCGCCGCACCTGGGCGCTGCTCAGCGCCCACCAGATTCCCCGTCCGATGATGATCTCGTACCGCGAGGGCCGCGAAGATTCGGCCGGCGCCCAGATCATCAACGCGTTGCGTGCGGAGCGTGCCGTCGTCCTCTGTTCGGACGGGGGCTATCCCGGAATCAGCGATCCCGGATACCGGTTGGTCCGCCTGGTCGTCGAGGCCGGTCTGCCGTTTGACGTGATTCCGGGAGCCTGCGCCGTTGATCTGGCGCTGATTTACTCGGGACTTCCCACATCCAGTTACACCTTCAAGGGATTTCCCCCGCGCAAACCGGGTGCGCTGCGACGCTTTTTCGAAGACGAGCGCGAAGCGGCACACACGCTGATCCTCTACGAATCCCCCTTTCGGGTGGGGGCCTCGCTGGCCGCCGCCCTCGATGTGCTGGGCGACCGCCAGGCCGCTGTGTGCATCGAACTGACCAAGCAGTTCGAACGCGTTTCACGCGGCTGGCTCGCCGAGCTCGCGGTACAGTTCGGCGACAAGCCCGTGAAGGGCGAAGTCGCGATCGTCATCGCGGGCAATCACGCGAAATTCATCCGACCAGCCATCGCCACAGAGTAATCGGATACCGCTTCACGTTTCACCTTCACGTTTCACGTCACATTTTTCGAGCTTTCCGCCAGCATGCATAAGTTATAATATGAAACGCATTCAAGCATGCATCATGTTGATGCGCAAACGATCAGGGAGATATCAATGAACACTCACAAATACCTTTTCCTGTTGGCGACGTTACTGGGCGCCACCGGTGTGCTGCAGGCACAGAAGATGCCCGACGACGCCGCCGCGGCGATGGCGCAAGCCATGGCGGCACTGGGCCAGGCGGCAGAGAAGGGGGCTGCATCGGGTTCGGTCGATTCCAAGGAACTCCGGGCACTGCTCCCCGACAAGGATGCCTTCGCGGGCTTCAAGCGCGTCAAGGCGGGCGTCGAAAGCAATGCCATGATGGGCTTCAAGGTGGTTGTCGCCAAGGCCGAATTCTCAGCACTGGAGGGGGATGCCGGCTTCACGGTCCAGTATGCCGACATCGGCGGACTCAATGCCATTGCGAAAATGGCGATGACGATGCAGGAGGTCGACGAGGAGACCGAGACGGGGTTCCGCCGCACGGTGGTTTATTCGGGATACAAGGCCTTGGAGGAATATGACGAAGCCAACAAGACAGGCAAGGTTCAGATCTACACCGGCGACCGCGTCGCCGTCGAAATCGAATCCCACGGCGTGAGCTTCGCCGTCGTCAAACAGGTTGTCGCCAAAGTTGATCTCAAGAAGCTGGCCGCATTGAAAGCCGCCGCGCCGGCCGCTGTGGAAGCGAAGTAATCGACTGGGCGAACCGCATGCAAAAGGGTGCGTTGTGGTGTCGGGATCAGATCGTCGTACCCGATGCGTTGCGGACACAGCACCTCGGGGAGCGTCTCGTCGGCCTGCTGGGCCGGCCGTCGCTGCCCGGTGGTTGCGGGTTGCTGATCAGCCCCTGCAATGCCGTTCACACACTCGGCATGCGTTTCGTGATCGATATCGTCTTCATCGATTCCACCTGGCGCGTGCTGCGGACGTTTGCCGCGGTTCCGCCTGGAAGGTTCTCAGTATGGGGCGGGTGGGGCGCACGGCACACGCTGGAAGTGCAGGCGGGGTGGATCGACCTGGAGTCGCTCGCCGGCGCCTGTGTCCGCTGGGACAGACTCGACGAGTGAGGAAGGAAAAGACCGATGGTTCAAGCGCTTACGCAGATCCCCGTTTCGCTCGATGACGATGCGTTGATGCGACATGCTCATGTGGAGCCGCATTCCGAGGATGCCGCCGATTTTCTGAAGCTGCTGGACCGTGCCCGGGAGGCGGCAAGGCCCAAGGTTCTCTTCGCGGAGTCGTTCGTGGATGCCCGTGGCGAAGATACGGTCCGTATCGATGGCGCCACCTTCACCAGCCGCATGCTGCGCGAGAATCTTGCCCAAGTGGAACGTGTGTTCCCGTATGTTGCCACCTGCGGTCATGAAATGGACCTTGTTCCCCCGCCGAAGGACGATTTTGTCCAGGCCTACTGGTGGGACGTGATCAAGGGCGCGGTTCTGGGCAACGCCTACGCCCACTTTCACGACTACCTGAAACGGACGTTCGTCCTGACGAAGGTCGCCCGGATGAATCCTGGCTCCGGCGACGCCGACATCTGGCCGATCAAGCAGCAGCCGCTCCTCTTTGCGCTTCTCGGCAATGTCCGGGAACTGATTGGCGTCGAATTGACCCCCACCTTTCTGATGGTCCCCAATAAAACCACGTCCGGCATTCTGTTTGCCACGGAGAAGGACTTCCGCTCCTGCCAGGTCTGCCGCCGGGAGAACTGCACAGGCCGGGGTGCACCGTTCGATGCCGGGCTCTGGGATTCCATCCACGCGACGGAACAGGCTCTGACTCGTTAGCACTTAGAACGGAATTGACTTCGACATTCTGCGGTTCAGTATTCGTCGAGTTATGCGCCCGCGCAGCGGGAAATCTGCGGTTCAATTGGGTTGCGGGCGTTGCCTGCATTAGGAACCCACATCGAAAGCCAGCACGCGCGCCGACTGCGGAGGCAGCGTGACGGAAAAGGCTCCCGTGGCATCCTGCCGTACCTTCAGCCCCGTGACGCGCTCCGTCGCGGCCGTTCCGTGCGGCAGGGCGATCCGGATTTTCCCATCCTGCGTTGCGGTCGTTTCGTTGAAAAGCGTGACGAGCTGCGTGCCGTTCGAACCGTCGCCGAACCGCTCGACGTAGATGGACGCGTTGTCGGAGCGCGCGTGAGTCACCGGCTGCCAGCCCGCTTCGCCGACCTCGCGGATCAGTGGCTGGTACTTCTTGAACAGCTCCCGGTCGCGGTTGTAGAGCGTCGGGTCGGCCCAGTAGGGATCGGATGCCGCATCGACGCTGAACATGCTCGGGTAGATGCCGTAAAAAAGGCAGTTCTGCAGATAGCGCTCGACCATGGAGGGATTGAACGCCTGGAAGCGGGTGTTCTGCAGCAGCAGGTAGGGCTTGCCCCCGCAGAGGGTGCGCCACAAGGCCAGCTGCGCGTCGGGCGGTGGCGCGTATTCGTCGTGCTCGCTCAGCCAGACCGTCTCCGTGCCCATGATGTCGAAGAGTGCCGAGAGCCACGAGAAGCGGTAAGGGACGCCGTTGCCGAAAAGCAGTTTGCCCATGCGGTGCATGTCTTCCGACATCCGCCGCGCGAATTCAAAAACGGCAAGCCCCTTGAAGAGCCCCGGCTGGAGCGTGACCGGGTCGTAGGTGAGGGGAACCGTGGTCCAGCGGAAGTTGTCGCGGCGGAAGTTCAGTTCGGGCGTGGTGTAGCCCTCGACGGAGTCGATGTATTCGCCGGCCAGCAGGCTGTCGGCGCCGTGGCGCGCTTCGGC
>CAZQKI010000062.1:6803-22324 GCA_964592855.1 uncultured Lentisphaerales bacterium
GCTTCGCTGCAAATGCCCCGGTAGAAAAGGGGATTATCCGGTTTGGCGGCGATGACTTCGAAGGTCAGGCGGCGTTTGGCCGGGTCGGCTTGGTCAATGACTGCAAACCCCATGGGCGTTCCGGTGGCGAGTTGCCGTCCGTTGATGGCCATTGCAACGATGTCGCCCCTGCTGATTTCGACGGTCAGGCCGTTGGCCGTTTTCAGTATCAAAGGCGCAGATGGTTTGTCAGGACGATCATTCATGGCGGTATGATCGCGATTCGCTGCCGCATTCTCAAGCGCAATCTCAAAATACGATTGACCCAGTCGCACGGTCGGTCTACACTCGCATTCTGAGTTGAGCCTCTGATGTATAAAAGGAGGTTCTTCAGGGAGATATCGAAATGAGACATGCGCTAGTCGTTCTTGTTGCACTTTCATCCGCGCTCGGAACTGCGGCCGATGAAGCGGATAAAGGCGCGCAAGGGGAGGTCAAGTCCGTTACCGCCGCTGCCATTCCTGGCAGTTTGGCGCATGTACCGCTCTGTCGTGCTGTGGCACCCGAGGCGCTGGCGGACACGGCTTCGAAGGAGGACGTTGCGGCCATCCGGAAGGCGTGCGAGGAGATGGTCAATGCGGTCAACCGCTCCGTGCAGATCGAAAACACGATCATCTGGATGGGGATGTGGCAGCCCGGCAACCCCGGCGGCCGCGCCGGCTATACGAACCGGCTGGACGTTGTCGAACTGAAACGCCGGGTCGGTGCGCTCACGGCCGAACTTGAGGCCCACATCGCGCAGGTACAGAAAGTGATCCGCAGCCAGGGCGATCCCGCGCGCTAAAGCCGCTTATTTGCCTGCTGCACCTGTGCAGTTGCTTGGCGGTTTTTCGAATTGATACTCTTTCATTATGACTTCCAAAGAACGTGTCTTGCGCAGCATCCGCCACGAGGCGGTCGACCGCACTCCGTTTTTCCATCTGGGTGTTCACGCCGTGAATATGGCGCTCGCGGATCGCCTGGGCGTTGGCGGTTGTGGCATGGAGGCCCTGCTTCGGAAACTGGATGTGGATGTGCGGTTTACCGGACCGTCATTTTTTCCGGTTCCCGGCGAGCAACGATACGGTTACAACTGGGGGGCCGTGCATGCCCGGCTGCACAACCACCTGGATAACAACGAGCCGTCAGACTATCCCGTCGGCGGCGCACTCACGATCGCGGATCTGGACAAATGGCGCTGGCCGGATCCGGACTGGTATGATTATTCAATCCCGAACGAGCAGATTGCGGCCTGGAGCGACAAGGCTGTGGTTGCCTATGACATGGGCATCCTGTTCCTGTTTGCAATGGGGTCGCGGGGCATGGAGCAACTCATGCTCGATATGGCGGGCGAACCGGAGATGGCGCACGCAATATTCCTCCGCGTTGCCGACTTCAACTTGGAGCGCTCACGCCGGTTTCTGGAGGCCAACGCCGGGTTGATCGATATTCTGGGAATCGGCGACGACGTTGCCGGACAGGGCGGCATGATCATTGCACCCGACATGTGGCGGACATTCATGCGCCCCCATCTGGAGAAGATGGTCGACCTGTGCCGCCGTTTCTCGGTCATTCCCTATTTCCACGGGTGCGGGGGTTTCCGCGACCTCTATCCCGATTTCATCGACATGGGTATTGCCTGCACGGGACGGCTGCAGACGGAAGCCAAGGGCAATGAGCTCCGGGACATCAAAAGCCGGTTTGGCAGGGATTTGTGTTTCTGGGGCGCGGTTGACGGACAGCATGCCGTTGTCGAAGGGACGCCGGACCAGGTACGGACCCATGTCCGGGAAGTGCTCGAAGTCGGCGCGCGCGATAGCGGCTTCGTCGCGGGTCCCACGCACAGCTTTACGGAAGACACCCCGATTGAGAATATTCTCGCGGTCTACGAAGTCCTTGGCCGTTGAACACAGGAAACGTTTCATGATCTCGCAGGAGAGCCACAATTTCTGGATGAAAAAGCGAGGGACACCGCAGTTCGGTGCTTCTGAAAATCCGTTCAACCTTGAAAGATTGCGCGGATGGATGGCCGCACGCCAGGAACCCGCCGATCCGAACGTCAAATGCAGCAGAACTCAGATTGGCCCTATTCCCTCAGAATGGGTCGTGGCGCCGGGCGCTGATCCGGACCTGCGGCTTCTGTATCTGCATGGCGGAGGCTATGTTTCAGGGTGTGGTGCAAATTACATCCCTCTGGCTGCCGAGCTATCCGCCGCCGCGCGGTGTGCCGTGCTCCTGCCCGATTACCGCCTGGCTCCTGAAAATCCATTTCCGGCCGGGCTTGAGGATTGCATTGCAACTCACGGCTGGATTACTGCAAACGGGCCACGCGGCGCTGCGCCAGCCATGGCCACGTTCATCGCCGGGGATTCCGCCGGCGGCGGCCTGACGCTCGCAACGCTGCTTGCGCTTCGCGACCGCAGTATGCGTTTGCCGGCGGGAGCCATCCCGATGTCAGCCTTTGCCGACTTGACACTGGCCAGCGAGTCCATCCGGAGCGAAGCGGAGAACGAACTCTACATGCATCCCGACTGCCTGCCGGAATTCGTCAATCGCTATGTTGGCTCCGGCGACTCACGCAGCCCGCTCGTTTCGCCTGTCTTCGGCCACTATGCCGGCATTCCGCCCCTGCTGATTCAGGTGGGCGAGTTCGAGGTGATCCGCGATGATAGCGTTCGCGTTGCAGCCAAAGCCCTGGCCGATGGGGTTGATGTTCAACTGGAAGTCTGGCCCGGGCAGGTTCATGTTTTCCAGATCCGCGGCCTCCCCGAAAGCCGTGCGGCCGTCGAGCATATTGCCGATTTCATCCGGACTAGGGTCTCAAAAATCACCGCCGCTCATTAACCCCTCATTTCCCATAAATTTACAGGGACACTCCGGTTCTAAACGAAGATGAAGACTCGCGTCATACACCTGCACACCAACGCCTCGTGGGGCGGCGGCGAGGCGCAACTGCTGCTGCTGCTCGAGGAGCAACACCGCCTCGGGCGAGAGGTCTGCCTCTGGACGCCGGGAGAGGGCAAGCTGCATGCCGAGGCCGTCCGGCGGAAGCTTCCGGTGCAACCGCTCGCGCTGCACCGCTGGCAGCGGTTGGGGCTCGGACTGGCTGGCTTGCGTCGACGCATGCTGGCCTTCGCGCCCGGCGTTCTGCACGCCCACGATTCCGGCGCGCTGGCCGTCGCCACGGCGTTGGGACCGCGGCTGGGGATTCCGGTGGTGTTGACGAGGCGCATCGCGTCGCCCTTGCGGCGCAACCCGTGGACGCGCCGGAAGTACTCGCCCAAGCGGCTCGCGGCGGTCATCGCGATCTCGGAGACCGTGGCCGACGCCATGCGGCAGTGTGGGTACCCTGCCTCGCGGTTGCACATCGCGCCGAGCGCGATCGCGCCGGGGGCGTTGGCGGAGGTTGTTCCCGCGGCGGACCTATGCGCCGCCTTCGCCGGGGTGCAGCGGGTGGGAGGACTCGGCAAGCTGGCGCCAAAGAAGAACTGGGAACTGCTGGTGCGCGCGGCGGCGGCGTGGCCCGCGGAGGCCCCGAAGGTCGCATGGATCGTTGCCGGGGACGGACCGCTGCGCGAGGAGCTGGAACGGTTGGCGCGGCGGCTTGGCGCCGCCGACCGTGTTCATTTCCTGGGTTTCCGCAAAGATGGCGCCAATGTGCTGAGGGCGCTGGACGTGTTGTTCTTCCCGTCCCGCATGGAGGGCGCTTCGGTGACCGTGCGCGAGGCGATGGCGATGGGTGTTCCGGTCGTCGCGGCGGCGGCGCCGGCCGTCGTCGAGAGTCTGGGCGGCTGCGGCTGGACAGTCGACCCGGACGACGTTTCCGCCGCGGTCGCCGCCGTGCGCGAGGTGCTGGCGAACCGTTGTCTTCGCGACGACCGCGTCAAGGCGGCGCAGGAGCGTGTCCGCCTCTGCTACAACCCCGAGCGGCTCCTATCCGGCACCGAGGCGGCCTATGCCGCCGTGCAGACCGGGAGGAATGACCAAGCGGACGCGCGATTCTCCCGGCGCTCCACGTAACCAGCCAGTAGTGCCCAATCACCGGCCATTCGGGTGCACACGTCCCCGCTATGCTCTTTGCGGTCTTCGCGCCTTTGCGAGAGCCTCTCCCCAGTTTCCAGTTTCGAGTTTCCCCTCACGCCTCACCGCCCCTTCAGCCGCTGCGCCAGCGTCGTCCGTCGCTCCCGCACTTCGTTGTTGCGGATGGCGAGGTGGATCGCCTTGGATGAGCCGACAATGCACACCAGCTTCCGCCCGCGCGTCACAGCCGTGTAGAGCAGGTTGCGCTGCAGCAGCTTGAAATGCTGGGTCGCCAGCACGATCACCACGGCGGGATATTCGCTCCCCTGCGACTTGTGGATCGTGCAGGCGTAGGCGTGGACGATCTCGTCGAGCTCGTTGGAATCGTAGGTCACGGGACGTCCGTCGAAGAGGATCACGAGCTGCCGGTCCTCTTCGTTCAAGGCCTCGATGAAGCCGATGTCGCCGTTGAAAACCTCCTTGTCGTAGTTGTTGCGCAACTGCATCACCCGGTCGCCCTTGCGGAAGTTGATGCTGCCGCGCGTCAGCGACGGACCGGACGGATTGACGCTCTGCTGCAGCACGGCGTTGAGGTTGTCGGCCCCGAGCTGGTTGCGCCGCATCGGGGTGAGGATCTGGACGTCGGTCAGCGGATTGAATTTGAAATGGTTCGGAATGCGGTTGGTCACGAGGTCGCGGACGCGCTCGATGACCTTGTCGGGATCGCTGGTCTCGATGAAGAAGAAGTCGCTGCCGGGACCGCCGTTCTCGAGCTTTTCGCCGTTGTTGATGTGGTGCGCATTGCGCACGATGAGCCCCGAGGCGTCCTGCCGGAAGATGGCGTCGAGCCGCTGGCAGGGAATCGCCCCCGAGGCGATGGCGTCGCGGAGCACGTTGCCGGGGCCGACGCTGGGAAGTTGGTCGATGTCGCCGACAAGGACAAGGCAGGCGGTGTCGGGCACGGCCTGCAGGAACTGGTCCATCAGGCGGATGTCGATCATCGAGGTCTCGTCGAGGATCAGGCAGTTGGCCTCGAGCGGATTGTCGGCGTTGTGCTCGAAGTCGTGGATCGCAGGGAGGTAGCGCAGCAGGCGGTGCAGCGTCAGCGCCTCCTGGCCCGTCGCCTCCGACATCCGCTTGGCGGCCCGGCCCGTCGGCGCCGCGAGGCGGAGCTTGAGCTTGCGGGCGCCGAAGACTTCGGTCAGGGCGCGGATGATCGTGGTCTTGCCGACGCCGGGGCCGCCGGTGATGATCGCGACCTTCGAGGTGATCGACATCTGGAGCGCTTTGCGCTGGGCATCGGCCAGCGTGAGCCCCATCTTGCCCTCGGCCCACGCGAGCGCCTTGGGGGCGTCGATCGGCGGGAAGGACACGGGGGCGTCGATCAATCGGCGCAGCTTCGCGGCGACGCGCGACTCGGCGTCGAAGAGTATCCGCTGGTAGATGCGCTCCTCCTCGCGGACCAGGGCGCCGCTTTCGACAAGCGCCTTGAGGGCATCGGCGAGGATCTCGACCGAGATGTCGAGCATCTCCTGCGACTGCAGCAGCAGGTCGGCATCGACACAGAAGCAGTGGCCTTCGTCGGCCTGCGTCTGCAGGAGGTATTGCAGCCCTGCCTTGGCCCGTTCGGGGGAGTCGTGGGGAATGCCGATCCGGAGCGCGATGGCGTCGGCGCTCTTGAAGCCGATTCCCCAGACATCCTCGCACAGCCGGTAGGGGTTCTGCTTGACGACGCCAATGGCATCGTTGCCGTATTGCCGGTAGATGCGGGCCGCCTGCCCCGTGCCGACGCCGTTGGACTGGAGGAAGATCATCACGTCGCGGATCCCGCGCTGCTCGATCCACGACTCCTTGATCCGCTGGCGTCGGATTTTGCCGATCCCATCGACCTCTTCGAGGCGGGCCGACTCCTTTTCGATGACGCGGAGCGTGTCGGTACCGAAGCGTTCGACGATGCGCGCCGCATGCACCTTGCCGATGCCGCGGATGAGTCCGCTGGCCAAAAAACGGCGGAGCCCCTCCTGCGAGGTTGGGGCGATGCAAAGGAGCGTTTCGGCCTGGAGTTGCGCCCCAAACTGGGGATGCCGGTTCCATTTGCCCTTGGCCGTGAGCTCCTCGCCCACCCAGATCGCCGCGCAGGTTCCCACCACCGTGACGGGATCGCCTCGCCCTTCCGCCGAGCGGATCGAACAGATCGTATACCCCGTGTCATCGTTGCGGAAAACGATCGACTCCACGGTGCCCGAAACTTCGGCCAGACCGCCGTCGTTGTTCTGAGGGTGGGGAAATGCTGTCGGGGGAATGTGCATACAAAATCACTTCGATGTGGGCGTTCTGCTGCAGGTTACAATGCGAGTGCTCATCAAGAACTCAGGAAATCAGGAAGGGGAAAGACGTTCTCTACCCACCCGTTTGACCGTCAACGGCATGGCGGCAACATTTAGCAGGAGCCCCGAATCGGTATTCGTGGCCTTCATATAGGAGCGTACGATGGAGAAGTGAACGGGCTCCAAAGATTTTATGGCTTTGAGTTCAACGACCACGCGTCCGGAAACCAGTAAATCCAGTCGATGCTCCCCGATCAGTTGATTCTGATACGTCAATCGGATGATCTTCTGCCGTTCAAAAGGGATGTTCATGCCGGTCAACTCAATGCAGAGCGCTGCTTCGTAAATGGATTCCAGAAAACCGGGTCCAAGCGCGCTATGAACGGCAATCGCCGCACGAATTATTTCCGCTGTAAGATCTATATCCGGCAGTTCTATGCTGTCCAAACGCATGCCTTCCTGCTTTCCTGAGTTCCAGTTTTACGGATTGAATCTGCTTCCTGCTTTCCTGAGTTCCAGATTTACGGATTGAATCTGCTTCCTGCTTTCCTGAGTTCCAGATTTACGGATTGAATCTGCTTCCTGCTTTCCTGAGTTCCAGATTCAATCCTCACTGTCCCGCGAGTTCGGCCAGGAACTGTCCCCCAAAGAGCATGCCATTCCTGAACTGGGTCAGCGAGAAGGATTCGTTCGGTGCGTGAATGCGGTCCTCGCCGCAACCGAAACCGACCAGCAGCGGAGCCGCGCCCGTCTGCGCCCAAAGATCCGTGACAATGGGGATGGAGGCGCCATCCCAAATGAAGATTGGCGGTTCGCCCGACATGCGCTCCAGCACTTCCGAGGCTATCTGCACCAGCGGCGAATCGAGCGGCAGCCGGAACCCGGGGCCGTTTGCGCGCGCTTCGCCGATCTCGAGACGCAGCCCTTCGGGCGTATGTTTTTTAAGATGGGCTGAGAGCTTTGCGATGACGCCCTCCGGGGATTGGCCCGGGCAGAGGCGCATGGAAAGCTTGGCCATGGCGGTTGCAGGAATGATGGTCTTGGTGCCGGGCCCCGTGTAGCCCGAGAGGATTCCATTGACTTCGATTGTGGGACGGAAGCAGCTCCGCTCGACAGGCGGAAGGTGGCGTTCGCCGCCGGTAGCAACGGTACCCGTTTCGCGTTTGTAGGCTTCGGCGTCGAAGGGAATGACCCCGGCTTGCCGGCGCTCTTCGTCGGTAGGCGGATCGAGGCGGTCCAGAAAGCCTTCGACGGCGATGCTGCCGTCGGGATTGTGGAGTGTCGCGAGCAGGTGCGCCAGGGCCATTGCGGGATTGGGCGCGACGCCGCCATGCGTCCCCGAATGCAGGTCGTGGTCGGGGCCGTGCAGATGTACCGTGAGGTGGGCGAGTCCGCGGAGACCGGCGGTGATGGCAAACCGCCCCGAGTTATGCATCCCCGTATCGCAGACCAGCAGGATGTCCGCGGCGAGTCGGCGTTTGAGCTGGGGGAGATGTTCATGGAGTGCGAGGCTCCCGCTCTCCTCCTGGCTGTCGAGAATGATGCGGATCGAGGGTAGGGGAGTGCCGGCCTCAATCAGGGCGGCCAGGCCCGTAAAAAAGGCAAAGAACTGTCCCTTGTTGTCCTGCGCGCCGCGCGCAAATACGCGGTCGTCAATCAACGTGGGTTCGAATGGCGGGCTCTTCCAGAGTTCCAGGGGGTCGGCGGGCTGGACGTCATAGTGGCCGTAGAAAAGAACGGTGGGGGCGTTGTGGCTCCCCTTGCGCTCCGCGATGACCAGCGGTTGGTCCCCGGCCAGATGGATATCAACGGTAAACCCCAGTTTCCGGAGATACTGCTTGATCCATGCAGCGCAGCGCGAGCAGTCGCCCAGCCGGGCGGGATCGCTGCTGATGCTGGGAAAGCGCAGCAGATCGAAATAGTCGGCGAGAATGCGGTTTCGTTGATGCTCGAAATGAAGACTGATGGTTTCGGCTGTTGTCATGGAAGATCTTCGTTTGAAGGTGGCGTTTCAACGGCTGCGGAGGACTGTGGTTCTAAAAAGACGAAGCGGAGTTGGTGCGGTTCCCACGACGGGTTGAGGAGTTGCGCGGGATTGCGTCCGCCGGCAAGCTGCAGGAGGGCGGTGGCCAGACGCGATGGGACCTCCATGAGCCGGCCGCCTTGGATGCCACGTCCCTGCGGGGTGAGCGGAGCGCTGAATTCCGGCAGCAGCGGCTCCAGGATCGGCATGTACTGCGCGGGGAATAGCGGGCGATGGAGTTCGAGCCAGGTGACGGGGATCAGCCACCCCGTGGGTGCTTCTTCGGCCTCGTCGGCGAGCGGTGGAACGCCAGTTGTCGGGCAGGGGGCATCTGTCGCCGGGCCGAGGACGAAGCCGACGGCGCGTATGGCGGGGCCCTGGTAGCCAAAAATCACGTCGCCCGGCTGTGTCAGCCGGACGCTTTCGTAGAAGGGATTGCGCGAGCCGTCTATGCGGCGCTTGCGGCTCCAGAGATAGCCGCCTGCGACTTCGGCATCATACGCGACCTTTTGATTGGCCCACCAGTATCTCATGTGGTGCCAGTATGCCATAAACCGCCCCGGGAATCCATCCATGAAGTCGCACCAGGAAATGCAGCGCAGTCACGGTCATGCCCATTACTGTTTGGCATCTTTTACACCGGTGTTTACCCCTTCCTTCCTGAACTCACCCTATGCCTGTCCCGGGCGACATTGGGAACTGGACCACGATGGGCAACCCACCCAGAAGAACATCGAAGAACGCCGCCGCGCCGATTTCATCACGCCCATCCCGAAACCCAAGAAACGCAGGATCAGCGCGGACCAACAGCAGTTTGTCTTCGATGAAGGCAAGAATCTTTCCACCGAGCAGCAGCAGTACGACCCCACTTCGCTCATCAATGAAGTCCGCACCCACGTCAACGCCTGGCGCGCATTGCCCAACACCAGTCAGTGGCAGGTGACGCCCGAAACCGCCCGCCTCCTCCAGCACTGGCGCCACCACGCCTTCAGCGGTTATGCTGGATGACGTCAAACGCGCCAAGATCGTCATCACCAACTACCACGCCTTCAAACGCCGCGAACGCCTCGAACTCTCCGCCGGCGGGCGCGCCCTGCTCAAGGGCCGCACCGGCGACGATCTCGACACCCTCGAGACCGAAGGCCAGATGATCCTGCGCGTCCCGGTCGCTGAAAACATTCCCGGCGACGAAATGCCCATGTACCGCGACCTCTGGGAGAACATCCGCAAGGATATGCCCAAAAAGGGCCGCAATCAGGGCGGGGAACTCGACCCGCTCAAGCGCATCACCCGGCAATGGCTGGACACCTGCCTCGTCTGCAAGGGGGGCACCTACGTCCGCTTCAACACCTCCCGCACCAACCGCTGGGAGACCAGCGCCCGGCACTGCCACGTCAACTGGGTCGTTCTCGACAGCGAGTGGGAAGGGGAGTTCTGCCGCGTCGCCGAATCCCATCCGCAGGTCCGCGCCTACGTCAAGAATCACAACCTCGGCCTCGAAGTCCCGTACCGCTACGGCTCCGAAATGCGCCGCTATTTCCCCGACTTCATCGTGCGGGTCGACGACGGCCACGGCCCCGACGACCTTCTCCGCCTCGTGGTCGAGATCAAGGGCTACCGCCGCGAGGACGCCAAGGAGAAGAAGGCCACCATGGACACCTACTGGGTCCCTGGCGTCACCCGGACTCGGCTAAACGGCTACGGGCGAGGAGCAAACGCAATCCAACAGGCCAGTGCCGGCGGGGTGATGATGAAGGTGTCGACGAAGTTGTGCGGCCATTCCCATGGTTCGTCCTCTGTCGTCACATCCAACATTCCGTCGGCACGGGTGAACGTAAACAGCATCAGTGCGGGTTCGTGGATGCTGGGGCGGAAAGGTCCGATCTCGTGCCACGGGACGTGTGCGCAGAACACCATCCCATCGGCGGTGCGCGCGACTTCGAATCGCGCGCTGCGGACCAATCCCGGCGGATACTCGTCCAGAAGATGGTGCTCATAACGCAACACGCGCGGCCCGGTTTTCGAGGCGAACAGGGTCGTCAAACCCCAACCGCCGGTAAAATAGCCCCATTCGCGTACAGCGGGGTCACTATCGCGTAAACTGAACTGAACCAGCCCAGTCGGCTGATCGTCCTTCAAACGATCATCAAAAGTTCGCGCGCGAACACAGAGACCGTCTTCATCCCATGCCAGCTTCAAATCCGCCGCCACGCTTGAACTGACGCGACTCACCTGACTGGAAGCACTCGGCACCGCGATCTGACTACGGGTGGCGGACCATGGGAGTTGCTCCCAGGCGGGATCGTTGATCGCCAAAGCGCTACTTGCGTGCGGGCACTGCACCTGCAGCGGTTCGGTCACCGGCTTCTTCATGGGCGTGATGATCGTTTCCCGCAATCCGGTCTGGCACACCGACACGCGTCCGCGTAGATCGCCCAGAACAAATAGGGGACACCCGGAGAACTTCTGCGCGGGCGTGATCAACACCCGTTCGCCAAGATGAGTGATCGCCTCGGAAACGCCGTCGAGAAGGACCGTGGCTGGCGCGGTGGCCCACAGCACGGAAACCGGTCCTGCGCAACCCTGAAAGACATACAGATGCACTTCGTCCTCGATATGCTGCGACGCCAACAGCACGCCATCGCCGATCAGGCGGGTGAGCGTATGCAGGGCGCGGTGCGCCGGTTGCAGCCGGCCCTCGGCGTCCGGCTCGGCAAATGTGTGGTTGAACCAGAAATAGCGGTCAAGCCCGAACTCGTGCGCGAAGCAGTGACGATACACATTGTCGAGCGACTCGTAGTCCGCCGGGGTCTGGACGGCATGCCCGATGACGGCACCGCTGGGACCGCATTCGGTATCCCACAACGGTTTGTCGGCATCGCCGTGCGCGGCCATGATGCCACGCAGGCGGCGCATCGCGGCGGAGAACGCCTCCGGGTGTCTGGCAGGCAAGTAATGCACCGCGGCGATGTCGAAGGCGTCCCTGCAGCCGTATTCGTACAATCGTCGCAGAAAGGTGCCGTCGGCGAACCCCGCCCCGCCGATGATCTTGGCCTGGGGGTCGGTCTCGCGGATCGCCCGCGCGCTGGCTTTGAGCAACTCGGCGTAATGCCGGATCGGCGCCCGGCGCAGCTCCGGATTGTCCGCCGGCAGGCGCACGCCCGGCGTCGTCGGATACCACCAGAAGAAGGGCGGCTCGTTGATGACTTCCCAGTACTTGACGCGGTCCCTATAGTGGCCGACCACCTGCCGGACGAACTCCGTCCAGACGTCCAGATGCTCCCAGACTGGCGTGCAGCAACCCAGCACATTCAGCCCCGTCTCATTGCCCCACCGGGCGTCGAGGATGCCCATGACCGACATGCCCTGTTCGATGGCGAGGTCCACTGAGCGCTCGAACTTGCCGAGGTCGTAGCGCCCCGGCGTGTCGGTGACCAGGCAGTCCATCTGCATCGGCCGGGTGGCGCGCACCCAACGGCAACCCACATGCGCGGTGGCCTGCAGACCGGTGATCGAGGCGTTGTTGTCGCCCCAGCAATGGCAGCCGATCCGGCTCTGGAGATTGCGGTCGAGATTGTCGGACATGGTGTCCTCCAGTTCTACTCATCCTGCCAGCGCACAGGCAACGGACGGTTGGCCCCGGCGGAATTCCACAGGGTCTCGATCAGTTGGTCGACGCGGTAGCCCGCGTACCGATCCATCAACGGGCCTTGCTGGCCCTTGGACAGTTGCGACAGGAAGTGCTTCTCGGCCTCGACAAACGGATGCACGACGGGTAGCGCGTAATCGGTCCACGTCTCGCGCCGGTTGTCGTAGTGACGCAGCACGGCGGCATTGTTTTCGGGCTGGTTCCAGACAGGCGTCTGAAGCACGAGCCGGCCTTGGACGCCGGTGATCTCGAACCCTTCGTCCCACCCGCGCGCCTCGTACCCGATCTTGGTCAGCGGATGCCAATTGCATTCCAGGTGGCCCACCGCCCCGCCGGGCAGGTCCAACAGTCCGTGAAACATGAAGTCCACATCCATGCCCTTGCGCATGAACCGGCGGCCATAGACAGCGGTTGGCTTCCCCACCAGGTGCAGCAGCAAGTCGAGGACATGACTGCCACCGCAGACCAGTATCCCGCCGCCGGCCATCTTCTTAATGCCTGAGACGCCATCCTGACCGGGAGCAAAGAAGGCCGGCACCTCACCTGTGTGCATGTCGGTGCCGCAGCCCTGATACGTGCGGCAGTAGACGCTGGTCAGGTGACCCAGCGTCGGTATGATTTCCTTCGCCTTGCGCACCGCCGGAAAGAAGCGCTTCATGTAGTTCGTGTACAGGATGCGTCCGTGTTTCCGGGCCAACCGCGCCAGCGCCAAAGAATCGCGCGCCGTGACGGTCAGCGTCTTTTCGCAGATGACATCTTTGCCGTGCTTGAGGGCGGCGGCGCAGATCTCGTAGTGCACCGGGGACGGTGCGCACACGCAGACGGCGGTTACATCAGGGTGCTCCACGACCTCGCGGAAGGACGTGGCGTACGCGGCGCCAAAGCGCTCCAAATAGGGTTCCGCAGCGGCGCGGTTCGGGTCGGCGATGACCCGCACTTCCATCTTGGTTTCGGCAAAGGCGCGGAAATGGAAGGATGAGATTCCCCCCGCACCCACCACGCCCATCACGACTTTCTTGCGTTTCATCGGCAGGTCCTCGATCAAGGTTTGACAATCACTTTCAACACCGACGCCTTTTCCTCACGGCAGATCCGGAAGGCCTCGGGAGCATTTTCCAGCGGAATGACATGCGAAATGAGTTTCCGGCCGGGTATAACGCCTGCCTTCAACAGTCGCAGAACCGCGGGAAAAAAGATGGCTGGTGAGGCAAAACTGGCCCTGAGCTGGAGTTTCCGGAAGTGAAAAGCATTCGCATCAAAGGTAATTCTTCCGTCACCGGTTCCGATGCCGATATAGGTCATCTCGCCACCGTAGGACAGGAGTTCAAGCCCCGGCGCAATAAACTCCGTTGGTGCCGTCATCAGAACGTGTTCAAACTGTCGGTGCAAGTCTTTGCGTGTGGTCAGGCTGTCGTCCATCGCGAGAACCTCGGCACCCAATCCGGCCGCTACCTCCAACCGACGCCGATCACTCGTGCGTCCAACGACCAAGATCTTCGCCGCGCCTTGATGCAGCGCCAGTGCGGTGGCGGCAAGGCCAATCGGCCCCGGACCCACGAGGCAGACGCGATCTCCCATCTGGATGTTGGCGGTCCGCACCATGTCATAGGCCACACCGCAGGGCTCCGCCAGACACGCTTCTTCCGGGGATAGTCCATCGTAGGGCACGGCGCAACAGGCGGGTGCTAGCATCTGGTCGCTCATTCCCATGGACGTCTGCCCCCAGAAATTTGCTGCCTTGTCGTTGCAAAGGTCCACGCGACCGTCACGGCAGACCGCACACCGGCCGCAGAAACTGGCGGATTCTAGAACGACGGTCTGCCCCACCTCCAGGTGCCTGATGCCAGCCCCGATCGCCTCGATGGTTCCGGCCACCTCGTGACCGACGGCTTCCCAGTTCCGCGCTTTCGTGGCGATGGCGGTCAGATCGGTGCCGCAAATCCCACAGGACGCCACCCGTATGCGAATCCATTCAGCCGAAGGCATGCTGGCCAGCGGCACGTTCCGCACTTCACATTTCCAAGGCGCGTTGATGAAAGCGCTTCTAATCGTCAAGGTCTCCATGAATACCTCCGTGATTCAGCAGTTGAATTTCGATCGGATTTGGTCGTCGATGCTGTAAAGCCCAAAATGCACGCTGACTCCCAGCGTGTCTTGTTTGAAGCGAGCGTAACCTGCTGGGTTGGCCTCGAGCCGCGCACGCGAAGCATGCGCCCATTTTTCGTCAGATGTATTCATAGGTTATGTTGATAAAAATTTACAAAATTATACATAGTAAGTCAATTGTAAAGTATCTGTAAATAATGTGTTGCATTAGGGTAAACAATCACCTAAGATAACCATCATGCAAGTTGCAGTGGACAGGCTCATTCTCGATGATCGACCTCAGGTGCGGGCCGAACGTACCTTGCGACAGTGGATATCCAACGGCTTACTTCCCTTGGGAGAACGACTACCGTCCGAACAAAACCTGGCTGACCGACTCAAAGTCTCCCGCCCCACCGTAAGGTTGGCCATTCAGCAACTGCAGGATCAGGGTATGATCGTCAGATTGGAGAACCGGAACCGTGTCGTCGCCACCTCTGGCTCGGCACATCAGGGCGCTCTAGCCCACACGGTCATCGTGCTGGGTTGCGAGTTCTTCAAGGAAGAACCCGACTATCAACGCAGCAGCGGCTGGAGTCTCCAGCGCCAGCACGCCGTGCTGGGCACGCTGCGAGAGGCGGGTTTCGACGCCATGATCGTGGACGAGCAGTCGCTGACCGTGGACAAAGCGCGGCAACTGGCCTCCGGTCGTCCCCATGGCATGATTGCGGTCGAAAGCGAGACGTGGGGCTCTGTGGGGTGTTCGCGAATGGCAGATGCCTTCCATCCGCAGGGGACGCCGATCGTGGTCTACGGCTCGCAACCGATAGCCGGCTGCGACCGGGTCAGTTCCGATCACGCCGCAGGGTGCCAGGCCTTAACGCGCTGGCTCATCGAACAGGGGCGGCGCAGGATTCTGCGATTCTGGACCGGACCCGGATGCTCGTTTTATCGCACGTGGCTCAGGGATCGCGACGCGGGCTACGAGAAGGCCATGCGTGAGGCGGGACTGGACGTATTGCCGGCGGTTTGGCCCGGATTGGCGGAACCGCTTGGGCAGGCCTTCGAGGTCAGAACCCGGAGCATCGCCGGATGGCTCGTCGACCAACTGCAGCGCGAGCCCGCCGTTGACGCCATTCTCGCGGCATCCGATGGCGAAATCTATCCAATTGCCGCTGCCTGCCGAATGTTGGGGAAGACGCCGGGCCGCGACGTGCTGATCACCGGATACGACGACTTCTGGATGGACTCTCCCGAACGGCAGTTCGAAGCGTATGTGCCGGCCGCAACGGTGGACAAACGCAACCCGGAGATCGGGCAGACGTTGGTCAACCTACTGCAGGAACGATTGGCTGGCAAACTGCCGCCCGAACCCCAGCATCGGGTGATCGCCCCGCAG
>CAZQKI010000063.1:0-21976 GCA_964592855.1 uncultured Lentisphaerales bacterium
CGGGAGGAGTGTGAATCGGTATGACATCGCGCGAAATTGTCACCCGCACCATTGATCTCAAGCATCCACCGCGCCTGCCGGTTTTGTCCGTCCTTGAGGGTTGGCTTGAGGGAAAGCGTGAAATGTATTGGTGCACCCGGCACGGCGCGCGACTGACAGGGTGAATGGCCTTTAACCCCGACCGGCTGCTAGCAGCCGGTCGGACTTAGGCGCAAAGGAGAGATGCCTGTAGCGCGCTGATCTGGGCGGGCCCCCTTTTGCATGGGCGATGGCGAACGGCTCATGGGTACTCGGTTTACGATAACGGGCGACGAGAACGGATAACGAGTCGAGAGTCTCCATCGTACACCGCTATCGGCGCCCGCTATCGTTCACCGTTTCGAGCACCTGAGCAGCACCCATGAGTCTTTCGTGCGTGTCCTGGAGTACGCGCGCGAGATGGGCGTGCTGTCCCGGCGGGGCGGGGTGGCCGTGGACGGGACGAAGGTCGCGGCCAACGCCAGCAAGCGGCGGTCAGGCAAGGGCCGCACTGCGCCCCGATGACGCCCCGCATGGCCTGAAAAGGCCGGGGTCGTTCAAAAACCGCCCCGGAGCGCGTCCGCTCCGCTTCTGCAAGTTTCCGTAGGTCCGGTCAGATGGGTTCCGCGTCCGCCGGATGGCCCTTTTGGGCTCCGTCCGCACTGAAACGGACGCCGCAGCCGGGAACGGTGCGGTTCATTATGAGGCCGCCGCGTTGCGTCGCTCGAACGCCTTTACCGCCTCCATGATCGCGAGCACGATGATGGCAAACGCGATGCAAAATCCGAGGTTCGCGCCGCTTAGGCCGACGACATGGAAGAAGGTTTGGATGCCGGGCGTGTAGACGACCAACATCAGCACGGCTAGGACCGTAACGATCATCACCAACAGCACTTTGTTCGTGCGGAAAGACTGCTTCCAAAACGGTTCGAAGAACGAACGTGAGCTGAAGGCGCGGCCCACCTGCATCAAGCCAAGGGCCGTGAACATGAGCGTTCCCCACAGCAGCACCCTGGGGTCGCTGGACAGCGCGTTGCGGTGAGCCTCGTCCTCAATCTGGAGCATATTCGGGAGGCCGAGCGATTTCCATTGCCGATAAAGACGCCGGTGAGCGCGACAACTACGGCGACGGACAATGCTGCGAGAGCCAGAGTCTTGCCGAGTCTGTCCAGCTTCTTCTGGAGTGGTGTCTCCTCGTTTTTGACGTTTTGGATCAACGAGGCGATCTTGCCCAGCTCCGTGTGCATACCGGTTGCGACCACCAGCGCTCCACCCCGCCCGTAGCTTGCAAAGGTGCCCATGTAACCCATATTCTTTCGGTCTCCGAGCGGAAGATCCTCGTGTTCGAGTGGATCCGAAAACTTCTCGACCGGTTCCGATTCACCCGTGAGGGCCGCCTCCTGGATGCGCAGGTTGACGCTTTCAACGATTCGGCAGTCGGCCGGGACCACACTTCCCGTCTCGAGCTTAACGAGGTCGCCGGGTACGAGGTCGCGCGCGTTCATTTCCCGAATCTGCCCGTCGCGCACGACCCTCACCGTAGGCGACGACATCTGCTTCAAGGATGTGCCAAACGGTACGTCCGCCCTTTTCTTGGAGCTCGTTCAGGCCGTACTTTTCCCGGCGAAAATCCGCTTCCGCGCTTGTCAGACCTCCGTGCGATACACCCATTGCGGTGAACACGGTCTCAAGGGGCATCGTATACCAGAGCTTTTCTTCGGCGGCTTTGGATCTCGGTCGGGCAAGGTTTTCGACGGGTCTAACAACAGGGTTCGTTCCAGATGGATGGTCCATACTCATCTAAAATTCTCCAGATCACGCGCAAGCGTACCACGCTGTCGAAAATGGGTCAAGAATCGCGTCTGTGGTCGGGGCTCATTTTCCTGACCTCATCGGCGCGCAATTTGCTTGTTCGCCCCCACAGCTTCTCCCGGAGAATAGGATGCTGTGGACCCGGCGGTCCTCCGCCGTTGCGAATCGGAGGTCGGGACGACGGCTCATTCGCTTACCGCCGGGGACGGCGGGGTCCATTTCTTCCCGTGTCGCGTCAAAGATTTAACAAATGCGGGCGCTACGAGCCCGAGCTCAACTGGCGGACGGTCCGATACGTCCCGTCCTACCGGCACGCGTCCGACCGCTGCGGCAGCAACACGCGTCTTGACCCCGATTCACATCCCCAAGAGAAAATCGTTCAGCGATATCACCTGGATGCCTTCGATGCTGTCTCCATGCAAACGGTCCGAAGTGATGATCGTCTTTGGGTGGTTGTCGTTGATGGCCAGCAGTGGCAGGGTCTCGCGAGCAGCAACCGTCCGGGAGTCGAGATGCAAGGTGACTTGAAAATAGTGGGGGGTGCCATTCTTTTCAGCGACAAAGTCCACTTCCTGCGCGCCCCATTGGCCCACCGAGACGCGGTAGCCGCGTCGCCTTAACTCGACGTAGACCAGATTTTCCATGATCCCCGAGATGTCACCGTCGCGAAACCCGATTTGAGAATGGCGCAACCCGAGATCGGTGGCGTAGAACTTGTCATTGATCTCCAAATGGCGCTTGCCACGGATGTCGTAGCGGGGCACCCGGAAGAACAGTTGGGCGTCGGCCATAGCCGCGAGATAGTTGACAACGGACTGGACATTGACCGCGATCCGCTGGCTCTTCAGATAGGTACTGATGCGGTTGGCCGAGAGCAGGTTGCCGATGTTGTCGAACGTGTACCGACCGATGTTGCTCAGAAGCGCCGTGTTGCGGATTTGATGACGTTCGACGACATCCTTCAGCAGGATCGTATTGTAAATGGCATCGAGAAACGGCATGACGGTTTCGTCCCTGAGTGCTTCCAAAACATGGATGCCCGGCATGCCGCCGTAACGAATGTACAAATCGAGCGACTCCTTGTCGGTTAATGCGTGTTTGCGTCGGAATTCGCGGAACTCCGGCAAGGAGAGCGGATAGATCGGAAACTCGATATACCGCCCGGTCAGCTTGGTTGCGAGGCCACCGGCAAATAGGGTTGAGTTGGATCCGGTGATGGTCACGTCGAAACGGTTGCCGTCGCCGGCCCACGCGGCAACGGTCCGCTCCCAGTCGGTAATGTCCTGGATTTCGTCAATGAAGACATGGACTTTGCCTCGCACCTTCTTGATCTGGGCAGCGACATGGGCATCAAGGTCCAAATAGGTTCTGATCGAATCGAACAAAAGGGATTCCAGGTCGACATACACCAGATTTCGCGCAGGAATACCCCGCTTCAGCAGGCTGTTCATCAGTTGGCGGATGAAATAACTCTTGCCCGCGCGGCGCACACCGGTGATGGCTTTGATGACCGGCTGGCCGACGAAGGGCTCGATCTTGGTGAGATATTCCTTGCGGACGATCATAACGTCTCCTTGTTAGCATGCTTGATGAAATACATAGAATCTCAAATTCATCAAACACGTTTGAACTTACCAGAAAACGGAAGCGGGGGGAAGACCATTCATACCGGGTAAGGGCGTCGGAAAAGGGTGCGTATATGAGTCGTCACTCTGCGGTTGCAACGCTCGTTCACCCGGCAAGCGGTCGGGAAGATCCAGGCGACAAAGAAAGAAGTGGACCCGGCGGTCCTCCGCCGTTGTGAATCGGAGGCCGGAACGACGCCTTCATTCGCTACCGCCGGGGACGGCGGAGCACACGTTGTTGCCATACTTGATCTCACGCTTAATCGGTTACGCTTAATCGTTGGCGCTCCGGGTTTGTGTGAGGATTTTTCATTGACGAACGCGAGGTTATGTTGGAGATCAATGACGGAACTCCCCCCACAAACCCGGAAGCGTAAAAAAACTAACACAAACCTAACACAACCCTAGTTGTCATTCATCCGGCGGTCTGCTTAAATTGAAGCTGTATGAAAAATTATACCGTCGACCGTGGACCGGGCGTCCAAAAGGGAGTATTGAAGGCGTGCGCCGCCATCGTCGCCGCCGGGGTCGTGCTGGCGGCCGGCTGCGGCAAGCCGCGCGAGGGCATCACGCTGGCGGGGTCGACGGCGTTCCAGCCATTCGCCGAAAAACTGGCGGACCAGTACATGAGCACGCACCGCGAGCTCTCCATCACCATCCAGGGCGGCGGCTCTTCGCTGGGCATCCAGTCGGCCCTGTCGGGGGCGTCCCAGATCGGCATGGCCGACCTCGTGAAGCTTCCGCCGGAAGCCGACACCCTGAAGAGCATCGTCGTGGCCCGGGACGGGATCGTGGTGGTCTTGAATCCGGCCAATCCCGTCGCGGGACTGACCTTGGAACAGGTTCGGGGGCTCTTCAGCGGAACGATCAGGAACTGGAAGGAAGTCGGGGGTGCGGATCACGAGGTCGCCGTGATCTCGCGCGAAGCGGGGTCGGGAACGCGGACCTCGTTCGAGCAGATCATCGGCGGCGTGTCGCTCAGTGCGGATGCGCTGATCCAGGACTCGAACGGGACCATCCGGGAGACGGTGGCGAACGACGCGAATGCGATCGGCTACCTCTCTCATGGCCTGATCAATGAGAAGATCAAGCCGGTGCCCGTGGATGGCTTCTCCTGCACGGAGCAGGACATCCTCTCGGGAAACTACAAGCTGGTCCGCCCGATCTTCCTGGTTTACAAGGAGACCCTCTCGCCCGCCGGCCAGGCGTTCCTGGACTATCTGCTCTCGGCCGAAGCCCAGAAGCTGATCCATGCGAACGGCCTGATCCCGGCGAAGTGACGGTCCGGCAGTCGGTTCATCCGCCGCCATGAAGATCAACGCCGAAAAAATTGCCAAGGGGCTGCTGACGGTGGTGGCCTTTTCGGCGCTGGCCAGCCTGCTCCTGATCGCGGTCTTCATCTTCAAGGAGGGCTTCCCCTTCATGCTCAAGGTGGGCATCGGCGATTTCCTTTTCTCCTCGACCTGGAATCCGCAGGTGGGGCAGTTCGGCATCTTCGCGATGATCGTGGCGTCGCTCTACGTGACGTTCGGCGCCATGGTGATCGGGGTGCCGCTGGGAATCGCAGGCGCCATCTTCCTGAACGAGTTCCTGCCGGGGCGGGCGATGCGGATCATCAAGCCGACCATCGAATTGCTAGCGGGGATCCCCTCGGTGGTGTTCGGCTTTTTGGGCGTGATGGTGCTGGCTCCGTTCATCCGCGAACATCTGGGCGGGCCCGGGCTTTCGGTCCTGGCGGCTTCGGTGATTCTCGGCATCATGATCCTGCCCACCGTCATCAGCATTTCGTCGGACGCCATCGGCGCGGTGCCCGCCTCCTACCGCGAAGGGGCGCTGGCGCTCGGGGCCACCCGCTGGCAGAGCGTCCACATGGTGACGATCAAGGCGGCCCGCTCCGGGATCATCGCCAGCGTCATTCTGGCGATGGGCCGCGCGCTGGGCGAGACCATGGCGGTGATCATGGTCGCGGGCAACACGGTCCGGATCCCGCATGCCGTCACCGATCCGGTCCGGACGCTCACCGCCAACATCGCGCTGGAGATGTCCAACGCCACCGGGATGGCCCGCGAGGCGCTGTTCGCCACCGGCGTGATCCTGTTCGTGGTGATCATGATTCTGAACGGGGTCGCCCTGTCGGTCATCAAAGGCCGGGGAGACGGCCGATGAGGCTGTCGCCGAAAGTCACACAGGTGCTCGCCGTGGTCCTCCTGGGGGCCGCCACCCTCTTCACGCTGATCGTGCTGGTGTTCATCATCGCCTTCGTGCTGGCCAAGGGCTTGCCGTGGGTGACGTGGGAATTCCTGACATCGGCGCCAAAGGACATGGGCAAGGAGGGCGGCATCCTCCCGACGCTGGTTGGAACCGTCCTGCTGCCGCTGCTGGCGATCGCCATCGCCCTCCCGCTGGGCGGGGGGACGGCCGTGTATCTGACGGAGTACACCCGCCCCACCCGCTTCACCCGCGCCCTGAGGTTCGGCACCGACTGCCTCGCCGGCATCCCGTCGATCATCTTCGGCCTTTTCGGATTCATCTTCTTCGTGGTCATGCTGAAGATGGGGTGGTGCCTGCTCTCCGGCGCCCTCACTCTGGCGATCATGATCCTGCCGACGATCATCCGCACCTCCGAGGAGGCCATCCGCGCCGTGCCGAACGCCTACCGGGAGGTCAGCTTCTCGCTGGGGGCCACGCGCTGGGAGACGGTCGTCAAGGTCGTGCTCCCGAACGCGCTGCCCGGCATCGTCACCGGCGTCATGCTGGGGATCGGACGCTCGATCGGCGAAACCGCCGCGGTGATCTTCACCGCCGGCTCCTCGCTGCGGATGCCGATGTCGGTCTTCGACTCGGTGCGGACGATGTCGGTCCATTTCTACATTCTGGCGCGCGAGGGCATCTCCACCGAGAAGGCCTATGCGACGGCCGCCGTGCTGATCGTCACGGTACTGCTGGTGAACCTCGCCGCCTACGGCATGATGCATCGGTTCATCGCCAGGAGGTCGCGGTGAGCACACCTCCCGACATCAAGATCGCCATCCGGAACTTCAGCGTCTTCCATGGCGCGGAGCGCTCCCTGCGGAATCTCTCCTTGGACATTCCCGCCCGCCGGATCCTCGGGATCATCGGCCCCGCAGGATCGGGGAAGACGACGTTTCTGCGCGCGCTGAACCGGCTGAACGACCTGGCGCACAACACGCGCGTCGAGGGTCAGGTGCTTCTGGACGGGGAGGACATCTACGACCCGACGTTCGATGTCGTCGCCCTGCGCAAGCGGGCGGGGATGCTGTTCGCGCTGCCCGTCGCGCTGCCGATGAGCATCTACGAGAACACCGTCTACGGTCCGCGCCTCTCCGGCATCCGGAAGCGGTCGCGTCTGGACGAAATCGTCTCGCGCAGCTTGAAGGGATCGTCGCTGTGGGACGAGGTCAAGGACCGCCTGCAAATGTCCGGCCTCCGTCTCTCCGGCGGTCAGCAGCAGCGGCTCTGCCTCGCGCGGGTGCTGGCGATGGAGGAATTGGAGGTGATCCTGCTTGACGAGCCCTGCTCCGGGCTGGATCCGATCTCCACGGCCAAGATCGAGGATGCGCTGAAGATCCTCAAGGAGAAGTACACCATCATACTCGTCACCAACAACACCAAGCAGGCGGCGCGCGTGGCTGACGACACGGCCTTCTTCCTGATGGGGGAGATGGTGGAGTACGGCACCACGGACAAGATCTTCACGGCGCCGAACGACAAGCGGACGAACGATTACGTGACAGGCAGGTTCGGATGAGCGCGGAGATGATCATCAGCGTGCGAAACCTGGATCTGTTCTACGGCGCCTTCCAGGCCCTCAAAAACGTGGCCCTGGATGTCCGGCCCCGGCACATCACGGCATTGATCGGGCCCTCGGGCTGCGGCAAGTCCACGCTGCTGCGGGCGCTGAACCGGATGAACGACCTCATCTCCGGCGTGCGGGTCACGGGGTCCATCCTGCTCGAGGGGAAGGACATCCATGCGCCGGGAACCGATGTCTGCGCGCTGCGCAAGCGGGTGGGCATGGTCTTCCAGCGACCCAACCCCTTTCCCCTGTCGATCTATGACAACGTCGCGTTCGGGTTGCGCGTCGCGGGCGTTGCCGACCGCGGCCGCATCGACGAGATTCTGGAGCGCAGCCTCAAGGCGGCCTGGCTTTGGGACCAGCTCAAGGACAAGCTGGACGACGCCGCGCTTTCGCTGCCGCTGGACCAGCAGCAGCGGTTGTGCGTGGCGCGCCTGCTTGCCGTCGAGCCGGAGGTGATTCTGATGGACGAGCCCTGTTCGGCGCTGGATCCGATCGCCACGGCCCGCATCGAGGAGCTGATGAGCGATCTCAAAAGGAATTACACGATCGTCATCGTGACCCACAACATGCAGCAGGCCGCACGCATCTCCGACTATTCCGGCTACATGCTGCTGGGCGAAATGATCGAGTTCGGCCAAACGGCGGGCATTTTCACCGCGCCGGCGGACAAGCGGACCCAGGACTACATCAGCGGACGGTACGGGTAAGTTGGCGGCTATTTGCGAGCATCATTCTGGTACGCTTTGACGGCCTCGAACATGGCCGCTATGTTCGCCACCGGCGTCCGGGCCTGGATGTTGTGCACGGCATTGAAGACGAAGCCGCCGTGGGGCGCGAAGATCTCGCAGCGCTCCAGCACCTGCTGCCGCACCTGCGCGGGCGTCCCGAACGGGAGCGTCCGCTGCGTGTCCACACCGCCGCCCCAGAAGACGATGTGGTCGCCGTAGCGAGCTTTCAAGGTCTTCGGGTCCATCCCTGCCGCGGAGCACTGCACCGGGTTGACGATGTCGAACCCGGAGTCGATGAACCGGGAGAGGAGCGGCTCGCATACCTTCACGGGGCGTCTTTCCAGTCCGTAGTGGTCGCGCAGGGCGGCCACGCACGTCACGTGCATCCCCGTCACGGCGGTGCTGCCGAAATCCACAGCCACACGGTCGGATGCCTTGTGGTTCAAGGCGCACTGAACTCGTTCTTTGCTTGTCATCATGCACTTTCCACGGTGATCTGTTTCTCGTCTTTGTCGCCTAGTTCCGGGTCTCGTATGCTTTCGCGTAATAGTAGTAGAACCCGCCGCGGTGCTCTTTGCTTCGAAGGAGTGCTTGGCCCGTGCTGCCGCGTTTGGCGCGGAACTTCACAGAATCGTCCCAAGTCTGGACACACCAGTACAAACAACTCAGGTCCGTCCTTTCTGTCTGGGCCTCGTCAATGCAATTGGCCTGCGCGTTGGCCATCATGCCAACATCCCTATCGGTGATCGCCCCCCCCTTCCGCTTGGCGGACGACTGCTCATTGGTGAAAGGCAGCCAGGATCGCAAGTTCTCGCCAACCTGGTCGGCCATCACAAGTGACGTTCCGAACTCCCGGTAGGCGCTCTCGCATGCCTCGGACGCAAGATCCCTTTTCCCGTCATACAGGGCACGGGCCGTAACCAGGGCGAGTTGCTCCGGAATCAGGTAGGAATCGGGGCATTGTTTGACCCATGACTGGAAGGCAGGAACACTGTACGTGCCGCATTCGATGAAGCGGGCATGACCCCAGTAGCAGGCCCATTCCTGCTGCAGCGGATTTCCGGACAGGCCGATGAGCCTTGCGGCCATCTGCGTGCATTCGGGCTCAACGCCCGACTTGCATAGTTTGGCCAGTTGCTGACGCTGGTACAACCGGCTGGCCGGGAACGCCACCTGCAGGGTGTTCGTACTCATGGCCAGAATGGCGCGCCTATCGTCCACGCCGCACCGATTGTCGAGGACGAGAACCGTCAGCGCATCAAACGCCTTTCGGGCCTGGACGGTGTCCGGGTTCGATGCAACGAACCGGCTCAGCGACTCGGCCTGCGACAGGAGGTCATTATACGCCGCTTCGAGCGTCGTCTTGAGTTGGTCGTTGCGGTTGGTTTCGGCGGTCGCGCACCCTTGCGCGACCTCGGCAAGCACCCGCCATGACGGATCGCCTTTCTCGACCCAGCTTTTGCCTGCCGTGTAGAGCATGCTCCAAGCAGGCGTGGTCAGGTAAGATGACAGATACTTCGCAACGACCCGGCCCGCTTCTTCACGCCGCGCCGGTTCCCGCCCTGCCGTTACCGCCCACTGCATGTACTTGACGATGGCGTCCGCACAGGCCGGTTCATGCGGATAGACCTCGGCGCAGCGCATGGCCGCATACGCAAGCCGCTCGGTGGAGTTGATCGCCGAAGCCGGCCGGGCTGGGGTTACGGAGGGACGCCGCAAGATGACAGGCTTAGCCTTCGACGTTGTGCCTGGGGCCGCGGGCCTGACCGTCGGGGACATGCGCACGGACGATTGGACGGCGCTTGTCACCTCGCCGGTTGGTGCTGTACCGAGCCCGGCCGCGCGCGCGGCATGGATCGTCACCGCTTGGGCCAGAAAATCGGGTTCCCAGTCGCAGTCCTGGTAGGCAGCCAAACAGGATTCGACCAGGCGCGCCGCCTGGTCCAGCTGGCCGTTCGCCAGCAGAAACCGCAGCCCGGCGGACATCGTGTCGGATGCGCCGAGTTCGTTCAGGTGCTTGTCATGGTATTCCTGCATCCGGGCGGACAGTTGATCGCGCTGCGCCGGCAGGTAAGGCAGGGTGGTGATGGTAAGTTCGAGCCATCGCCTCGCCTCCCATGCCCAGCCATAGTCGCGATGGCATTCCGCAGCGATTCGCAGGGCATCCGCGTACTTTCCCTCTCCCATGAAGCGCTGATAGAGCACATGGAAATCCGCCGTGCGGTTCGGTTTGTATTGACTCGCCCAGAATGCACGCAGCTCCTTCTCGAGTTGCTCCACCTTGTGGCCCAGCACACTGTAGCGGATTTGAAGCGTGAGCAGTTCACGCCGCGCACGGTCGCGTACAGGATCAATCTCCTTGTTCGACCCCAGGCCGGACAAGCAACTCTGCCACGTCTCCTCGTCCAACCGGAAACTCTCCGCCGGGTCCGCAGTGCGGGCACGTTCGCTGATCGCTTTCTGCGCGTTCCAGAACTCGGTCTGCGCCGCCCAAAACTGCGCACCTGGTTCGGCGGCGCACACAACGCTTGCCAACGGCAGCAGCGCCGTCAGCACAAGGCATACGTAAGGCACCCTCGCTACGCCATAACACCTGCTCATGATCCGTCCTCCGTGTTGTGATTAGGCAAGTATAGCTACTTCCTCTCTTGGTCCGCCTTGCCGCTCCAACGCAAGGAGGCGCCCGGCTTCAGCTTTACGGCGGTCACGCCGGATTTGCCGACCCGAAGCGACAATTCCTGCAGTTGCGGCGAATCGTTGTGCAATACCGCCTGGAGTTTGCCGGAGCGGTCCCACTCCGCGTCCACCACGATACCGCCCGAAACGCGGAACCCCCGGAAGGCGCCTTCGCGCCAAGGCAGGTGGCGGAAGCCAAGCGGAAAAAGGTTGAGATGATTTCCCTGCCGTTGCAGGCAGAGCTCAACCAGTGCCGCCAGGTACACGCCGTGCGCGCCGACATACCAGTCGCGCGACGGCTCGCCGTGCATCCAGTGGTACTCCGGGAACCCGCCGAAGAAGCTGGAGTACTGCAGCATCCCTTCCAGATACTGGAACCCTCTGGGGTCGCCATTCAGCGCCATAGCCCAGGCGAATTGGCCCTCGACCCACGGAAAAGTGGCGCATCGCATCCGCGAGGTCTCGCCGCAGCCCAGGCCGCGGGGCTCCCGGCACCTGCTGAGCGCGTCATTGATCGCGATTTTGAAGCGCCGGGCGTCGGGCAGGTGAACGAACGCATTGGGCGTGGCCATCCCGCCGCCATCCGCACCCTCGTAAGAGCGCCAGACGCCCTTCTTCCACAAACTGCGCAACACCGCATCCAGTCCCTTCTCGGCGGCAAGCAGATCTTTGTCCGCAGGCAGACCCGTCAATGTTGATGCCTCCCGGATCATCCGAAGCCCGCGGCGGGCGATGGCGGCTGCCGTAAGTTCATCCCGCTTGAGTTTGCCGGACTCGTCCACGCCCTGCAGTTCAATGAGGTGCCAACGGCCCCGTGCATCCTTCCGCAGCGCAAACTCAACAAGAAAGCGAATACTGTCCTGGATCAACGGGAACGAATCCTGCAGAAGGTTCAAGTCGCCGGTGTACAGGCACTGCTCGAAGATGTTGATCGCCGCCGTGCCATTGTTGTGAATCTGCAGGTCATCCTCGATGGAATGGGCCCACGGAGTCCCGTTTTCCTGCAGCACCCACGGGAAGCGGGCACCCCCCACGCCATGCTCACGGGCCAGCCGCCGGGCCAGCGGATAAACGGAGCGCCAGAAATCCACCAGGCGGCGGGCTTCGACCACGTGGTTGGTACGCAGCAAACCACTGCCGACAAACCAGGAATCCCAATAGGTCCCCATGCCATGATTGCACGGCATCGCCATCGCCGTCGGCAAGGAACCGCCCGGATGCTGCGCCATCCGGCAGACCGCCAGCGAAGTCTCAAACCCCTGCACGGCCAGCGGGTTCGAACACGCGAATGACGAGCGCGCGGAATACGCCTCCCACTTCCGAATGTGCTCCGCGCGGATTGCCGCGACCGGACGGTGAACGTGGCTCGCATGAATTTTCCGCGCTTCCGTCTCCCACGCGGTCGAGTCCTGATTGTCCATCAGAGTTGTGATTCGCACAATCCTGGCCCCGGTGCGGAGCCGCGACACCGTGATGCTGGACTCGGGTTCGACGGGCTGCTGGACCAGATTCACCCCGCCCGTGACGCCTCCGCCGCCCTCCACACGCACGCTGGTCAGGCCGATGCCCCGGTGCTTCGCGCCCGCTTCGGTGAACTGGTAGTGAAAGACAGCCACCCGGCCTTCCGCGGATACGCGGATCGCACCGGGCAGCGCCCCCAGCGAGCGCACGGGTTTGAAGGTGTACGTTACCTTGGGAAAGGTCTGCTCCAAACGAAACGCGCCTTTGCGGGCATCACACTTGCGCACATGGAAGATCTCAACCAGCGTGTGATCATCCGTGAGCAGCACCTCGACATCGAGTTCCAACTGGTAGAATGAGAGGCGGGTCATCAGGCGTGCCGTGCGCGCATCCAGCCGCTGCTCGAACCGCCCCGCCTCGACCTTCCCCTTGTCGGAGAGAAAGGCGTACCTGAGCTTGACGATGCCGGTCGGGTCCGCGGCGTGGGGTCGGCCGCGCTTGAACCAAAAGGAATAGTACCCTTTGACGTGGTCCTTGAAGGCCATGCTCCCGCTCGGGTCGAGCATGCAGAAATCCACCCCGTTGGCCAGAACCGGCAGCGTGTAGTAGCCCTGATGGGCAAAATCAGGACACCTCAGTTCGACGTTGCCGGACAGGATGACAGGCGATTCGGCCTTTGCGTTTTTCATATCATGCTTTCAGGAATAATACGTTGAATAACGCTCCATGGCATCCATGACGGCCTGGACATTTGCAACCGGTATCCCCGGATAAAGCCCGTAGAGCATCATCAGCCCGCCCTGCGGCGAACCCAGCTGCCGGACCAGGCTGGACACGTGGTTTTCAATCTCGGCGGGTGTTCCTGATCGGGTGACCAGGTGACGATCAATGTCAATGTCGATACAGACACGCCCTTTGAGACGCCGGGCGATCCACTCGATGCCGTTCACCAGATCCTGCAGGTTCAGGCAGTTCACGCCGCATTCCAACAAGGGATCGATCAACTGATGCAAATCGCCGTCGGAATGTATGTGGATGGGTACACCTGCGTCACGAGCGGGTTGCATGAGGCGCAGGTAAGATGGCTGGATATACTTCCTGAATAGCGCCTCGGAAATCATCGGTCCCTTTTGCATCCCCAGATCTTCCGGATAGGACATCACATCGACACCGGCATCCAAGTAGTATTTGACAATCCTGGCATTGAAGGCTTCGATCATCGCGATCAATCGGTCAAGCCGTGGCTCCTCGTCCATCATGTCGAAGAGCAGGTTCTCATAGCCGCGCAGATAGGTCAGCAGCAGAAAGGTGTGCCCGTGGACAAGTCCCCCATACGCCAAGCCGCCTTCCGCCTGGGTCTGCGCAATGGAATGTTTGGCGGCCTCGCGGTCGACCGGCGTCAGGCCGTCGGTCCGCGCCGGATCGGGCGGGCTGTAGGTGTCGAAATCCGCCCAATCCTTCAACGGATGGCGCGTCACCGCCCCCATGATCCCGTCCTGCGAGGTTTCCCAGACGCACCCCCAGGCGTCCGTGAACGGCTGGCCCGCGTGAGCGGTCGGCGAGCACCATGGCCGGAAGGTCTTCCAGTCCACGTTGCGCCCCCAGGAAAAAAGCAACGGATGCTCCTGCACCCAGTCGCGCATTCGTTCGACCCCATAGTGCGCCCAGCAGGAATAGTTGATGTTGAAGGCAATAGGAATCCGCTCCGGGTTTTCGAAGCGAATTGTCCGAAGCAGAAGATCGCGATCGGTCATATTCTCTTTTTCCTATAAACCAGACACCTGCAGCTCACCCCTTGATCCGCCAGCGCGCCGGCAGATAGGCCTGTTCCTTCGCCAGCATCTCGTTCATGCAGGCGTCAACGTCCGGGATGCTGACCGCCACCATACTCGCGAGAAACGCGCGGCGCAACACTCGGCGATCGCAGGTGATGGCGGCCTCGACGGCCAGTTCGTGCTCATCCAACACGCGCTGGACATAACCGAGAATCGGCCGCGGCAGGGGACCGAAAGGCATGGGGTGCAGGCCACTCATGTCGGGACGGCAGGGGATCTCCACATAGGCATCATCGGTCAAGTTGCTGATGGCCCCGTTGTTCGGCGTGTTGAGATAGAACCGCCGGGGACGCCCCTCCCATATCGACTCAATGATGTCGCTGGCATAGTCGGCGGTCGTCGTCTGCAGGAACTGCTCGATCGGCGTTCGTCCGGCCGCATAGCCGGCCGCCTCTTTCCAGTATTGGCGCATCCATTGTCGGCGCAGATCCACCCGCCACCGTCCGATCGTGAGCGCCCCCTTCTTGTGGACGCCATGCCCCTGGAAATACGGCAGATACTCCTGCGTGTGGCCGGTGCACATCGGCGCATAGCCCACGGCATCCGACAGCTGCCAGGCGATGCGGGCGGTCAGCGATCCGTGATCCTTCTCCGCGGACTCGCGGCCGTGCTCCATGACCGCCGCCTGCTTGAGACTCTCCTTGATCCGGGCGGTCTGATCCTTCCCGTCGCACGTCATGCTGATCAGCCAGGTGAAATGATTGACACCGCCTGAGATGATCTTGACGCGGCGCCTCAGCGCCTCGGTGACGTCTTCCACGGAGGCGGTCAACCCGGCCCTGACGATCAGGTTGTCGTCAAACGCCGGATTCTGAACGCAGTCGCAGAGCGCCATGGACTTGATCTTCGGGAAGTGGCGCATCATGGCGATGCCCATGGCCGATGTGGGATTGATCCAGTTCATGACCCACGCCTCGGGGCACAGGCGCTCGACATCGCGCAGCACGGCCTGTTGAATCGGAACTTCGCGAAGGGTGCGCATGATGCCGCCGGGACCGATCGTGTCGCCCGAGCACATAATCATGCCGTGGCGGGTGCTGATTCGGGAATCGAGGTCACGTAACGCCACGCTGTTTTGCGCCATGGCCAGGATGACGAAATCCGCGCCTTTCAAGGCCTGGCGCCGGTTCGTCGTCGCCAGCACGTTCAGCGGTACGCCGCGGGACGCCACGACGCGGTCCGCGATCTGCTTCATCCATTTCAGTTTCTGCTCATTCAGTTCGACCAGGACCAGGGTGCCGGAACAGAGCGCGTCCTTCGTTGCCATGCTCCAGATGGTCTTGGCCCCGAAGAACAGGCTGCCGGCCCCGATGAGAACCACTTTGGGCCCCATTCGATGGCTCGGGATGAACGGTTTTTTCGAATCATCAAGCACGGTTTGTCTCCCCGCTGGCTCCCCAGGCAATCAACTCGGTGGGGGTCATCCACTGCACCCGTTTCCCATACCGGTTGCGCAAGCGCATCAGGATTTCACGGAGCATCTGGAGGCCCAGTCCGGTGTTGAGACTGGAAAGCGTGCTGCAATGGGTGTGGAACACAAGCGCCTTGCCACTTTCCACATGCTCCACCAACGAGCCTTGGCTCAAGTCGGCGGAGATGAACGGCTCCGTCTCCTGCTGCACATCGCCCTCCCCGTAGTATAGCCCCAACAGCATATCCAGCGGAAAGCAAAGGAGCTCGTAGAGCCGCTCCCCGGCGGCTGAATCGTAACATTTTTCGGGCGCCAGGGAACTCGCACAGTTGAGGTCTCGTGCCGGCGCTCCGGTAAAGATGAATGCCTGCCGGTTGGATTGTCCGAACTCCCGCATGACCGCGAACAGGGCTTGGCCCATCGCATCACGATGATGGCCCTCCGTCAAAAGCCCGTCCTTGCCGATGCCGGAGGGGTCGTTCATGCCGCCCACCGTCAGGCCGGTGGGGTGGATGCCCACGTCCGAGAGGATCGACCATCCATGGCGGAGATAGGCGGTCAGTTCCGCCAGATCCGAACGCGCGGCCAGATGAGAGACCCACGCCGACTCGGCGTGCGGCAGGAGCGCGCCAGTGGCGGGCACCAGCGCCATGGTATGGGTGAGAATTTCCGGGGAAATCTCGAAAGACGGGACGATCCGTTGCCGGACAATGTCCAATAGCCCCGACAACGCGGCGTCTTCCAATCCGCGCACGGACTGATCCACCCGGCCCAGGCCGCCCGGACACGGCAGCACCGTAAACTTGCCGCGCACGCCAAACTCCTCGGCCAGGTCGGCAAACTGGCGCGTGTGGTCTACGGAGATGAATGGGGCCGCACGCTGGCGCGGCCAGTCGCGGGACCAGCCACAATCGGGGTAGGCCACCACTTGGAAGCCCATGGCGGCCTGTTGCGCCCGTCGCCAGTACGCCGCGTTCAGGGGAAAGTCATCAATGATCAGGCAGGCGGGGATGATCTCCGTCTTCGGGTCGGACGCTCCGATCAACCGGCCCCCAGGAGTGGCGGAACCAGGCTTGGCATGGATGCCGCCCATCGTGCCACAGCCAACACTACCCTGGCTATTTCGGTTGTTCTTACCCATAACTAACATCCCCGCCTTGCCACGTGCCTCTATTTCGTCGGCGCCCACAGGAACCCGCGGCGAATCAGGCCGCCGACCTCGGCGCTATTCCACACGCGGATCGTGATCGTGTTCTTGCCGGGCTTGACCTTGCCGGTCGCGTCCACGTCCATTTCCAGCGGCTCGCGCCCCGCCCACCACAGCAGCCACGGACGGTGCCCGGCGTATTCACCGTTGATCCAGACCCAGCCTTCATTGATGACGCCACCCAGATGCAACTGGAGAGGCTTGTTCGCCATGGCGGCCGGAACATCGACGGTGACGCGATACCAGCCGTAACCATCATAATCATGCCCTTTCGCGTCCTCGGGCTTGTCCTGGGCATCCCAGGTCTGGAATGTGTTCTTGACGCCCCAGTCCTGGTCGTCTTGCCCGGGTAAATACCATTCGGCGATCACGCCCTCGTTGAACGGATCGCGTTTGAACTTGGCCTCCAGAGGAATGGCGGCGACGAGTTTGCCTTTCTCGCCGACGGTCCGCTTCGCCATCTCGGCGTACCGGTCCATCCAGCCGTTGTTGAAGTCCGGGTGCTTCTTGGGCCCGATGAAAAAGGAGTAGATCGCCGCCAGCTTCGTGTTGTTGTCTTCCGCGCGTTGCGCCTGCTTGAGGGCTTCGGCATAGTCGAGGTTCTTTTCCGCCTCGTTGCGCGCGGCAATCGCCTCCAGGTGGTCGGCGATCAGCGCGAACGCCTGGAAGCGCTCCTTCTGTTTCGGCGTCATCGCGCATTTGGAAGCCTTCTCCACAGAGTCGTGCAGGCTCTTTGTGAAAGCCACCGAGTATATGTGATCCGCCAGCCAGTCTTCGTGGCAGTGCATCGTGGTGGCCGCCAGCGCCTTCTCGCATTCATCCCACCATTGCTGAACGAAAGGCCCGGCTTCGGGCCCGAAAAAGGTGGCATAAAAGTCCTTCTTGATCGCCTCGACATCGGCATTCACGTCCCACATCAGCTTGCCGCGCACGTAGTAGCTGATCCAGGTCATCATGAACGTCTTGCGCCCCTCCGCCTGGAATCCCTTCAGCTTCATCTCCTTGTAGAGCTTCGCGTTGACGGCGAAGTTCGCCACATCGCGTTCGGGCACAAAACTGCCCAGCAGAAGGCCGGGATTGTAATCGTATAAATACACGTGGGGCGAGCGCTTGCACCACTGCCGCATGATGCTGAGCGTCTCGCACCGGCGCCAGCAGGCCGGATCGTTGAAAGGATGCAGGACGCACGTGGCAATCGGAGCATACATCACGCTCATGTTGGGGGGGATGGCCACGCCCTGCGGGGGCATTTCACGCCCGGAATACGCCATCGTCGCCACCCACTTCTCAGGAAACGCCTTCGCCAGTTTCGCCGCGAAACCAAAGAATTCCTCGCCGGTCATCGGGTGCTGGAGGTAGGTCGGATAATTGAAGTTCTGGTTGCACTCCACCGCTTTCGGGTCATAGTCGTACGCCGAGCCGTCCGGCGGACTGATGCCGAAGCCGTTGGGACTGATGATCCGGGTGATCGCGCTCGTGGATTTTCCGGCGATTGCCTCCCGCAGGTTCTTCACCGATAGTTCGAATGTCCTGGGATTGACCAGCGACAACATCACACCGTTTAGAAAATCATCCGGCTGCTTGCGGCTCCCGGCCTTGTCCATGGCGTACAAGTCGGGATCGTTGGGAAACTCCTTGGGCGGGAGGAGATAGCCGAGAAACCCGTCGCCGACCAGGGGATAAAAGCTCTGCCCCGACGCCGTATACTTGATCTTGCCCTCCCAGTCGGCGTATTGCTTCTGCTCCTCAGCGGTGGAGGGGAACCACCCGCCGAGGTTGACGTTGCGGAGCGCGAAATCGGGCTTGGACAGCATGTCGGTCTCCGGGACCGTGATGGTCTTCTGCTCGGGGATCACCTCGCCCCACTCGCCCGGGAAGAACCAACGACAGCCCAACCGCTCCAGGAACTCGTAGGCCCCGTAAAGGGTTCCCTGATACGGACCATCGGCGTTGCCCCCGATGACCAGGTTCTGTCCGTGGGTCTTGATGACAAAACCTTCTTCTTCAAACGCCCCGGCTTGGATGGCAGGATTGAATCCGGCGGGGATCTTCACGCCCAGCTTTGCCGCCGCGGCCGTGTGACCGATCAGGATAGAGACCGGCCCGGCGACCGTTTCGCCTTCCTTGACGATCGGCAGTTTCGCGCCGCTCATTTTCTCGATGTATTTCTGGATCTCGGCGGCCGCCTGATCCGCCTTGGGTTCGTTGGCCGCGACCACGATCGCCGCACGCGGTTGCCCATTTTCAACAATCGTCAGCGGTGCAGCTTGCAGTCCAACCACACCCGTCATCAAAATCACAACAATCTTCATTGTCCTAATCATGTAGTCCTTCTTTCCCGTTGAGGGTTGATTTTACGTAGCTGTCACAGGGCGTCTTCCGGCACCATCAGTGACTGGGGCTCCAGGGAGAAAGCCTGCGGCACGGTCAAAGTCTGGAAATCCTCGTTGGGTTGGACCAACCGTTCCAGGGACCATACCTGACCGTCCATGCCGGCGGGAACCGCCGCCACGACAAGTTTGCCGCCATCGCGCTCATCCACTTTCACCCGGTTGCCGTCCGGCCCGTACATCGGGGTCTCGAATGCGCCCGCGCGAAAAGAATAAGGGAAGAACATGACGACTTTCGGCACGCCGCGCGGCACGTAGAAGTAGAGCCTCGGCGATGGGAACGGCTTCTGCGTCTGGAATGTCTGCAGAACCATCGGAATGTCCTTCCAGGTTTGGAAGAGGAACGTTCCCGCGCGCCCTTCCTTTCCCTCGAAGCGCAGCCGGTAACGGCCGGGCGCGCAGGGGACGCTCATCTCCTCCCACGTCCATTTGATGATCGTGTCGCCGTCGGCCTTGGTCACGGCGCGGGTGAACACGGTCCGCCCGGCGTCGTCCAGGATCGTCACCTTGTTGTCCTGGATCCTCGAGACGCGCAGGGGAAAAGCCGCCAACCCCTTCGGCATCTGCAGGGTGACCTCGGCGCTCGCAACCGCCATCACCACCCCCCAGGGATCGCCTTCCGGCACCGTCCAGGCCGCCGGTTTCAGGGGCACGAGTTTGCCCGCGTAATGTCTGATGTCGAAGTCGGGCCGCGGATACGTCTTCAGGCCGTCGGCGATCAGGGCGGCGACATCCTCGTGCGAAAGCGGATGAATGCGCGCCCAGCCGGGCCCGTCGGGCGGATCATTGGCATCGCTGGCGTCGTGCCGGTGGAACTCCGTCGAAGCGGCCTTCACGTTGCTCCGGAAGACGAGGAGATCGAAGATGCGCGCCGTGTGCACCATGCGCGAGCCGGTGATGTTGAGCAGGTACTCGCAAATCGCGAGTCCTCGCTTCGCCTGGTCGGCATCGTCGGCCGCGCTGAGGAACTCATTGTTGAGCCGCAGGTAATGCAGGTAGCGCGCGTAGTCGTGCACGCGCGCCAGGAAGGCCGGATGACCCTCCGCAAGGCGTGCCGCTTCGGCGATGTCGGCATACGCGATGCCCAGTTCCGCGGAAATCGGCCGATAGGTGCGCGCCCAGCGTTCGAGCATCCGCTTCATCGGAGCCTTGGCCGGGCCGAAGGCGTGGTCGTACCAGTCCTCGAGCAGCGCCTTTTCGTCCTGATTGATATCCCACATCAGGTGCGATGCCAGATATTGCCCGATCGCCATGGCGCCGCCACTGAAGGTGCTTTCGGCATTGATGGCTCGAATGTTGTTGCGGTGAAGATCGCGCAGTTTGTTCGCCATGTCCAGGTAGTTGAACGTCGGCTGGTCATGATCCCAGTCGGGGATGGACCAGTAGTCGTAGACGGCCATGCGCTGCGCCTTGCGCTTCCAGATGCCAAGCCATTCCTCGTTGCTCAACCCGGCGGTCTTGCGACCCCAGCGCAAGGCCAGCGCAGGTTGGACAATGAAGTTGGGCTCCAGTTCGAAGGTCGGCGGATCCGACCGTGTGGCGTACGCCAGCATGATGACCGAGACGTCCGGGAACTCCGCGCGCACTTTTCGCGCGCAGGCGTTGCCAATGAAGAACTCCTGGTCGCTCTCCGACCCGTCGCCCACGCCCTGGGCTTTCAGTTCGTCGTAGTTGTTCCCTTCGCCCCCGCCGTCCGACGGTTCCACGCTGATCGTCTGAACGGCGTACCCCTGCGGTTCCTTGCGGGCATCCCGCAGGCGCTCCAGAATCCAATTGGCATAGAGTTCGACCGCCGCCGGGTTGCCGGCGTTCAGTTTGACGATTTCGTTGAGATCGTGCGTCCCCGTGCCGGGCGGCGTCGCCTTGACGTAGTCGTTGGTGGCGGCGTTCCACACATACGCCCCACGCCCGGCGCCTTGAAAGGGCGGGATAAAGAGCTGGGTGAGCACACCGTCAATCTTGGCCAGGTATTCCGGGTGCGCTTTGAGGACCCGCTCGATTTTCGGATCGGAGATGAACGCCTCGCCCATGGCTTTGCCGAGCCCCTGCCCGCCGTTGCGCATGTGCAACGACCACGAACTCCAATCCTCCATGAACTCCGGACCGCGACCGGTTACGTAACTGGCGTAGCCGCCGGTGCCGTAATAGGTCCGCGTGAAGAAGGCCGGTTCCATGACCCGCTCAACCTTCAGCGTGATGTCGGCGCGGGACGGCACGACCGTCCAGTTGGTACCGGCCATCAGCCAGCGCACACCCAGCCATTCCAGGTAGGTGTAGGCACCGTGCGTCAGCCCGCGCAGGTCGTTGGCAACGATCTGGAGTTTGTCGGCATCGCCGCGGATGAGGAAGGCTTCGAGTCCCTTGTCCTGAAGGCGGGCGCGGTCGCTCTGGGCCACCAGCGGCGAATCGACCGGCAACAGGTAGATCGCGCGGGCTGGGCTACCGTTCGACGTCCCGCTGACCTCGAACGGCTTCCCGGTGATTCTCCCCAGCCAGCCGGCCAGTTCCGCGGCCGTATCCCGCGGCGCCACGATGCAACTGTAGTACTTGTCCGTGCGCGTCGTCTTCTCGCGTTCGCGGACCTCGTAGACGATCCGCTGCCCGTACAACCCGCCTCCCGCCGGCGCCGCCGCGGTTTGCGCGCGACCCGCGGCCGGCGACGCGTCGCCCTTGCCGTTGCGGCAACCCGCAGCCAGCAGGCCGAGCAGAAGAATGGCTGACGGAACTCGAAGAAGCATGCACATGTTTGTTTTTCCTTATACAGAGGTCGAAAACCATGCCGGACTGAACGCTTTGTTTCTTTTTCATCTCTGCCGAGTGGCAGAGCAAAACGTCTCAGTCCGGCTATACGCCCGCCGCGGCACGGTCACCGAAGGATGATCATCGTCCCTGCGTCCGGCACCGGCGGAAGAAACGCATTGTACTTAGTGGCCAGATACCGCTCGACGATTTGCCGATCAGAAGCAGAAAGCGCGTTGCGGTAGATGATCAGT
>CAZQKI010000064.1:0-21500 GCA_964592855.1 uncultured Lentisphaerales bacterium
TGCGCCCCGGAAAGGCCTCGCAGGTGATCGTTTTCACCGCGCCACAGTCCACCTGGATGTCGAAGAGTTTATCAGGGGCGGCCAGGCCGAGGCAGACGAGCAGCGCGCGGATTGGGCCCCCATGCGAGACGATCAGGACCGAGGCCGAATCGGGCAGCGACTTCAGCTCATCCAGAAACGCCTGGATGCGGGCGAGCAGTTCCTGGTACGACTCCCCGCCCGGGCAGGGCGTTTGGAGATAGTCGCCAAACCACTGCATGGCTTCGGGCGTCTGTTCGAATTCGCTCCAGGGCCGCCCTTCCCATTGCCCGAAGTTCAACTCCTTCAGGCGATCATCGTACACCAGCGGCAGCGCCGCCGGAACCAGCCGTTCCGCCAGGCGCCGGCACCGCGTCAGCGGGCTGGAGAAGCCATGGGTCAGATGGACGCCTTCCAGCTTCGCCTGGATGGCAACGACCTCCTCCGGGAATGACGCCTGCAACGCCACATCGGTCTGCCCGTAGCAGATCCCCGGGGCGACATTCACGCGGGTGTGTCGGATGAGGTGGAGCTTCATGACAGCTTCAGCGAGGCGAGGAAGAACAGGTAGAAGAGCAGCTCCGAGATCTGCTGAAACGCCCCCAGCACATCGCCGGTGTAGCCGCCCAGCCGCTGCCGGATATACTGGCGGAAGACGAGCCATGCAATCAGGAGCACGGGGACGATGCAGAGGGCCGCAGGGAGGGGCAGGAAGAGCATCGGCGCGAGGCCGAACGCGGCCGCAAGCGCCAGCGTCACGCGCCCGTGTTTCTCCCCGATGGGCTTCGATTTGCTGTCGGCATCCGCCCGCACATAGTCGGCGGAGAAAATGAGGAGCACGGCATTCAGGCGGCTGAAGGCATTTGCCGCCACCAGGACGGCGAAAAACTGCACGGGCGCCACGTGCGACAGGAGCACGTACCGCGCGAGCAGGTCCAGCACCACGCCGATGGCGCCGAAGCTCCCCACGCGGCTGTCCTTCATGATGGCGAGGATCTGCTCTTTGGTGTACCCGCCGCCGAACCCGTCGCAGAAATCGGAGATGGCGTCTTCGTGGAAGGCGCCGGTGAGCAGGATCGTGGTGATCATGCACAACAGCACCGCGATGGAGGGCGGCCAGAGGTGCTGGGCGATCCAGTAGACGCCGCCGCCGAAGGCGCCGACCACGATGCCCACCAGCGGGAAATAGCCCGTGGCCTTGTTGAGGTTCTCCTTGGAGTAGCCGGTCCATCGCGGCACCGGGATCCGGGTGTAGAACATCACGGCCGTCAGGAAAATGCGCAATTGATTCATCAGCATCGTTACCCCGCACAGCCTCGTGGGCCGGGCCGCTAATCCTTGTTGGAAACCCCCGCCGCCTCGAAGCTCGCCATCTCGTTCAGAAATGCGACTGCCAGTTCGATGACGGGAAGCGCCGCGGCGGCGCCGGTCCCCTCGCCCAGGCGCATCCGCAGATTCAGCACGGGGGCCGCGCCGAGAATGTCGAGCAGCTTGGCATGCCCCTGCTCCTGCGACGCATGGCAGAAGATGCCGTTGTCCAGGATGCCGGCTTCGAACTGCCTGGCCGCGAGGATGGCGGTCGTCGCGATGAAGCCGTCGACGAGGATGCACATGCCCTGACGGTACGCCTCCCGCATGGCGCCGACCATCATGGCGATCTCCAATCCGCCGAAGGTCGCCAGGGTCTCGAGCGGCGTCTTCGGATCGTACTTTTCGCTGATCTCCTCCAGAATGCGGGTTTTGTGGAGGAGCCTTTCCCCCTGCAGCCCCGTGCCCGAACCGGTGCAGGCCTTGACGGAGACGCCGGTGAAGCGGTGCATCAGCAGGGAGGATGCCGAGGTGTTGCCAATGCCCATTTCGCCGAACCCGATGGTGTTGCAGCCCGCTTTCGCTTCGACCTGCACCAGCTCGGCGCCTTTGCGCATCGCCAGTTCGCATTCGGCCAACGTCATCGCCGGCTCCCGGCGCATGTTGCGGCTGCCGTGGGCGATCTTGGCGTCGATGATCGGCAGGCCCGCCGGAAAATCGTGATCAACGCCCGCATCGATCACCTTCAAGCGGATGTTGTTCCTGCGGCAGAACACGTTGATGGCCGCTCCGCCCGCGACGAAGTTCATGACCATCTGCCAGGTGACGTCCTTCGGGTAGAGGCTGATGCCTTCGTCGACCAGGCCGTGATCGGCGGCGAACACCAGCATCGTCGGGTTTGAGATCGCCGGCGTCAGGGTCTGCTGAATCATCCCGATCTGCAGCGCCAGGTCCTCCAACTGACCCAACGCGCCTGTCGGCTTGGTTTTCAGGTCGATCTTGCGCTGCAATTGTTCACGTAAAGTTGTCATTGTCTTCTTTCCATTTGCCGCAGTCGCCACGCGCGTAAAAAACGGCGGCGCCCTCACGGCTTGATTTTGACCGGGATTCCCGCGACCATCAGATAAACGGTGTTGGCCATGGCCGCGATGTGCTGGTTCATCCAGCCTTGCAGATCGGCAAATTTGCGCGCCGACTCTTGCTCCGCGTGCAGGCCCATACCCAGTTCGTTGCTCACGACGATGAGCGTGAAGTCCTGGGCGGCGAACACCCGCCATTCGTTCTGGGCCTCCGCCAGCGACGCCTCGACCTGATACTGGTTGTCGTGATAGATGTTCGTCAGCCACAGGGTGATGCAGTCGAGCAGGACCACCCGTTTCTCGAACAACAGCCTGCCGAGCCGCTTTTCCTCCTCCACGGTCTGCCAGTGTTCGCCCCGGTCGCTGCGGTGGCGGTGGATCCGCGCCTTGAAATCATCGTCCCAGACGCGGGCGGTGGCGAGGTAGATCGGCTGGTCGGTCAGGCTTTCCGCCAACTGCTGGGCGTAGCGGCTTTTGCCCGACCGCTGGCCTCCGGTGATGAAAATGATGTTCGGCATGATAGGACTCAATCAATCGCGGCGGCTATTCCTTGAAAGCGGAAAGGATGCCAGAAGGGTTCGCGAATGGCAAGCCGACCGTGCGAGCGTGCGGTGGAGGAGCGCGCGTGGGTGTGGGTGTGGGAGTATGTGGGTGTGTGGGTGCATGGTTGCGTGGGTGAGTGGGCGTGTGGGTGCGAGAGTGATTGAGTGGGGGAGTGTGGGGGTGGGTGCGTGTGGGGGTGGGTGGGTGAGTGCGTGTGCGGGTGGGTCTGCGAGCGTTTCGCCATGACGCCTCTTGCGCGCGCCTCCCGCATCATTCTTTGTCGCAAGCTTTGTCGCGAGCTTTGTCGGTGTTCGAGTGCGTCTACGAGCAACAATTTGCGCGGGCTCGTAGCGCCCGCGCTACTTTTTCTGTCGCAGCTTTCGTCGGGATATGAGCGGTAGGGCGGGACGTATCGGACCGCCCTCCAGTTGGGTGCGGGCTTGTAGCGCCCACGCTTGTCCGGCCAGCGCCGTTCACGCGTATATTTTTGCTCCCTGAAAGGGCGAGGCCGCCCGTTCCCCCAGGGGTCATGCTCCTTGCCTGCGCATGTCCGTGTTTCCCTACTCGTACACCTACTCGTACACGCGAATCTCTTGTGCGGATCGAGGGCAAATACGAGGACGAAACAGGTGGGCGTGTTGAAGCGCGGCGAGAACGCAATCAGCAGAGTTGCGGAGTGTGCGGCCATGCCGCTATACTGTCAATGTTCGGTGAGAGAAGAACACATGACGGCAAAACAATTCTTCGACTGGCAGACGGATGGCGGCACAGACGATGTCCTGCGTCTCGTGGATTGCCTGGAGCGGTCCGACGTCGCGTGGTGCGCGATTGGCGGCGTTGCGGTCAACCATTGGGCCGGGGAATCTGTCGTCACCCAGGATGTGGATCTTGTCGTGGCGACCGATCAAGTTGAAAAGGCCGTGGCGCTGTTGACAGCAGCGGGGTTTTCTGCCGAACGTTTTCCGTGGTCGATCAACCTCAAGGGCCGTTCAAAGGTGAGCGTGCAGATCAGCACGGAGGCTTTCTACCGGGAGTATCCGGGACGCGCGGTGCCCGCCGATGTCCATGGCATACTGATGCGGGTGGCGTCAATCGAGGACACTTTGCGCGGGAAGATGAAGGCCTGGCGCGACACCGAGCGCAGACAGAGCAAGAAGTTCAAGGATCTGGGCGACCTGGCGCGCCTGGTCGAAAGCCATCCCCATCTGTGGCCGCTGCTGGGTGATGATCTGCAAGCCTTGATCCAGCGCCCCGCGAGCATTCGCGGCAACGAATGAAGGAACGACGCACGTCATGACAACGAAAGAATGGACGCGCCTGGAGGCGCGGTTGAACGATTTCGATCCGGCCGTCCGGCGCGACACGCTGGCGGCATGCGCGGCCCTGTACGAGGGCGGAGCGCCGGCGGCGGCCCCCGTCGTCAACATGCACTGCCACTCCTTCTTCTCCTACAACGCGGAGGGGTGGTCGCCCAGCCGGATTGTCTGGGAGGCCACCAAGGCGGGCTGGTACGCCGCCGCGCTCTGCGACTTCGACGTGCTGGACGGCCTCGATGAATTCCTCAATGCCGCGCGCGTCACGGGCCTCCGCGCCGCCGTGCATCTGGAGACGCGCGCCTTCGTCAACGAATGGGCCGACCGCGAGATCAACTCCCCCGGCGAGCCGGGCGTCACCTACATCATGGGCGGCGGGTTCACCACACTGCCCGTCGCGGGCACCGAGCCCCAGGCGCAGCTCGCGCGGTTCCGCGAAGGGGCGCAGACCCGCAACGAAGCGCTCATCGCGCGCATCAACGCCCGCCTTCCCGAGATTGCCATCCATACTGCCCGCGACGTCAAACCGCTGACGCCCGCCGGCGTGCCGACGGAGCGCCACATCATCGCCGCCTATGTCAACCGCGCGGAACGCAAGTTCGCCGACGCTGGCCCCCGCGCCGCCTTCTGGGCACCGCTTCTCGGCTTCGGCGACGATCTCCCGGGGTGCCGCAAGCTGATGGCGGACCGCCCGGCCTTCGAGGAGCGCGTCCGCAGCGCCCTCGCCAAGCAGGGCGGCATCGGCTATGTCCAGCCCACGGCGGCGCAGTTTCCGACGGTCGATCAGTTCGTGAGCTGGGTGCTGGCCTGCAACGCCCTGCCGCTGATCACCTGGCTCGACGGCACGCGCCGCGGCGAAGCCGACTGCGTCGAACTGATGGACCTCTTCGTCGGCAAGGGCTGCGCCGGCCTCAACATCATTCCCGACCGCAATTGGCGGGGGAAGACGGAGGAGGAGCGCAACCTGAAGGTCGGCAAGCTGGACGCCATCGTGGCGGAGGCAGTCAAGCGCGACCTGCCGATCAACATCGGCACCGAGATGAACCGCCTGGGACTGCCGCTGGCCGATGATCTCACCGGCCCCGTGCTGAGCCGGCACCGCGAGGCGTTTGTCCGGGGTGCGCAAATCCTGGTCGGACACACCACGCTGGCCACCTACGCCGACATGCCCTACCTCGGCGCGCGCGCCGAGGCGATCTTCGCCGGGCGCGCCGCCCGCAACACCTTCTTCGCCGCCGTGGGCGCGCTTCCGCCTCTGACGCACGAACTGGCGGACCGCCTGCTCGACGCCGGCCCCGAGCGGGCGCTGGGCATGCTGGGCGCCCTGCTCCAGAAAGCAAAATGACCGCGTCCCGTTGAGGGGACGCGGCCATCAGGATTTTCAACGAACCGGCTGAACTACTTCAGGATCGATTCTTTGCAAATCTTGGCGATGCGGAACTTGGCAACCGTCTTGGCGGGGATCTTGATCGCTTCGCCAGTTGCGGGATTGCGGCCCTTGCGCGCCTTGCGCTGAACCTTGATCAGCTTGCCCAGACCCGGCAGCATGATGCCCTTCTTGGTCTTGGCTCCGGCATAGGCAACGCAGAGAAGCGTATCGTACGCAGCCTTTGCCTGCTTCTTGCTGATTTCGGCGCCTTCCGAAATCGCGGCCAGAATCTGAGCCTTGGTCGTCGGTGTGCCCTTGACCTTGGGTGCGGGTGCTTTCGCCTTGGGTGCAGTCTTCTTAATTGCCATCTTGATTACTCCTGTGTTTTGTGCCGTTGGAATATTTCCAGCACAAGTTAAAGATACGATAATACTGGGCAAAAGCAATAGGAAAATGAGCAACGCGTCGATTTCATTAATGCAGGCTTGATTATTGACGCGGTTGCGGACACAATCACCCTGGATCACGGGGACCTTCGCATCACGTCCCCGGCGGGAGAACGGCCATGCCTGTTTATGAGTATTCTGCTGAAATAACCAATAAAAGCTGCAGTTTTTGTCAAAACGGATTTGAATGCGCCAGGCGGCTCGCCGAGGCGCCGCTGACGCAGTGCCCGCAGTGCGGCGCCCCGGTCCGCAAGCTCATTTCCCGCGTCGCCCTCGGCCGTTCCAAGTCCGGTCTGGACGACCGGGCGAAGGCCGCAGGCTTCAAAAAGCTGAAAAAAGTCAGCAAGGGCGAATACGAGCAGCAGTTCTGAAACGCACTTCTGTAACGCACTTTTGAATTGTCAGAGGCGCCCGCTGCCCCTAGAATGCGCACCGATTCCCACCCCCTGGAGAGCGAGACGGAGATCCCTATGGCAAAGACCATCAAGAAAGTTGGCATTTTAACGGCAGGTGGACTGGCGCCGTGCCTCAGTTCATCGATCGGCTACTTGATCGACACCTATACGCGCACCGCGCCCAAGGTGCAGATCATCTGCTATGTCGGCGGTTACGCCGGCCTGCTGAAGGGCGAGAGCCTGAAGGTCACGCCAGCCGTTCGCCGCCAGGCGCTCAACCTGCTGAAGTTCGGCGGCAGTCCGATCGGCAACAGCCGCGTGAAGCTGACCAACGTCAAGGACTGCGTCAAGCGCGGACTCGTGAAGGAGGGACAGGACCCGCAGCAGGTCGCCGCCGACCAGCTCGTCAAGGACGGCGTCGATGTGCTGCACACGATCGGCGGCGACGACACCAACACCGCGGCCGCGGACCTCGCCGCCTTCCTGAAGCGCAACAACTACGCCCTGACCGTCGTCGGCCTGCCGAAGACGATCGACAACGACGTCTATCCCATCCAGCAGAGCCTCGGCGCCTGGACCGCGGCCGAGGAGGGGGCGCGGTTCTTCCTGAATGTCGTGGCGGAGCACAGCGCGAACTCGCGCATGCTCATCATCCACGAGGTGATGGGGCGCAACTGCGGCTGGCTCACGGCCGCAACGGCCATCGCCTACCGCAAGCTGGTCAAGGCCATGCCCTTCGTTCCCGCATTGGGCCTGCGCCGCGAGCAGCGCGATGTGCACGCCGTCTACGTCCCCGAGATGGCCTTCGACGCCCAGTCCGAGGCCCGGCGCCTCCGCGCCATCATGGACGCCGAGGACTGCGTCAACATCTTCGTCTCCGAAGGCGCCTGCGTGGAATCCATCATCCAGGAGCTGATCGCCAAGGGCGAAGAGGTCCCGCTGGACGCGTTCGGCCACCCCCGTCTGGACAAGGTCAATGTCGGCGGCTGGTTTGCCAAGCAGTTCGCCGAGATGCTCGGCGCCGAGAAGACGCTTGTGCAGAAGAGCGGCTACTTCAGCCGCGCCGCCGCGCCGAACGCCGCCGACCTCAAGCTGATCGGCGCCTGCGCCCGGAAGGCCGTCGCCTGCGCCCTCAAGGGTGTCGGCGGCGTCATCGGGCAGGACGAAAACCAGGGCGGCAAGCTCTCCGCCATCGCCTTCGAGCGGATCAAGGGGGGCAAGCCGATGAACATCGACGACCCTGCCTTCACCCGGCTCTTGAAGGCGATCGGCCAGCCCAAGGGCAAGCGCGTCGTCGTGAAACACTAGCGGCGTTCCGTGCCGCCGGGCGTGAAGCGGACTGCGAAGTCGAGTTCGCCCGACGCCGGCGCCACCGCTTCGAAACCGACGCGCTTCATCCCCGGGTTCGGCGAATCCCATTCGTTGCGGGGCTGCGCGGCATCGTCGACCTGCCAGAGGGTGGCCGCGTCGTGTTCCGCCGTCAGGCGAAGCTGCCGGCCCGCCTCGCGCAGCAGAACCGAGCCGGTCCGCTCCGTATCCGGCTCGGCCCGGGTCATCAGGGACCAGCGGACCCGGGCGCCGGGGCGGAGTCCCCGGAGCGTATCGGCCAGACGATAATCGCCGGAGGCCAGCAGCGTGCCCGTGCGGATCACCTGCGAGGCTTTGGTGTAAACCGGCGAGAGGTCGAGCACGGCCTCCGACTCCGGTTCGGCCCGGAAGGATGTCACGGTGGCCTTGCCCTGGGCCCATTGCAGTTCCCCGTCGATCACGAGCGTGTTGTGACTGTGGCTGCCGAGCCGGAAGATTTTCCAGCGGTCCGAGTCCTGTGCGCGGCCCCACAAATCCATGCCGCGCTGCTCGATGGCGTGGTAGTTCTCGGCCCCGAGATCGTAGGCCCAGCGAACGCCCTCCGCGTCGAGCACGAACGACCCCGCGTCCATGTGGCCGTGCGGCGCCGCGGGCGAGCCGGCCTTGAGCCCCGCGAAGAGCGCATGGGCGTTGTCCCACGACGTCCGCTGCACCGTGATGGGGACGGCACCGCCCGACGACCAGTTGAGCGAGGTCCTGGGCGCGCATTCATCGCCAACCGGCTGCAGCCAGAAGAGGGTCAGCGGAAAGAGACGATTGCCGCCGGCGTCCGGGCTGAAGGGTTTGCGGCCGGCGCAGTGCTGGAGGAGGGCCTCCCGCTCGAAGTAGACGAGGATGTCGGGCCGGTTGAAACGCGCGGCAAACCACCAGGTGGCGCAGTCCGTTTCCCGGCCCATGCCGCCGTCGGCGTAGTTGAAAGTCTTGCCGGAGGGTCCGGTGACCCGGTCGAGGTAGTCGGCGGTGGCCGCGAATCCCGGCAGGCCGGAGAGGCCGTAGTCGGTCCGCAGGACCGATTCGAGCAGCGCGATGGCGATCACGTTGAAGCCGGTGCCGTACGACCAGTAGATCGGGCCCTCCGGATAGGAGCCCTCGGGCGCGAAGGCCTCCATCGGGCCGGGGAGATTGACGATGGCGCGGTGGGCGATTTCCGCCGCGAGCGCCTCGTGATCCTCCAGCAGGGCGAAGGCGCCGGCCAGCATGCCGGCATGGCAGACCTGCCCCCAGTTGTTGCGCGCGCCGACCCAGTTGGTCGTTTCCAGCGAGGTCAGCAGCCCCTTCTTGAGAATGGCCTCCGCCACGAGCTGGCGAGTTTCCCGGTCCAGTTCGGGGTGGAGCCAGTCGTAGCCGATGGCCAGGCCGAGGGTCATCTCCGCCACGTCGAGGAAATGCGAGGGGTTCCAGTCGGCAAACCCGGCCGCCGCCCGCATCTCGGCGGCGGCGCGCTCCAGATAGGCGCGGTTGCCGGTGAGGCGGAAGGCCATGGCGAGGGCCGTGGTGCGGTGCAGGACGCTGCGCGAGACGCCCAGCAGGCGCCGCCCCTGCAGGTCGCGCGTGCTGACGGGGAAGGCCAGCATCTGGTCCGCCTCGAACAGCAGGCGGCCGAACGCAGCCTCGCCGAGCGGCGTCTTCAGCGTCTGGTCGCGCAGCGCGGCGAAGCCGGCGGCGTCCGCAAACAGCCGCGGGTGGCGCCTGTCAGCCCCCTTCACGGCGGCCGTGACCACTTCCGGCGTGACACGGGACGGCGGGGTCGCCGATTCGGCTGCGCTTGGCGCTGAGAACTGCCCCGCGATCAGCAGGGCTACCGGCAAGGAATGGTTCATATGAAATCCGAACGTGGACCCCCGAGCCCTACAGCGCCGCCATCTCGCGAAGTTCCTTGGCGCGCATTTCGATTTCGTCGCGGTTCAGCGATTCGAGGCGGTTCGTGCTGAAGTCCTCGACGCCGAAGGCCGCGACCGCGCTGGCGCGCAGCAGCGCCTGCCGGAGGGTGTGGAGGTTCACCGTGCCGCACTCGGCCAGGTAGCCCATAAAGGCCCCGGCGTAGGTGTCGCCCGCCCCGGTCGGGTCGCAGACCTCCTTGACGGGATAGGCGGGGATGATCGCGATCCCCTCGCGGGAGAAGAGGAGCGCACCGTGCTCGCCCTTCTTGATGAGGACGTACTCGAGCCCCATGTCGAAGAGCGCCGCCGCGCAGTCGCGCAGGTTGAAGCGGCCGGTCAGCTGGCGCGCCTCGCCGTCGTTGAGCGTGAGCAGATGGCTCCGCTCGATCACCTTGACCAGCATGGGGCGCGCGCAGTTGATCCAAAGGTCCATGCTGTCCGTCGCCACGAACTTCGCGCCGGACGCCTGGTCGAGCAGATGGAGCTGCAGATCGGGATTGATATTGCCCAGCAGCACGAAGGGGGCCGACCGGTAGGACTCGGGAAGCTGGGGGGCAAAATGCTCCAGCACGCCCAGCTCGGTGCAGATCGTGCGGCGGTTCACCATGTCGGCTTCGTAGACGCCTTCCCAGTGGAAGGTTTTCCCCGGCTCGAACTGGATCCCCGTCAGATCCATCCCCAGGCGGAGATAGCGTTCCATGAAGGTGTCGGGGAAGTCGTTCCCGACGACGCCGACCGCCCCGACCTTCGTGAAGAACGAGGCCGCGGCCCCCGCATAGGTCACCGACCCGCCCAGCAGCTTCTCGAAACGCCCCTTCCGCGTCGTGATCGTGTCGATGCCAACCGTGCCGACCATCCACAAACGTATTTCAGAATTCATGATCTCCGCTCCCCTGGGTTACTTCGCCGACTTCAAATGGTGCACCAGCGCCTCCAGCGCGAGCCGGTAGCCCTGCGCGCCTAGACCGCTGATCACGCCCAGACAGACCGGCGCGGTCAGACTCCGGTGACGGAACTCCTCGCGCCGGTAGATGTTCGAAAGATGGACCTCGATGCATGGCAGCCCCGTGGCGGCGATGGCGTCGCGGATGGCGACGCTGGTATGCGTGTAGGCCGCCGGATTGATGATCAGCCCGTCGGCGGCACCCAGCGTCCGGCCGATCGCGGTGACCAGTTCGCCCTCGACATCGCTCTGGAAAAAGGCCAGATCGACATCCAGAACCGCGGCGCGTTCGACGAGCATCCGCTCGATGGACGCCAGCGTATCGGCCCCGTAGATCGCGGGTTCGCGCTTGCCCAGCAGGGCCAGATTCGGACCATTGAACACGCCGATCTTCATGACTCGCTCTCCTCGTCGGCCGCCTCGGCAGGGCTGTCGTGCTCGTAGCGCAGACAGCACCTCAGCCGGCCGCAATAGCCGTTGATCGTGTTGGGGTTCAGGGACAGGTCCTGCGATTTCGCCATGCGCACATTCACGGGCTTGAACTCGCTCAGCCAGGTTGCGCAGCAGATCGGCCGGCCGCAGGTGCCGATGCCGCCCAGAATGGCCGCCTCGTCGCGTATGCCGACTTGCCGCGCCTCGACCACGGCCTGATACCTGCGGTTCAGGCTGGCCGCCACGCGCCGCGCGTCGAAGCGCTGATCCGCGTGATAGACGACCAGCAGGCGCGAACGGTCCAGATTGAAGCGCGCCGAGACAGCATGGACCCCCTGCGGGGCGGCCGCCACTTCGGCATCGAACAGGGAGATCGCCTGCTCTTCCATCGCGCAGTTCATCTGCGCCTTCGCCAGGTCGGCCCCGGTCGCCAGGCGGATGACCCGGCCCGGCGGGGTGTTTTTCGTCGCACAGCAGGCGGCCTCGTCCTGAACCGTGCGGATGCGGCAGAGTTCGTGCCAGCCGCCCTGGTCGACCACGCAGTCGGCGCCGACCCGGACCGCCAGACCCTCCGGCACCGTGGCGGCGAAGCATCGGGTTTCGGGCAGCGAAAGTGTCACGAACTTGGCCATGGGTCAGGTGGCTCCATCGACAATCCGGTCCATCCAGTAGGCCAGCAGTGCGTTCTCCGTCAGACTCCGCTCCAACTGGCGGGCCATCGTCTCGACGCCTTCGACGTTCGCCAGAGCCTGCGCCAGGGTCAGCCGTTGCGCCCGCTTCCGGAGCAGCTCGAGATGCGACTGGTAGTGGACGACCGACGCCGGCGCTCCGGCGCGCAGCGCCAGCAGGTCGCGGTACCAGCGCTGGAGGGCCAGCACCAGCAGCGCGCGCAGCTCACGGTACCGTGCGCTGACGCGGGCCTCCATGACTTCGTTCCCCTCCTCCGCTTCGCTCGCGCTGGCCTCCTGCTCCGCCTCGACCAGCGTCTCCGCCCGCGCCTTCATCGATTGCAGGACCTTCATCAGCCGGTCGCCCAACGCCATGGCGGCCACGGGGCCCGTCACGGCGCCCGTCGCCAGGATCGACAGCACCTCGCCGCGCCAGGGCTCCTCCAATTCGGGTGGCAGTTCATCCAGATCGATTCGCTGGCAGCGCGACCGGATCGTCGGCAGCAAGGCCTGCGGGGCGTCCGTGAGCAGCAGAATCAGCGTGCGCTGCGGCGGCTCCTCCAGCATCTTCAGAAAGGCGTTGGCCGCCGCGTCGTTCATCCGGTCCGCCCCCGCCAGCACGCCGACTTTCCAGCCGCCGGCGAAAGCCGTCTCGCCCAGCCAGGTCAGGAAGTAGGGCGGATCGATCGCGGACCCCTCTGACTTGCGCATCTGGTCGATCGAGATGATCCGCGACTTCTTGACGGGGAAAATCCAGAGATTGTCGCACCAGGCATGCTCCGCCACCTGCCGGCAGCGGTCGCAGACGCCGCAGGGTGCGTTCTCGGCCTGCAGGCAGGCCAGCATCTGCATCATGAAGACGGCCATCTCGCCCGCAATGCCGCGTGGCGAGCCGACCAGCAGATAGGCGTGCGCCAGGCGTCCCGAGGCGAACGCCTGCTTCATGAGCTTTCTGGCTTCGTCGGCATGCATCGTTTACTTTTTTCCGAGCGCGTCGGCAAAGCGCTGAGCGACGGCCACCCAGACATCCGCGGCCACCGCCGCAACTTCACGGTTGGTCTGAATCACGCGGAAGCGTCCGGGCTCCGCTCCCGCGAGTTCCAGAAAGCCCTGGCGCAGGCGGGCGTGAAAGCGCTCGGACTCGCGCTCGAAGCGGTCCGCCCCGCCGCCCGCGGTCTGGCGCTCGGCCAGTCGGCGGCGTCCGGCGGAATCATCCAGATCGAGCAGCAGGGTGAGCCCGGGCTTCAGACCCCCCGTGGCAAAGGCGTTCAGCCGCTGCAGCTCGTCCAACGCAAAACCGCGCCCGTAGCCTTGATAGGCGAACGTCGAATCGGCAAACCGGTCCGACAGCACCCACGCGCCGCGTTCAAGGGCGGGCCGGATTACGGTCTCCACCAGCTGGGCGCGGCTCGCGCAGAACAGCAGCGTCTCGGTGCGCGGCAACGGCGCCTCGCCGGCGGCATCGTGCTGCAGCAAGCCGCGGATCGCCTCGCACAGCGGGGTCCCGCCAGGTTCCCGCGTGATAACGACTTCCTGTCCCCGCTCGCGCAGGCGTTCCGTCAGCATCCGGATGTGCGTCGATTTGCCGCTCCCCTCCGGTCCCTCGAATGTAATGAAATGCCCCATCAGTTCCTCTTGCACGTTTGCCCCTGGGGTGTGTCGCGGACTTCCCAGCCCATGCCGGCGAGGGCGTCGCGCAGGCGATCGGCCTCCGCCCAGTTGCGCCCCTTGCGTGCGGCGGCCCGCGCATCGAGCAGGGTCTGCACCTCGTCCGGCAGCGAGCCGGCGGTACGGGTACGGCCAAAGCTCAGCAGCCCGAGCACGCCGTCGCACCGCGCCAGCAGCGCGGCAACGGCCGCCGCCTCGGCAGGCGGAAGGGTGCCGGCATCCAGCGCCGCGTTCCCCTCGCGCACGATGCCGAAGAGGGCTGCCAGCGCCTCCGGCATGTTGAGATCGTCGGCGATGGCCGCTTCGAAGGCCAGCCGGGCGCGTCCGGCCCACTCGGGCGGAGGGTCGGCCGCGGGCGCCTGCGCGGCGGCGGCGGCCAGGCGATCGGAGAAGTCGTCGATCCGCGCCAGGGCGCTCCGTGCCGCAGCCAGCGCGTCGAAGGTGAAGTTCAGCGTCTGCCGGTAGTGGCCGTTGACGAGGACGAAGCGGATCTCGCGTCCGCTCCAGCCCTTGTCGAGCAGGTCGCGGAGCGTGAAGAAATTGCCCAGCGACTTCGACATCTTCTCGCCGTTGATCCGCAGGTGCGCGCAGTGGAGCCACGTCTTCACGAACGGCTTTCCCGTCGCGCCTTCCGACTGGGCCGTCTCGTTGGCGTGGTGCGGGAAGAGGTTGTCGATGCCGCCTGTGTGCAGGTCGAAGGACTCGCCCAGGTACTTCATCGCCATGGCGGAGCACTCGATATGCCAGCCGGGGCGGCCGCGCCCCCAGGGCGAATCCCAGACGACATCGCCATCGGCCGGATCCCAGGCCTTCCACACGGCGAAGTCGCCGACGCTCTCCTTCTCGTACTCGTCCTGCGCAACGCGGGCGCCGCCCCGCAATCCGCTCAGGTCGATGTGGGCCGGCCGCCCGTAGCCGGGAAACTGCGCCACGTTGAAATAGACCGAACCGTCTTCGGACTGGTAGGCGAGCCCCCGGTCGAAGAGGCGCTGGATCAGCGTGATCATCTCGGGAATGTGGTCCGTCGCGGCGGGATAGCACTCCGCCGATTCGATGTTCAGCTTCTTGATGTCGTCGAAGAAGGCCTCGGCGAAGGGGCGCGTGTAGTCGCGCAGGGAGACGCCGGCGGCCTGCGCGCCGCGGATGGTCTTGTCGTCCACGTCGGTCAGATTCATGACCTGCTTGACGCGATAGCCCGCATACCGGAGCGTCCGGCGGAGCAGGTCCTCGAAAATGTAGGCGCGGAAGTTGCCGATATGGGCGAAGTTGTAGACGGTGGGTCCGCAGGTGTAGAGGCGGACTTCGTTCGGCTGCAGCGGTTCGAAGGCCTCCAGTTGGCGCGTCTGTGTGTTGTGGAAGTTCAGTTTCACGGATGCGGGTCTTTCTCGTAGAAAACTGTCGTCATCCTAGCACAGCCGGCGCGCGGGGTAAATGCAGACTTCAGATGTGGCGCGGCAACGAAGTTGACGCGCACCCATGTCGGGAATGTTGACATGTTGAAAGCATCATTTTATAAGACAAACATGCATGATGAGATGAGTACCTTGGTCACGGAACGCGGCCAGACTTCGGTTCCGGCCGGACTGCGTCGCCGCAGCGGATTGAAGAGCGGCAAGCGACTCCGCTGGTACGCCGTATCCGACAAGGAGTTCCGCGTTGTCGTGGAGACGCCCGACCTCGCCCCCGGGCCGCTGGCAGCGCTCGGGTGGGCCAAGCGTTTTCACTCGGGAAAAATGCAAGGGAGCGATGAAGCCATGCGTGAACTTCGGGAAGACGTCCGATAGCTGATATGCTCATCGGCGCCTTCGCCTGTCGGCACCAGGGCTTGATCACGCGCAATGCCCAACACTTCCGTCCTTACTTCCCGAGCTTGATCCTGCAGGAACCCCGGGTCACGTCACGCAAGCGCTCGACTGCGTCTTGACAGGTGTCACCGATTACGGCTCACCGATCACCGACAACTGCTTTTCCAGGATGATTTCCCGCCAGTCGCCGACGATGCCGAAGTGCGCCACGCCGAAGATCGGCGCCTCGGGATCGGTGTTGATGGCGATGATGCAACCGGCTTCCGACATCCCCGCGAGATGCTGGATCTGACCGCTGATGCCGCAGGCGATGTAGAGCCGCGGCCTCACGGTCCGCCCCGTCTGCCCCACCTGCGCCGCGAGCGGCATCCACCCCGCATCCACCGCCGCGCGCGAGGCGCCGACCTCGCCCCCCAGCCGCCGGGCCAGCTGGCGCAGCCGGTCGAAGCCGTCCGCCGAACCGATCCCTCTTCCGCCGGCAACGATCACGGCGGCGTCCGCCAGCGAAGCGCCACCCGTGGCATCGCCGGCAAAGGCCAGCCGTTCGGTGCCGCCCGAATGGAGTTCCGCCAGGCTCACCCGCTCCACCCATCCCCGGCGCGCCGGGTCCGGCGCAAGCGTCTGCATGACCTTCGGACGCACCGTCGCCATCTGGGGCCGGTGACCGGGCGTGATGATGGAGGCGAGCATATTGCCGCCAAAGGCCGGTCGCGTTTGGACAAGATTGCCTGTTTCAGGGTCGATGGCCAGGCCGGTGCAGTCGGCTGTCAGCCCCGTCTTCAGCTCCACCGCCACCCGCGCCGCCAGGATCCGCCCGACCGCCGTCGCCGCGAACAGGATGACCGACGGCCGATGGCGCCTGGCAATCTGCGCCAGCGCCGCCGCGTGGATTTGATCCTGAAACGGCTCGAAGCGTTCGTCACGGGCGACGAGGACGCCATCCGCCCCCTGCCGCCAGAGGGACTGAATTTGCCCGTCAGCCTGTTCGTCGGCGGCGAGCAGAACGGCGGCCAACGGAACCGCCAGGCGATCGGCAAGCTGGCGCCCCGCCCCCAGCAGTTCGAAGGTGGATTCCCGAAGCGCTCCGGGGGCTCGTTCGGCAATCACCCAGACTGCCCCTTCGAGATTGGCCGGGCTGGGCACAGCCAGGGCTTCCGGCGCGGGAGCTTCGCTCCCGCTCGATCCGACCGATCCAACCGATCCGACCGATCGGCCCGCCGCGGTTTCGGGAAGGCCGTCCAAAGCCGTCTGGATGCATTGCCACAGCTGCTTCACCACCTCGTCATGCGGGCCCGTGAGCATTTCGCAGGTGTGCGTCCGTTCGGGGGCGAAGAGGCGGACCACTCGGGTCGGCGAGCCTGGGAGGCCCACGGTCGACGGAGGCAGACCGAGGTCGGCGGCGCCCCACCGGACAATCGGGATCCGCTGGGCCTCCAGGTGGCGCGACAGGCAGGCGAGACGGACCGGGTGCATCTGGCGGCCGATCGTCAGCACGCAGGGATAGGCGGTGCGAAGCGTCTCGAGGCCGTCGTCCAGCATCCGTTGCACCGTGATACCCGCCGCATCGGCCGACAGGATTTCGCCAACCCACGCCAGCAGCGGCAGTCCGAGCTGGGCGGCAACGGCCGGACCGACCTGCGCCGTGTCGCCGTCCGTCGCCTGACGTCCGCACAGGATCGCGTCGGCGCCGCCCAGCTTGCGAATCGCCGCCGCCAGAACGAGGCTGGTGGCCCAGGTGTCGCTCCCTGCAAAGGAGGCATCGCTCAGCAGCACCGCCGCGTCGGCGCCCCGCGCCAGCGTCTCGCGCAGGGCGGACTCCGCCTGCGGCGGTCCCATCGTCAGCACCGTCAGCGTCCCGCCGACCTGCTCGCGCAGCCGGAGCCCTTCTTCAATGGCGGGGAGGTCGAAGGGATTGACGATGGCGGGGGCGCCGCTCCGGCGCAGGGTGTGGGTGACCGAGTCGATGTGCAGCGCGGCGGAATCGGGAACCTGCTTGATGCAGACGACAATTTTCACCCGTTACTCCCGCCGTCTCCGCGTCAAGGGCCCGCCGAGCCGCCGCGTCAGAAAATCATAGTAGGCTTCGAGATCCCGCCAGGCCATCGCCACCTGCATCGGGCGGCCGGATGGATCTTCCCGCGTGAAGCCCTGGTCGTCGACGATGACGTTCATCGTCTGCATCTCCAGATGGCGGGTGGAGAAGGCGAGGTAGATGGCGACGGTGTCGAAGAGGACCGAGGAGTGGCGCTCCGGATCGCTCGTCTCGCCGGGCGTCGACCAGATCCGGTAGTTCTCCAGCACCGCCCGCATCACCGGGTCGTCGAGGGCTTTCAGCCGCGCATAACGCGCGCCATCCAGCATGACGCAGCCGCAGGTGTCGAGGGGCGTCAACGTCACGTTCCGCCAGGGCGCGCGAAAGACCGCCTGGGCGGCGGGCACGTCGCAGACGACGTTCCATTCCGCGATGGCGCCGTCCTGGAAGCCCGCGTTGGTGCGGTTGGTGACATGGTGTTTGGCGAAGGAGCCCTGCATGCCGATCAGGTTCACGCGGCCGGCGATGCACGGCTCGCGGACCAGCGCCTCCGCAATGTTGGTCATCGGGCCGATCACCAGCAGGGTCAGGGGGACGGGGCTCTTCATGATGGTCTCGACCAGCGCCGCCACGCCGTCGTCCTGAACGGTTCCGGGGTACTGTTCGAACGGATAGTCCCGCACCCATTCCGCCTGTCGCGGCGCGCCATGCCGGAAGCGGCGGCTGCCGCAGCCGACACCGATCGGAATGTCGGTGCGGCCGGCGCACGCGAGCATCCTGGCGACGATCCGGGCGCGGCACAGCGTGTCCTCGGTGGCCGTGGTGATCAGCCGGACATCGAGCTCCGGGCTTTTCAGCAGCATCGCCAGCGCCCAGGTGTCGTCGATGTCGCTGCCGATGTCGGTATCGAGAATGACCGGGATGGGGTTCATCGTTTATCTCCTTGGGCCGGCGACGGTTCCTCGCCGCTCCGGTTTGCCGAGCGGGGAAAGACCCGCAAACACCCGGCTTCGGCATCGCGCCGCACCGTCACCTGGCACCCGTAGACCTGGCGCAGCAACGGCTCGCGCAAGACGGCATCGGGCGCGCCGTCGGCCACGACACGGCCCTCCGAAAGCAGGGTGATCCGCGGAAAGTATTCGGCGGCGAGGTTCAGGTCGTGGACGATCATCACGACGGTGAGCTTCCGTTCGGCATTGATGCGGCGGATGAGGTTGACGACCTCCAGCCGGTGGCTCATGTCCAGATGCGAGGTCGCTTCGTCGAGCAGGAGCAGCCGGGGCTCGCCGGCCAGGGCCATGGCCATGGCGACGCGCTGGCGTTCGCCGCTGCTCAACGCCGGATAGCTGCGCTGCTGCAGTGCCAGGGTGTCCGTCATCGCCAGCGCCTGCGCCACGGCCTCCCGATCGACCGCCGCCGGCGCGGCCCACCGCCCCAGGTGGGCCGTCCGCCCCATCATCACCATCTCGCCGACCGTGAAGGCCATCGGGGTGGTCAGCTCCTGCGACACGACGCCGACCAGCCGCGCCCGTCGCGCCGCCGGCATCTTCGCGACCGGTTCGCCGAACAGCCGCACCGTTCCCGACTGGCAGGGAATCAGGCCGTTGGCCACCTGCAGGAAGGTCGTCTTCCCCACGCCGTTGGGCCCGAGCAGCGCCACGCAGGCGCCCGCCTCCAGGGTCAGCGAGAAGTTCTTGAGCACCGGGTGTCCACGATAGCCGGCGCAGACCGAATCGAACTGGATGACGGGCGCGGCGGCGTTCATCCCACGCTCCATTTCTGCCGCCGGCTCCGCAGCAGCGCCAGGAAGAAGGGACCGCCGATGAGCGCGGTGATCACGCCCACGGGGAGTTCGCGCGGCGACATCAGCGTGCGGGCCAGCGTATCGCACAACACCAGGAGCGCACCTCCCGCCAGCACCGATCCGCAGAGGAGCCGGCGATGATCGGCGCCGATCCAGTGCCGCACGACATGGGGGACGATCAAGCCCACGAAGCCGATCAAGCCCGCCAGCGCGACGGCGGCGGAGGCGGCGAGCGTGGCGGAGGCGAGGGAGATGGCGATGACGCGCCCTGTCCGGACGCCGAGGTGGTGCGCCATGGTCGTCCCCAGCGAAAGGACGTTGAGCTCGCGCGACAAGCCCAGGTTCACCAGAAGCCCGGCGGCGGCGCAAGCCGCGCAGGCGGCCAGCAGCGAGGCCGAGGAGCCCTGCAGGTTGCCGAGGGTCCACCAGGTCACGCTGTGCAGCCCCTCGACGCTCGCCAGCGACAGGAGCAGCATCAGCAGGCTCGAAGCCATGGCGCTGACGATGACCCCGCTGAGAATCAGGCCGTAGACGGAGGGGATGCCGTCCCGCGAGGCCAGCGCATAGACCAGCGCGAGCGTGGCGATGGCGAAGACGAACGCCCCCAGCGGGAGCATGAGGGGATGCAGGGCGTACCAGCCGAGGAGGATGGTCAGCGCCGCGCCGAGCGCGCCGCCGCTGCTGATGCCCAGCACATAGGGATCGGCCAGCGGATTGCGCAAGACCGCCTGGAAGACCACGCCGGCGGAGGCCAGCGCCGCGCCTACCACGAAGCCGGTCGCCAGGCGCTGCAAGCGGAGCGACAGGAGGGCGCGACCGATCGGCGTGTGCCAGTCGGGCATCCCGAAGCCTTCCGGACCCAGAAAGGCACAGCCCACCGGGATGCAGACGGCCAGCGCCGCGAGCGCGGCCAGCTTGATCAGCGCGTTTTCCGGCTTGGCTTTCGTGACGGGGTTCCCTTCGCGCCGGGCTTGACCTTGCGGACCTTTGCCGGCGGCGGCTGCCCGATCGGCGCGGCCGTGTCCGACGCGGGCTTCGTGTCCACGCGATCGAGTGAATACAGTCCCGCATCCGGCGCACCGCGATTGATCCAGGCTCCATCCGTGAAATCGGGAACCGGAACCGGCAGTCCGCCCATCGCCACCGACTGTTCGCTCAGGGCGGTGATCACCATCCACGAGGCGGTGTCGTAGACATCGATCGGCGGTTGCTTCCGCTCCTGGACGCTCTCGACGAAGGCGCGCAGAACCAGGTAGTCCATGCCGCCGTGGCCGCCCCGCAGGCCATACTCTTCGTAAGCCTGCCACAGGGGGTGCTTGTATTGCGCCAGATAGGCCTTGTCGGATTCCCAGCTGTGCGTCCAGGCGCCGGGGACGACCGGGGAGTGGCCTTCCAGGTAGATGCTGCGGTTGTCCTCGGTCCAGATGCCGCGCGTCCCCTGGATGCGACCCCCGCGCGAATAGGGACGCGGCAGGGTGCAATCGTGCGTCAGCAGGATGGTCTCGCCGTTGGCACACTTGATCATCGTCGTGACGATGTCGCCCTGGTTGACCTGACGCTGCGCCAGCGGGGAATCGGCGCGGTGCTCCTTCAGCCAGGCCGTCAGGCCGACGGCCTTCGATGCCATGCTGACGAGCGCCAGCATGCGGTTGCCGCGGTTCAGGTTGATGTACTTCGCGATCGGGCCCAGCTCATGCGTGGGATAGAGTTCGCCGTTGCGGTGGAGAAAGTTGTCCTGACGGTAGTGGCGGTTGACGTCGCCGTTGCCGATCTCCTCGCGGAGGTCGTGCTGGTAGCCCCCCTGGCAGTGGACGATCTCGCCGAAGAGGCCCTGCCGGACCATGTTCAGCAGGGTCATCTCCTCGAGGCCGTAGCAGCAGTTCTCCAGCAGCATGCAGGGCATGCCGGTCGCTTCGCTGGTGCGGACCAGCTGCCAGCACTCCTCCACCGACGACGCCCCGCCGACCTCCATGGCCACGCGTTTGCCGCACTGCATGGCATCAATGGCGATCTGCGCGTGCGTCGTCCACGAGGACATGACGACGACGGCCTCGAGATCGTCGCGCCGGTTGAGCTCGCGGAAGTCCGCAATGCCATCAGGCTTGAACCCCTGCTTCGCCGCCGCGCCCTGCTGCGCACGTTCGACGCGGTCGGGATAGCAGTCGCAAACGGCGGCCACGCGCACGTCGGGCATGTCCAGCAGCGTCATCATCTGGCCGTAGCCGCGTCCGCCGACACCGACGATGCCGATGCGCACCAGCCGGCCCCTATCACCCATTTTCTTCATAGAAAGATCTTCTCGCTTCACCCGGAATGGAACTGTTGCAACACAAACCGCATACGTTACCGTGTTCGCGCGCACGGTGCAAGCGCTGGGTTAGGGGTTAGGCGTTAGGCGTTAGGGGTTAGGCGTTAGGCGTTAGGGGTTA
>CAZQKI010000065.1:0-21188 GCA_964592855.1 uncultured Lentisphaerales bacterium
AAAGCGCGCGACCCGTTGCGTGCCGCACAATCGTTTGCCGTAATCGTCGGCAGAACAGGTCGATGACAATCGTTACTCGACCGTCACCCAGGCCTGAAGGCCTTTGCTAGCTTCCGTCTTCGCGCCTGCGGCGCTACGCCGCGACACGTCCGGCTGAAGCTGAATGGCGCGTACTTAAGGTCGTTTTGGGACAAAACGCCGTGATCGGTTTTGCCTGACGTTGTTTGTGAGTATGTGGGTGTGTGAGTTTGTGAGTATGTGGGAAGTGTGCGAAAAGACAGGCGATGCGTGACATTATTTCGCTCACACACTCACGCACCCACACACCCACACACCAGACGATCTGACCAACCATCGTCATGGAAATGGGCTTAAGTACGCGCCATTCGGCTGAAGCTGGGACTCCGACCTCGTCGGCTGCCTTGGAAACCAACGTCGGCGCTCCAGTCACACTTTGCCGGAGTCCCGCCTTCAGGCGGAAGCCTGTCAGGGGCTTCAGCCCCGGTTTCAGGGCTTCATGCGCCATTCTGCTCGGCGCCAGGCACACCGCTCGTGCGCCTCCTCGAACACCCGAAAAAGCGCAAGACAAAGATATGGAATCGGTTCACGAGAACGGGCGACGAGAGCGGAACACGAGTCAAGAGTCTCCATCGTCCACCGCTATCGTCGCCCGCTATCGTCCTCGCCTCCGACACCATTTTCTCATGGATGCAGCTTGATAGTGAAATCAGAACCGGTCTGATCGTTTGTTTCCAGATACGTGCCCCGTATCCACGGCACGCCGAACATGCCGGGATTGGCCTTGCAGGCCGCGGCGGTGTCGTCGGCGTAGTTGACCACGAAGACGCGGCCGTCTTCAAGCTGCACCCAGCCGGAATAGCCGTTTTCATGCCCGTTGACGGTGGCTTCGACTTCAATGATATGGTCGAACTGGTATTGATCCGGGAAATCGCCTCTTGCGGCATTCCAGGCCATCGTGCGCCGGCCGATCTTCGGGTCGGGATCGTCGTTTACCGACTCGAATCGCTTCCATGGCGAATCCGCCCAGCGCGGCGGCATGCAAGCCGGAGCCTTCGGCGCCGGTCCCATCGCCGTGCGCGGGAGCCGACGTTTCGTCCGCCGGCTTCCAGCGGGGAATCCCGTGGATGTAGTCGACCGGATTGGCCGGCCCCATGCGGATGGTGGCATAAGCATGGCCGGTCTTGAGCAGAGGCTCTACGTTGAAGGCTCCAGAGGGGAGGGGGGACATGATCGGAGATTTCCTATGATCCGTTACCGAAACAGGATGACGGTGCCCGATGGGGTGAGGATGTTTTCGAGGGTGACGGTTTTGCCGTCGTTCGCGGTGTAATCCACATCGCCTTTCCATCCGCGGCCGTCCGGTGACGACCAGGCGACCGAGGCGAATTCGGTTGTCAGGGGCGTGGCGTTGGTCAGGATGACGTAGTCGCGGCCCGCGACGGCGGCCCGGGCGGCCCGCACGGTCACCGCCAGGTCGGCGTATCCGATGTCGCCGACCGTGCCGACGGCTTGCAGCCGCCCGGCTTTCGCGCCGTCCGCGGCGATGGCAACGCCCAGGGTGGCGGCATTCGCGGAAATCAAAACGTTGCGGCCCACGGCAAGGGTGTTCGTTGCCAGATGGAGCGAGCCGTTGGTCCAGACCAGATCCTGGCTGGCGCCGGAGAGGACAAGGTCAGTGGACAGCATGGCCGCCCCGCTCGCTTTGTCGATGGTCCAGTGCCCTTGCGGCGGAACCCCGTTGGTGGTTTGCGCGATCGCCTGATCGTTGGTTCCGGACAGCAGGATTTGGGTGGTGCCGCCGGTTGTGCCCGGTCCGACGAAGACGCCGCCCTGAGCCTCGATACGTTCGCCATTCACGAGCAAGGTCCGGGTGGCGGTATCGTCATGTCGTTCGATTGACAGGTCGCTCAAGACCTTGAGCGATCCGCCGCCGCTGAAATCCATGGCGTATACGAGCGTCCGGTTGGAACGGCCGGCTCCGCCGGTCAACACCAGACGAGGGAGTGTCAAGGGCTGATTCAAGCGAACCGTGTGCGTCCCGGCGGAATCGTTGTCCCATGCCGAAAACAGCCGCACCGTGCCGTTGTCATGGGCGTAACTGCCGCCCGTGACGCCGAACAATGTATAGTTCCCGCCGCTGGCGCTTCTGAATCCACCGATGTCCAGGACTTCGGCAGGGGCCGTAAATGCGCCCGATTCCAATTCGAACCGCCAGACATTCCAGCAGGTGGTTCCCACGGAGGGGGCAAACGATCCGGACGGCTTGTCGATGATGACATGGGGCAGGCGCCCCCCGGTCGACGCATAGGTCTGATCGCCCGTTCCGTTGATGACGAGCCGGGTCGTTCCGCTGTCTGCTCCTGGGCCGACGACAACGTCTCCGCGAATCTCGATCTGGCCACCGGTGAGGGAAAACGTCTCGTTGATGTTGGCGGGGTTTGCACGGTCCGCCGTAAATGTGCCTCCCACGACCATCGCGCCGGACTCCTGAAGGTCAAGGACATACCCCAGTGTTCGACCTGCGGCGGAAGCGCCGCCCGTGAACGTGAGATGGTGCAACGTCAGCGGTTGACGGATGGAGAGGGTGTGACTGCGGGCGGCACTGTTGGCGTATTGGACGGCAAACCTTAAGGTTCCGTTGTTGTGATGGAAACTGCCGCCGGAAAACAGGAATAGCGTTGTGTTGTTCACGTATCCGCCGGTCAGAGACAGCGTTGCGGAGGTGTTGGTAAACGTCCCGCCGGCCAGTTCGAATCGATTCGGCAGTCCTTGCACCGTGATATCCGCCGACCCGCCGGCGAAGACGCCGGCTGCCTGATAATAGCCGCCCGCTCCGACGGTCACGGTATTGTCGTCTTGGGTGATCGTTCCGGTGTTGCCGGCCTCGATCCGGAATCCCAGGACATTGACTGCGGCGTCGAGGGAGCAGTTCCCGAGCCCGTTGCCGTCGAAAATGGCGGTATTGGCCGCGCCGGGCGCCGCAGCGACCCCTTCGCCGCCGGTTCCGCCGGAATTCGTCGCCCAGTTTGCGGGCTCGTTCCAGTTGGCCGCCGAGGAGGCCACCCAGTACCGGTCCGCGGCGAACGAGACTGCGGCCAGGGGCGCGATCATCGCAAGGATCAGGGCGCTGCGTAGAGGGGATCGACTGTAAGCATGCACGGTCATGGTTTTGTCTCCACGGGTCATCAGATGAATCGCATTTTAGTGCGTCTCGAAACGAAAGCCAGCGCAATATCTGGTAATTGCGCGCAGAACAGTCATTGTCGTTCCTTATCCAGCGGGCGGCCCGTGGGGCTCGGTGGCGATGAAGCTCACGAGTCGTTCTGCCCAGACATCTCCAGCAGATCCGTCTCCGTGATCGCCCCGTCGTCACCAAGCTTAAGGGTCTTGACCTCGAACGGCCCCATTTCGAGTTCAAGCCTCTTGTTCAGCACGACGCATTCGACGGCTGCCGCCGTGGCCCGGCCCTCGGCCTCGTAGGCCCGGAGAATCCATCCGTCGTCGTCCTCGGCCCGCTTGAACGCCGTCACGATGATGTTGTCCGCCGAGACGTGCAAATTGGACGCGCGACGGGGCAGGGGACCGCCGTGGTAGCTTTCCTGAACCGTCTCGAACTCCGTGTTGAGTTCGAGCGCGGCGCGCACCACCGCGGCAGTCGGTGTCTCGCCCGCGAATGGTTTCAGGGCATAGGTGAAATGCTGGATGCCCTGGTCAAGGTAGTCGTACTCCTCCCCGGCGCGGCGGATGCCGCCGTGGTCGGCGTAGAGCGCGCTCCGCGCCGCCGTCAGGCGCATCTCGCCGCCATCGACGCTGAAGCTGTACTTGCCGTCGTTGAGCAGCGCCAGGCCGCACGGCGTGCCGTTGATGCGACCGCCGACGGCGATCCAGTTCAACCCCGGCTCCTCGTCGCCGTTGCAGGAACGCTCGATCATGCCGAACGGAATCTCGTAAAAACTCCGGGGACCGGTCAGGTCCACCGGGAAAGCGAGCTTGAGGATCTTGTGCTTCTCGCGCCAGTCGAGTTTGACTTCAACCTGGAGTTGATCGGCGTCTTGGTACAGGATGAAATCCTGCGTCAGGATCGAATCCCCATAGAACGTCTTGCTTCGCACCACGCAGCGGACCGGTCCCTGTTCCACTATCGCCACCTCGGCGTTGCCGAACATCCCGACCTGATCGGCATAGTGGATGACCCCGTGGCCCCAGGTGTCGTGATGCCAGTCCTCGACGACCAGCCCCCGTGCCGCCAGGCCGCAGATGAACGGCGTTCCGGCGCGCTTGTCCAGCAGGGCGCGGATGGCGCCGGAGATGCGGTCAATCTCGACCCGCAGGTGCCGGTTCTCCATGACGATGCCGCCATAGCGCGTCTTGCACATCGGTTGATCGATCTGGTCCGTCTCGGCGACGACCGACAGGGAGGGGTCGGTCGTCGGCGCGCCTTCTCCCGCTTTGACCGGGCGCACATAGCGCAGCGCGTAGCCCAGGGCAGGGACATCGGCGCGGTAGATGCCGTCCTGGTCATCCCAGAGCCGGTGCCGGCACTGGATCGGCTGGATGGGCGTCATGGCGCCGGCTTCGTCGAATGCGCCGACAGCGGGCCGCGTATCGCCGCCACGCTCCCCGTGTCGCAGCCGGAAGAGCGTCGGCACGCGCACCGGCACGCGCACCGGCCAGGGGAGCGGGTTGAACACCACGATGGGCACGCCCAGTTCCCGCCGCGCGGTAACGGGATCGGCGCCCATCAGGGTGTCGATCCGGTACGAGATGCGTTGCGTGCTCCGTACGGTTTCGCGCTGGGCGATGGCCAGGCATTCGCCGTAGAGGTTCAGGGCATCTTCGTGAACCTGGCGGATGCTGCATCCGCAGAGCAGGTCGTGGAACTGGTTGAAGAGCAGGCTCTCCCAGGCGTGCGCCAGCCGCTCCTGCGGGTAGGCGGAGCCGGTGAGGACGGTCGCGAGACAGGCGTACTTCTCACTGCTGAGCAACGCGTTCTCCGTCCTGCGGTTGGCCCGTTTGACGCCGGAATGCGCGGCATAGCAGCCGCTGGCATGATGCTGCAGGTCGTCGCGCAGGACCGGCAGGTCGTAACCGGCTGCACGGATGGCATCGAAAAAGGCATCTGGCCCCGAGAAGACCAACCGATGTCCCCAGCAAATCTCAGGATGGGTGCTGCCGCCTGAAGGCGGAACTACAAACGCCTCAAAACCAGGAGAAACCGTGTTTGTAGTACCGGCTTTAGCCGGATTTTTCGCGGATTGGCCCCCATAATCAGAATTGCGTCGCCGCTCCGCCGATCCCTTGCGTAATTCATCCAGGTAATTCAGCATCTCGATGGTCGGCCCGCCGCCGTGGTTTCCCACGCCATAGCAGAGAAGCATATCCGTGCCCTCCGTCCCGGCGATCTCCTCGATCCGGGTCAGGCTCTTCTTGAGCGCCTCCAGATTGCCCGTGCCATACCCGGTGGGAATGCGGAAGGCCAGCACCCGCGAGCCGTCGATCCCCTCCCAGCGGAAGAGCGCACGGTCCATGCGCTTTTCGTGCTGGCCGGGCCGTTGGAACAGGTAGTTGCGCAGGCCGCTCTTGAGCAAAATCTGCGGTAGGTTGCCGTTGTGCCCGAAGGAGTCGATATTGTAGCCGGTGACCGCCATCTTGCCGAAGCGGCTCAGAAAATAACGCTGGCCCAGCAGGCTCTGCCGGGCAAAACTCTCGCCCGACGGCATGTTGCAGTCCGGCTCGATCCACCAGCCCCCGGCCAACGCCCAGCGCCCTTCACGCACCCGTTCGCGGATCTCGGCGAACATCTCCGGCTCGTCTTCCTCGATCCACTTGTAGTAGCAAGCGGAGGAGGCGGTAAAGACGAAGTCAGGGAATTCCTTCATGCGCTCCAGGGCGGAACGGAAGGTGGACTTGGCTTCGCCGTAGCCCTCCGGCCAGCGCCAGAGCCAGGCGGGGTCGAGATGGGCGTTGCCCATCAGGTAGATGGTTGGTTTACTACTCATGCGGTCTCCTTTGATCAAGATTCAAGCCGGCGCTACGACTGCATCCACCATCGCCTTGTACTGCGCAAGGCAATCGGCGCCGCGGCCGGGCATGAAGGGCGAGGCGGTGGGGGTGACGGCCAGGCCGCGCCAGTCATCGAAGCAGTCGCGGATCAGCGCCTCGGTCTGGGCGCGGATCTCAGCCGGTGATCTTTCATACATGTCGGCGATCTGGATATTGCCCTCCAGCGACACCTGGCCGCGGAGCGCCGCCTTGGCCTCGGCCGGCGTGATGTCGCCCATGGGCGGCGCTTCGAAGCAGTGGAACACATCGGCGCCCAGTTCGGGGAAGCAGTCGATGACCGACTTCACGCGGCCGTGGCAATGCACATTGAGGCGGCCGCCGGCGTCGTGTATGCGGTCGGCGATGGGGCGGTCGTACCGGACATTGAAGTCGATGAAGTCCTGCCGCCCGTGCAGCGGCGGCGCGACCATTTCCTGTCCGAAGATGTTGAAATACGGTCCGACCCCGTGCGCGATCAGGTAGTCCAGCAGCCGTAGCACAGTCCTCTGATGGCGCTGCGCGAGCCGGTGCAGCAGGTCGCGGTGTGTGATCGACATGAGTGCGAACGTTTCCGACCCGAAGAGGCCCGACACGTGCCCCGCGGGATTGTTGAGCAGGGATGCCAGCACAATGCCGCGCTCCCCGACATTATCCCGGAGGCGGAAGTAATCGGACACGTCCCCGCCGACCTCCGGTTCCGGCAGTTCCAGGTAACGCTCCGCTTCGTCCGCATCGCGGAGCGGGCGACGCCGGTCCTCGTCCTGCGCCCAGGGCAACGCGGGATTGTGTACAAGGCCGCCCGCACCCCAAGGCTCGACCCAGTCGCTCAGTTCAGTCATCAGGTGGAACAGCTCGTTGTAGGTCGGGTCGTCGCGGAATCCCCACCAGCGGATGATCACGGCGGGACGATCCATTTCCTCGTGGAAGTAAAGGTGGCGCAAGCGTTCGTGGGAGGTCATGCAGGCTCCTTATACCCCGTGTTGCTCCCGATATGAACCCGCTCGCACCGCGGGTCCACCCGAATGGAACGCACCGGGCCTTCGAACACATTGCCCTCCACGAGCAAGTCATGGCCGTTCGGGCCGAAATCGATGACCGCGTCGCACTCGGGGCCGGTAACGAACAGGTTGTCGCGGATGATCGCGGGGCCGTAGCGGCCATCGGGTTCGTAGATTGTGAAATAGAGTTCGGCAAATCGTTCGTACTCGCCGGTCACGAACGACCGCCGCCCCCGTCGGGGATCACGCTCGCCTTTTGTCGTGTTGTTGACGAAGCTGTTGCCGCTCAGGATGATTCCACGGGGCTGGTTGATCCAACAGCCCCGCCCGCCGTTGCGGAAGGTGTTGCCGGTGATGGTGACGTTTTCGCTCGATTTCTCCACGCTCATCACCCGCGATCCGTTGGTGCCGTCCACCGTGTTGCCGGTCACCGCGGTGTTCTTGCAATACTCCGCGATGAAGAACGCGCCCATCCGGGACCCCGTGATCTGATTGTTCGCGAAGACGTTGTCGTGGCAATACTGCAGGTGGTGCGTGTCGCCCAGAGCACTGAGCCGGTTGCCGGTCTGGCAGGTCTGCCGGCAGGCCACCAGGTCGATGGCGCCTTTGCCCTGGGCGCAGCCCGTGGGCTGGAAGAGATGCATGTACGCCTGGGATAGATTGAAAATCAGGCCGACATCCGGGCCGGCCGCACCCTCGTACCGAATGGGGGGACCGTCCGGTGTATCGCCCACGCGGATGTGGTCCGGCCCGGAATCGATGACGAAGTATTGGCGCCCACGCGCCAGGTTGCGGGGCAGGCAATCCCCGAAGAAGCATACCGTCTCGCCGTTGTTCGCCGACAGGTTGCCGCCGATGGCGTCACGCCGGTTGTCGAACCGCACGCGGTCGTCGCCATCGTCCAGCCGCACCGGGCGCCGCACCAGTTCCTGACGGAAGTAGCGCCAGGCCGTCTCGGTTTCCGCGGGCGTGTAGTCCTCCGGCCAGACCAGCATCTGCCAGAGCAGGCCGTAGTCCCACATGAACTTGCCGCAATCCTCCAGTCGGCAGTCGCGGATGTCGATACCCGTCGCGAAGGTTTTCGCCTGCCGATCCCGCATCGCATCGACGACGCCCCGCACCGTGATCACCGCGCCGGCGACGCGAAAACCGGTAAGGCCGCGGAAGAACAGGTTGCCGGTCTCACCACCGGGCGACGTCCCGATCACGATCGCGCGGGTGGAGGCGTTGGGCGCGTACGTGTTCGACGGCCGGCGCAGATCGAAACAACGGCCTTCGAAGTGGCCGCCCTGCCAGGTCAGGTCGCGCAGGTCGTCGCCGCCGAAAAACGTGAGGTGCGTCCGGTCGCCGAGTTGATCGGGCAGGAGGAACCGCGCGCCGTCCGCCATCACGGTCAGGCCGGAACAGAGGGGTATGGTTTCCCGGCCGGCCAGCCGATAGTAGCCCGGCGGGATGGTGATGCCCCCGCCGCCCGCTCGGCGGGCGTCGGTGAAACAGCGGATCAGCGCCGGCGTGTCGTCGGCGACTCCGTCCGCAACGGGGCTATAATCCGATAGATTGAAATCACGCGGCATGAAGACTCCATCTGGAGGGCGAACCTGCGGTGAGCCGCTTCCCGCGCAAGGATCGTGCATGGATGCGTGGCAGGATCGACGCAACTCTCGCTATATGGTGTCATATTCTACCGCTTGACGCCGCGAAAGGAATAGGACAATATCCGGTCATGGACAAACCCGGTTGTCCGAAGGAGCATCCATGCCCGATTCCAAGCCCCATCTGCTGCCCTTGCCCTTCTACGGGGGCGGAACCTATCTGCATCACGTCGAGGATGCGGCGGGTGTCGTTTGCGATCCCCATCACCACCTCTATCACGAACTGGATTATATCCTGAAGGGGCGGGGCGTGTTCGCGGTGGGCGCGCGGAAGGTGGAGGTCGGCGCGGGCGACGTGATCTACCTGGCCCGGGGCGTCTATCACTGGCGCATGAGCGATACGGACCATCCGCTGGAACTGTGCAACCTGACAATCGCGGACGAGGACATGCGCCGCTTGCTCCACGCGCAGCCCGCGGGGCAGGGCACCGAATGGCCCTGGTGGCGGCATTGGCCCAGAAAGGAACTGGCCGGCGACGAGCCGCAGGCCTTTCTCCGCTCCCTTGTGGGCCTGATGCGCAAGCGGCCCCACGCCGTGCGTCTCAGGCCCTGGCAACCCGATGCCGGCGCGACGCGTTGGCAGTCCGCCGCCGACCGTGTGCCGCCCAAGGAGGTCAACCGGCTGCTTCCCGGCATTGCCGGACTGCTGGGGCTGGCCCGCGCGGGGGGCGAGGCGGGGCCCGATTTGCACGCCCTGGCGCAACGGGTGCGCCGCGCGCCCCACCTGCCGCTCAGCCTGGACGACGAGGCCGCGCGCCTGGGCGTCAGCCGCTGGTGGCTGTCGCGCGTGTTCAGGCGGCGCTATGGCTTGACGCTCTGGGAGCACCGCGACTACGCACGCGCCGATCTGGCCATCCAGCGTCTGCTCGCGTCCGACATTCCGGTCGGAGAACTGGGCCGCGAGCTGGGATTTGCCGGCACGGCCCAGTTCATCGTCACCTTCAAGCGCCTGACCGGCCTCACGCCCGGCCGCCTGCGCCTGCGGTATGGACACGCCTCGCCCTGATCGTCATATCCCCAGCTTGTGTTCAAAGGCCTCCGGCCAGTAGTGAAGCACCCATTCCCGGATGTTCCGGTAGTTGAAACCGGCGAGATGATCGCCGTCGAACCAGGTTGCCCGGAACCGTTCCTCGGCACCGAGCAGACGGTAAACCGTCCGAATGGCTTCCCGCCCGGCCTCGCAATCCCGATGCCACTTCTCGAAAATGGCCTGCCGCTCGCTGTCCGTGACCGGCAACGCGGGCAGGGTGCAACGGTCCCATCGGCCGTCCATGATCCACACCGGGCGCGGCGCCCCGGTCTGTACCAAAGCCGCATCGGCACGCAGGCTGGGCATTTCCGGGGGTTCCGGCCGGAAGAAGAAATGCTCCGGCACGACGGCCGCCATGGGCGCCGCGCTGCTGACAATCCCGCCGGCAATCCGCTCGTGCCCGCCCAGCAGCTCCCGGGTCGTGTTGCCGCCGCCGGAACTTCCCATCGCCAACAAATAACGCGTGTCCACATCCGGCCGGCTGCACAGGTAGTCCACCACCCGCAGGTGATCCCACACGCCCGCGGCGCCGATGTCGAAACCGCCGGCACGCGCACGACCCGGTTGCTGGCTGTGGTTCCCTTCCGCCAGCTCACCCCAACCGCGCCGGTCAGGGCAGGCAAGCACACATCCCATGCGGTTGGCGATGGCATAGGGCGACGGCCACGCTTCGTCGTGCTCAGGCCGTTGCGCCTCCCCGGTCTCGTCCGGCACCATGTCCATCTTCCCCGGACCGCTCCCGCACAGGAACAGAACCGCGGGCAAACGGCCCACGCCCATCAGGCGACGGGGTCGAACCACGTACAGCGGGATCCACATGCCCGGTTCAGTTTGAATGACCACCTTCTCGCGAATACAGGTTGGTCCCTCCTGCCGTTCCGTCAGGCGCGCCTTGAGCGGTACTGACCCCGTAACGGCGTTCCGGGCCCGTTCGCGGAAAAGGCGCCGCCTCTGCTCCTGCCAGACCTTGAGCGCCTCAACGGTCCCGCCGGAAAAGCAAGCCTGTTCATCATGAAAGCGCCGGTCGAGATAAGCAGACGTCTGCCGGATGTGTCCGGCACGCGCCCGGACCAGGGCCGCATCCGGCACCACGGTGATCCTGGCGATCTCCTGGTTTCCCTCGGCCAGGCGGACCTGCACCTCTTCGCGTCCCGCCAGGTCAACGGGTCCCCGCAAGGCGAGTTTCACCAGTACGCCTTGGGCAAGGGCGACGGGAAGTCCGTTCAGCGCCCAACCCGCCGGCAGGTCGCCAGCGGCCGACAGGCCGGCAAGGGCGCGCAGGGCATAGATCCATACGGACGCCTCGCTCTGACCCTCGTGTTTCCGGAAATTGGAAAACTGCCGGGCGGCTGAATAACGCCGGGCAGCGGCAAACGGCAGCTTGTCCAGGTGCGAAAGGATCATCACGCCCGCGTCCGCCTCTCCCGGCAAGGCCCAATGGTCCAGCAGCGGGATCAAATCCCTGGGCCGCCACGCCGGTGCCCGGTTCTCAACGTGGTGAAAGAGCGGCACGGGCGATTCCTTTGCCCAGTGCCGCCAGCCTTCCGGTTCAGTCCCTAGCGCGATGAACGCATTGCACACAAAGGCGTGGCCAGGCTCGAGACGCACGGATTTGCCACGCAGTTCCATGCCGCCGTCCGTTGACCCGGGTCCGAAATTCGCTCTGGTGTATGACGCCATGCCGTCCAGCCAGCCGGTTTCAGCCCCCAATACGGACCAGAGTCTGCCGTCCGCGCCGGTCTGAACCAGCCGCATCGTCTTGTCCGTCGGCGCCCGGTGGCCGGCCCAGAACTGTTCCAGACAGAGATAAGGTCCCGGCGCCCCGTCCATCACCACAAACGAGCGATCCACCCACCCGTGGAAGTGATTGTGCAGCCACGGATTGACCCAGCGCACCTCAGCGTTCAGGTTGGAGAAACGCAGTTCGACCATCAGAACGCACCGCGCACGGTCGAAGGTGAGCACTTTGTCCAGCAGCAGCCCGTCGAGATAGGCCGGGCCGGCCTTATCCGTCCAGCCGAGAATGCCGGCGATGGCGTTTGCCGTGTTCCAGGCATATCGCAGGTGGATACGGAACCCATCCGCGTCCGAGTGTGATTCGATAACCTGGTGGGGGGTCACGTAGCTCGATCCGGGGTAGCGTTCAGGCGAAACCAGCACACGCACGAGGCCGCCGTCAAGCCCCTGTTGCTGCTTCACCAGTTCGCCGTGTTCCCCGTGCCGCCACGACGTTACCCGCCCTCCGTCGGCCGGTGACACGACGATGCGTTGGACGCCGCATTCCCACACCAACTGTTTATCGGAAGAATCGGGATGGGAACACGTCTGCTTCATGGCGCCCTGTGTGCTCGTAACGGCTATCCCGAGTTTCACTTCTCCCGGAACAGCACCACCGGCCCCATCAGGCCGCCGGTGCCCAGTTCGTTGAGCGAGACCCGCTCGGCCTGGATGGCGAAGCGGTTGTCGCCCGCGACGAGCGCGTCGGTGATGTCGAACTGCGCCGAGCGGCAATAGCCCGTGAAGCTGTCGCGGACTTCGCCTTTTGCCGGATCGACGAATTTCACGTGCTTGCCGTTCACGAACAGCTTGACCGAGCCGTCGGTCGCGCCGACCCACAGGAAGGTCCGCTTGCCTTCGGGGAGGGCGCCGAGGCGCTGGGTGGCGCGGTAGACCATGCGGCCGGACTTCCCCGCACTCTTGTCGGTGAGGGTGAAGTGGTGCCCGAGCGAGGACCAGGTGTCACGGACGACATGCGTGACGGGCCACGCCTTGTCGTCGAAGTCGGGTGCCGTCCAGGGGCGCGAGTCCTCCTCGGTGCCGGGGTTGTGCTGCCATTTCCATTCGAGCATGGGCTTGCCAAGGCGCGTGTATTCCTGCTCCATCCGGGCGCCGTCGCGGTAGCCGCGGCTGTACATGCTGTCGCTCCAGGCGGGATTGCCATGCCGCCCCTGCACGTAGGTCGAGTCGGCGGGATCGCGGTAGCGGCGCACCATGTCGAGCACGCCGCCGCGCCAGGCGTCGTAGTCGGTCTGCATCCGGGCGAGTCGGCCTTCGGCCCAGTCATGACGCATTTTCATGTAGAGTTCGAACAGCGTGAACGACTCGTCGATCAGCTTGACCCTCCGGTATTCGATCGGCGTGCGGCAGGCCGCCAGCGCGCGGTCGAGCGCGGCACGCGCCGCCGTCATGACCTCGGGGGTGAAGATGCGCAGGTAGCCGTAGGGGCTCCCGGAAAATTCGTTGGCGTCGAGATAGGCCTTGTCGATCGTGGTCCAGTACTGCTCCATGGGCGCGGCGGCCGCGCCGTAGAAGCGGGACCAGAGATCGGCCAGGATCTCCGCCGGCTTCTCCTGCGCGTGGAAGGTCATGCGGAGCGAGAGATAGTAGCCCGGCATCATCGAGTCCCATCCGTTCATCGTCTCGGGCATCCACTCCTTCAGGCCGTTCTCGAGCAGCATCGCGACGTCGGTGCCCCACTTGGTGATGAAGGGGCAGGGGGCGCTGATCTCGGCCAGGTTGATGCCGTACCAGTAGGCGCCGATGTCGGCGCCGGCCTTGTGCCAGCCCTGGACCATCTTGACCAGCCAGTCCTCGTTGACGTGGTTGGGCCAGTTCATCGGATGGTGGCGGTTGTAGTCGATGGGGCAGATCACAACGCGGAAATCGCGCGGGACCGGGTGACTGGCGGGCGGGAGGCTCTTGTTCACGTAGGCCTGGTCGCCGAAGGCGACGTCGGGGTAGCGCTTGCGCACCTGCTCGGCGATCCGCGTGAGCATCAGGATGCAGCGGTCGGTGACCGACCAGCGCCCCGCTGCCTGCTCCCAGACACGGGGATCGGGGTCGTGCTTCCGCTCCAGCGGGTCTTCGGTGGGGACCTGTCCGTCGCCGGGCGTCAGCGAGTAGCCGGGTTTGAGCCCCAGCTTGCGCATCGGCTCGTAGGCCGTCTCCAGTTGCGCGATGATTTTGCCGGCGACGAACGCCGCCACTTCCGGGTGAGTCGGGCGGAGCGCCCAGGGGTGGGGCGTGCCGTCATCGCGGAGCGCGCGCCAGTCGGGATGCGCCTCCAGATCTTCCTTGGTGAAGTACCGTTCGAACGAACCGTCGCCGTAGGCCAGCCAGACGGTGTTGTCGTGGCGCCCCATCCGGTTGCGCCGCAGGAAGTCGGCGCCTCCCTGCCAGAAATTGCGCACCGCGGTGGCCGGTGCCAGCTTCACGTCCAGCTCCGCCAGCTTCAGCGTGGGGGTCACGGGGACGACCTCGCCCAGTTCCGTGGGCATGTACCAGCGGCAGCCCATGCGGTGCAGCAGCTCGTAGATGGCATAGCTCGTGCCGACGTCCGATTCGCCGTAGAGACCGACGCCCTTGCCGCTGTCGGCCACGACGCGGAATCCGAACAGGCCGTCCTTCGAGATGCCGACCGGGCCGAAGACCGCCGCCGCCGCCGCGCCGACGCGAACCGGAATGCGGGTGTCGGCCTTGGGCAGGTCCGTGACGATCGCGACCTCGCTCCGCGACAGCTTGCCCAGATAGAGCGCCAGGTCGTTGACCGAATCGCGGAGCAGCTTGCGCCGCGACTCGAGGATCTGCGAGGCCGCTTTCGGCAACTCGGGCGGCAGGACGATGGCGTTCGTCCAGTCCGCCGGCACGACGACCACGCAGCGGGCTGCGCCCTTCTCGGCCAGGGTCAGCTCGCCGGCCGCCTGGGCGGCGGTCGTCAAGCCCAGGGTCAATAAAACACACGAAGTCATCGCAAGCATCCGATTCATTGTCATGGGTCTCTCCAGAACGCAGTTGATATCAGGTGCATAGTATGGATATCCCTCCCGGCTTTGTCCAGTGCAAGCTGCTGCATCACACAATAGTGTTGAGTTGAGGGGTTGCGTTGGGGTAAAGTGACTCTACATCTCTTCAGATTTGTTGTGGACGTTTCATGAAAATCGACCTCAAGTACCGCCAGTTCCTCCCCGAGTCCCGCCGTGTCGTCGTCAAAATCGGCACGCGTGTCATCGCCCAGCGCACAGGACGCCCCGACATGGACCAGTTGCACGGTCTGGTTTCCCAGATCGCGGCGTTGCGTCGTGCCGGCACGGAGATGGTCGTCGTGACCTCGGGGGCGGTCGGCGCCGGCATGGAGGCGCTCGGCATCCGCGACCGGCCGACGGTGGTATCCGATCTGCAGATGTGCGCGGCGGTGGGGCAGGCCCGGCTGATGGCCTACTACACCAAGCTCTTCATGAACTACAAGATCCGGATCGGCCAGATCCTGCTGACGCATGACGACTTCAAGCACCGCGTCCGCAACGCCAACGCCAAGCGGACGCTCGAGCACCTCCTGCGCGCCGGCGTCGTGCCGATCATCAATGAGAACGACGTTGTCGCGGACGAGGAGCTGAAGGCTGAATTCTCCTTCGGCGACAACGACTACCTGGCCGCGCTGGTGGTCAAGCTGATCCGCGCCGATCTCCTGGTGATCCTTTCGACGGTCGACGGCGTCCTCCGCATCAACGGGAAGTCCAGGCGCCGCATCCCCTGCATCGACAAACTGGGACCCGACATCTACAAGCTCGTGAGCCCCGGCGCCAACGCCCTGTCCAAGGGTGGCATGGATTCCAAGCTGCGCTCCGCGCAGATTGCGACCAAGGCCGGCTGTTCCGTGGTCATCGGCAATGGTCGCAAGAAAAATACGCTGACGGACATCCTCGCCGGCAGGGATGTCGGCACGCTGATTCTCGGTTCAACATTGTAAGGAGCGGACCGCAATGACCCTTCAGGACACGATGCGCAGCATGGGAGACTGCGCGCTCGAGGCATCGCGCGTGATGGCGACGATCAGCACGCGCCGCAAGAACATCGCCTTGCGTGCGATGGCCGCCGCCCTGGACACCCGCCGCGATCTCATCAAGGCGGCCAACGAACGCGACGTGAAGGACGGGCGCGCTGCCGGGCTGAGCGACGCGCTGCTGGATCGTCTGACCCTGACCGACGAGCGTCTGGACGGCATGATCCGCGGTCTGCGCGACGTGGCCGACCTGCCTGATCCGGTCGGGCGTTGCCTCAGCCGCCTCCGCCGGCCGAACGGCCTGGTCATCTTCAAGCAGCGCGTCCCGATCGGCGTCATCGTCATCATCTACGAATCGCGTCCGAATGTCACCGCCGATGCCGCGGCCTTGTGCCTCAAGGCCGGCAATGCGGTCATCCTCCGCGGCGGCAAGGAGGCCTTCAACTCCAACCAGGCGATCGCCGAGGCCTTGTCCGTCGGCGGCGCCGAAGCGGGCCTGCCGCCCCAGGCGGTGCAGTTTGTCGCGACCACCGATCGCGACGCGGTCCGCGAATTGGTGCAGATGACCGATCGGGTCGACCTGGTCATTCCCCGCGGCGGCGAGTCCCTGATCCGCGCGGTGGTCGAACAGGCGCGCGTCCCCGTGATCAAGCATTACAAGGGCGTGTGCCATGTGTTCGTCGACGAATCCGCCGACTTCGACATGGCGCTGGCGATCATCGAGAACGCCAAGTGCCAGCGCCCCGGCGTCTGCAACGCCCTGGAGACGCTCCTCGTGCATGCCGGCATCGCCGAGCCGTTTCTTCCCCGTCTGGCAGAGCTCTGCAAGCGCCGCAATGTCGAAGTCCGCGCCGACGAGTCGGCCCGAGCCGTCGTCCCCGGTTTCAAGGTGGCCGACGAGGCCGACTGGTTCGCCGAGTATCTGGACCTGATTCTCGCGCTCCGCATTGTCGCGGATACCGATGCGGCCATCGCCCACATCAACTTCTACGGGTCGCACCACTCCGATGCGATTGTCACGAAGGACGACGCTTCGGCGCGCGCCTTTACGCGCCAGGTCGATTCGGCCGCCGTCTATGTCAACGCCTCGACCCGCTTCACCGATGGCGGCGAATTCGGGATGGGGGCGGAAATGGGCATCAGCACGGACAAGCTCCACGCCCGCGGGCCGATGGGGCTTGAGGAGCTGACCACCTACAAGTACGTGGTGCAGGGCACCGGTCAGATCCGCGCATAGATCGACGAAACGCATCTTTCGACAGGATTACAGGATTGGCAGGATTATGAGATTGAAAAACCAAAGATCCCATGGACTGGATCGACCTCTTCCGCCGCGTGCAGGCTGCAGGGAAGAAACTCCTGATCTACTGCCCGCCCGAGCGCGTCACACCGCTCCTGTCCCGCATCTCGAAAAAGGGCGTCTGTTTATCCGTCAGCTGTTCGGATCAAAGCTCGGCGGAGGAAGTGTTGTCGACGCTTGATCGAATCGGGATGTGAGCATGTCCTGACCCGCTTCGGAGCGCCGCAGGCGGAGCTGTCCGCAGGCGGCGTCGATGCCGCCGCCCCGCGAGCGGCGCAAGGTGACGTTCAATCCGCCTTGTTCCAGGCGATTGGCAAAGGCCTCGCAGGCTTCGGGGGATGGCGGCACGCCATCAAAGCCCTCGACGGGGCTGAGGGGGATCAGATTGATCCGTCCGTGAATCGGGCGGATGATTGCGAGCAGGGCGTCGGCTTGCCCGGGGGCGTCGTTCAATCCCGCCACCAGGGTGTATTCAAAGGTGATGATGCGGCCGGTTTGCTGCATGTAGTCGTCGCAAGCCGCGAGGAGCTGGGGCAGCGGCCACTTTCTGTTGACGGGCATGATCGCGGAGCGGAGTTCGTCCGTCGGCGCATGGAGCGAGACGGAAAGCTCGACCTGCAGCCCCTCTCCGGCCAGCCGCTGGATGCCGGGGACCACGCCGCAGGTGCTCAGCGTGATTCGCCGGGCGCCGATGCCGATCCCGTCGTAGTCGTTGATGATGCGGATGGCGCGGAGCGTCGCGTCGTAGTTGGCGAAGGGCTCGCCCATCCCCATGATCACGACGTGGGTGATCCGCCGCGGAGCCGAATGGCGTGCCGCGGCCATGAGCTGGCCGACGATTTCGCCGGCGTCGAGATCGCGGGCCCAGCCGCACTGTCCCGTGGCGCAGAAGGCGCAGCCGAAGGCGCAGCCGGCCTGCGTCGAAACGCAGAGCGTCATCCGCTCGGTGGAGGGGATGATGACGGTTTCAATCAGCTGTCCGTCCTGACAGGTCAGGAGCAGCTTGGTCACGCCGTCGGTCGCCTTCTGTGCTTCGACGGCCCGCCAGGGGGACACCCCGTAACGCCCGGCCAGCGCCTGCCGCCACTCCGCCGGGAGGTTGGTCATCGCCTCCCAGGTGTCGACGCGGTCCTGGTAGAGCCATTTCCAGATCTGCTTCGCGCGGAAGGCTGGTTGGTGCGCTTCGGCGCAGCTATCGCGCCAATCCTGCGGCAGCAGCGACCAGGCGCAACGGAGGGCGAGGGGAGATGAAGCATCAGCAATCATGGGTGGAGTTTCGAATTAGAGCCATTCCCAGCTGACGATCTGCCAGTGTCCGGTGTAGGCATCGCGGATGACAACGGCCACCGCGCGCTGGGTGGCGGAGGTGCGTCCGCTGGGCGTCGCGGTACGTCCCGCCAACACAACTACGAAGATGTGCTGCCGGAACGAAATCCGCTCGGCCAGGCCACGGAGCAGATCTTCCTTGGTGTCACTGCCCAAACTGCCCTGCCAGCGAAGTGTATCCGCGTTTGGATTTATGGCGTCGGCTGCGGCAAAGTCGGATGCCATGCCGAAGCTCAGGCACATGTCCCCTACACCGATGGGGGTGGAGCGGTACAACTCCGCCTGTGCGTCGAAGTAGGCTTCCGTCATCCACTGAATGCCGGTTTCCGGTAGATAAAACAGGTTTGCACCCCAGCCAACTGTCAGGTCGGCCATCAGCGCACGGACGACGTTGGTGTGCGTGGTGCTGAAGTGCACGAGCCCGCGGACAGGGGTATTGGCGGACCGGGCGGTGAAGAACTCCAGGACCGAGCCCGCTGAAAAAGCGAATCCGCCGTTGTTGGTGGCCAGTGTGCTGGGGTCGGCCAGGCAGATCGACTGCCAGCGGTTGGTCATGAGTTGCGTATGATCACCGAGGGGCTGTGCGAAGCGTTCCGGCTGCTGGATATAACCGATGTCGCCGGCCCGGCGCAGAGGCTGGTTGAAGTGGACCAGAGGCAGCCCCTGGCCGAAGGGGAGATGCCAGGGATTGCAGATGATGTTCGTCGAGCCGTTCAGCGAGCAGACCGGCTGTTCGGTTCCCTCGGTCCACTCCGGCACGGCGCGGTCGGCGGGAAGATAGTGCCGCCAGTCCTCGCGGTAGCCGTTGCGGCGCGGATCGTTGACCTCGTAGCCGCACGGCTCGGTGAAAACCAGCAAGTTGGTACGGGCCGCGCGTCCGGAGCTACCCGGATGATAGCCCGCCGCTTCATCCACCCAGTTCGTCCCCAGCCTGACGCGCGCGAGGAGGTGGATCGTGTTGGTGACGGTAACCTGGCTTCTGACCCAGATGGTTTGTGCGGCGCGGTATTTGGAAAGATAGGTGTAGTAGGATGCCACGCCCAGCGGCAGGAAGCGGTTGGTGGAGACGAGCCGGTAGAAAGCCGATGGTGGAGGGGAAGCTGCCGCATCGTATTTAACAAGCTCACTGGCATCGGTTCCGTCGGCCAGGGGCACATATGTTCTGTCGTTGACGTTGTTGACGTCGTTGACTGGCGGCCCGGCAATAGCAACCGCATTCGTCACGACGACCGGGAAGGAAACATACGGCGGCGGCAGGGTGGCGGTCACGAATTCGGTGTCGGTGCCCTGCGCCATTGCGGAAATGGCGCTGGAAAAAGTGAAGCCGTGGCCGAAGCGCTCTTGCGGGTAGATGACGTTGGTGGTCCAATTTTCGTTTTCAATCAACGTTCGATCCTCTTCAGGCCAGTTTGACGGTGGCCAGTTGGTATAGACCGCGACGACCAGTTGCGCTTCGTTGGTCTCGCTGATGCGGTTGGTGGCGAAGGGGAACCAGAGCTCGACGCCGGGCGCGTAGTGGTTGGGCTTGTTCCCGTTCATGAGAAGCGGGACCATGCCGACGGCGATCTCGTTGATCAGCGGGACATCCTCGACGGGCCAGGGCTCCTGCCAGGCAATCCAGTCGTCCGGCCCCTGAGGGATGCGGTCGGGGTCCATGAAGTTGAGCAGGTTCCAGGCGAGCGCCTGCGGGTTGGCCAGGCCGACGGCCGCTAAGCGGTTGATGACTTCGTTGAGCCAGCGGTCCTGGAAATCGGCCGTGCGGTAATGATCCGACAGATCGGACAGATCGCCCGCGAAACCGTTGGTCCAACTGTTGACGTCCAGTTTGGCGACCAGAGCCACCTCGCGGTCGCCGTAGACTGCGCCGTTGGTCACGGTGACATCGGGACCCGCATCGTAGGAGTGGATGAAGAGGTTGGCGACAGGCGGCAGGATGCCGCGATTGCGCCGCGCAACGTCTTGGAGCGAGAGGTAGTTGGTCAGCACCGAACCGGGGGCGGTGTCGCGGGCGCGATCCTTGATGAAATCGATTTCGTCGCGGATGTCGGTGCCGTCCTGCCGCAGTTGGGCAATCTGGTTGGAGGTGATGGCGTGCGCATCGAGAAACCCCGAGCAATTGATCACGACGTAGGCGATGTAGCCGTTGGTGCCAATGGGGTTGCTGTCACCATCTACACCTTGAATCGGTATCCAATGGGGTTTGAGCGCGTCGATTTCCGCCCAGAGGCTGGCGGGGATGAGGTTGGTGCTGAAGTTGTCGAAGAAGTCGGAGGCGATGTGATCGCCGTGAGACCGCGATGCAAACGCATTGCGGGTAAACGGGACGTCGTCATCCTGATGCGAGGCGTTCCATCGGTCGAATTGCGCGGGATTGCCGTTTGAGGGCAAAGCATACCACTCGCCCTGATGCAGGTACGGCGTCCGCAGATTGAGCGCCAGATCTTCCATGGCCTGCACCAGCGCCAGATCGACGAACTGCCGTGCGGTCACCCGGTCGCGGTCGTTGCGGGCGGCCAGGCGCTCGGTACGGGCCGAGAAGGTGAAGGCGAAGACCAGGAGGGCCAGCACCGCGAGCAGACCGAGGGTGATGACGAGGGCGGAGCCGCTAGTAGGGGTCAGGGTTCGGGGTTCAGGGTTCAGGAGGGCGGTGCGTGGGTGTGTGGGTGAGTGGGTGTGTGGGTGTGTGGGTGCGGGGGTGTGTGGGTGTGTGGGTGCGGGGGTGCGGAAAGGGTGGCACCCTTGATCCAAACCCTGATCCCTGGTCTGAGAACCCAAACGCTCAACGTTCAACTCGCAACGCTCAACGCCCAAGTTCTCCTGCCGTGATCCAGCTAGCGGAAATTTGCAGCACGAGGGCTCAGAGAACCAGGGTCTGAGACTCCTTTCGCGCGGCTCGGCGGGGACGCCTCGCCCCACCTTATCGGACCATGCGCCCGTGAACCCAAAGGTAGGGCGAGGCGTCCCCGCCGAGCCGCACTCGCACGTCTCGTTCTCAGACCCTCTGCCGCGCTCAAGCCGGGGCAGAGGCGAGCCTGTCCGC
>CAZQKI010000066.1:0-21157 GCA_964592855.1 uncultured Lentisphaerales bacterium
GGCGGCTGCTCATTTGCCGAATCTGGAGCATCCGACAAAGCTCGCGACAAAGCTTCATGGGGATAAACCAAGCGGCAGGGGCGCGGCTGCACAGTAAGTCTCCTACTCGATCCAACTGCCCCGGCGCAGCCGGGGCAGAGGCCTCACTGAACGCTGAACCCTCAGCTTGCACCAAGGTTTTGCATGCGTCTCCCCTGCGTCTCCCCCGGCGGCAATCCGCAGTTGAAAAGGGATGCGGGATGGTTTACTCTAGCGCGCATGTCCCGCATGCATGCTTTTCGCATCGTCCTGATCGAACCCCTTTACAGCGGTAATGTGGGGGCGGTCTGCCGCGCCATGGCCAACATGGACCTGGACGACTTGACGCTGGTCGCCCCCCGGATCGTCGATGGATGGGCCGAGGGGGAGAAGCTGGCGGTCCATGCCGGGGATCTGCTGCGCCGGCGGCGGGAGGTGGCCACGCTGGAGGAGGCGGTGTCCGATTGCGCGGCGGTCGTCGGGACGACGGCGCGCCTGGGCTTGTACCGTCAGCATGTCCGGACGGCCCGCGAATGGTCGGCGGAACTCCTGCAGATTGCGACGCGGGGACGGGTTGCGCTGGTCTTCGGGCGCGAGGACAACGGCCTGGCGAACGACGAGGTGGCCCGGTGCACCCATCTGATCCGCATCCCCACGGGGACGGAATACAGCTCCATCAACCTGGCGCAGGCCGTGATGATCTGCTGCTACGAGCTCTTCGTGGCGAACGGCGCCTTCGAGGCGCCGGAGGAGAAGTCCCCGCCGGTGGCGGCCACGCAACGGCTGCGGCTGCAGGAGCTTTGGCGGCAGGCGATGTTGTCGATCGGCTTCATGAACAGCGAGAAGGCCGACCACATGATGCAGGGCTTTCAGCGGATCTTTTCGCGCGGGGTCCGCACGGAGGACGACGCGCACATCATGATGGGGGTCGCCCGCCAGGCGCAATGGGCGGCGCAACGCCGGGAGGTGACGCGCGCCGCGGAAGCGCAGGCGGTTCCCGGCGCAACGGCGACGGATGCGGCAGGACCGGAGGTTCAGGGCTCCTAGCGCCTGCCGGCTGCACGCGCCCTTTCATTTTGCCGAAAAGGCCTTGGCGACGGGACGGCCGAGCTTGGCCTCCAGCCGTGCAGGCCAGGGTGCACCTTGGCTCCCAAGCCGACGGTGATGCCGTCGCCGATGGCGGCGCACTGGGAGGGCTTTTTTTTCACTTCTGCCATTGTTTCTTCTTGTCGTCGAGGAATATCATGTGTAAAATCCCGTCACCTGTAAGGAAAAACAACATGAAGAACGTGAAGTCATTTCTGATCGCTATGATTCCCTTTCTCGTGCTGGCGCTGACCGGCTGCGAGAGCGCGGAGGAGAATTCCAGTTCCTATTGGAGTCAGCAGGCGGACGGTTCGACGGCGACAGACCCGACGCCGGCGCCGACTAACCCTGCGGATGAGACTCCGAATACGGGCGGAGACGGTGTAGAAGCCGACGTCAACACGTTCTTGTGGAAGCCAGTAGCCGACAACGACGGCCGCCTGGTTGTGCTTTTGCCCGCCAATCTGACAGCCTCTACAGTCACCGTGAAAGGGGAGTCGCCGACGTCATATACCGGACGTGGAAATGGCAACCGGCAACACTTTCGTTTCGGCAAAGCCGGTTCGGCCTACGGGCAGAATGTGGCGGTCATTGCCTATGCCGGCGGATCGGTTCTGCGGCAATGGACCGTTCCGAATGGCGGTTCGCGGTGGACCAGCAACTGAGGCGTGGATTTGCTTGGCGGATGAGCCGACATGCAGGATTTCCGTCGGCACTTCCGTCGAGCGGATGTAGGTAAATGCGGGGTGCCGTACGCTCACGCCGACCCGCCGCGCGGCGGCCAATACGCCATTGAATAGCATCACCAAAGTCAGCGGATATCTTAGAAAATGCTATTATTTGGTTGCCCCCTTTTTTGCTACCCTTTTTTGCTTGTCGGCCGGGAACTTCTTGGGCATAATGCACGCACCTGAAAGGAAAACAACATGAAGAAGGTGAAATCATTTCTATTCGCTATGATTCCATTTCTCGTGCTGGCGCTGACCGGTTGCGAGAGCGTGGAGGAGAATTCCGGTTCCTTTTGGAGTGAGGAAGAGGGAAATACTGCGGTTGCAGAACAGACGCAGACGCCGGAGTCGCAACCGACGGCGCCCGCCGAAGAGACGCCGGATACGGATGCGCCTGCCACCGGCGGCGGAGGAGAAGCCGGCGACAACACGTTCTTGTGGAAGCCAGTAGCCGACAACGACGGCCGCCTGGTTGTGCTTTTGCCCGCCAATCTGACAGCCTCTACAGTCACCGTGAAAGGGGAGTCGCCGACGTCATATACCGGACGTGGAAATGGCAACCGGCAACACTTTCGTTTCGGCAAAGCCGGTTCGGCCTACGGGCAGAATGTGGCGGTCATTGCCTATGCCGGCGGATCGGTTCTGCGGCAATGGACCGTTCCGAATGGCGGTTCGCGGTGGACCAGCAACTGAGGCGCGGAATCGCTTGACCGATGAGCCGATATGCAGAATCCCCGCCGGCACCCCTGTGCTGGTCACGGGGGCGACGGGATTCACTGGCAGTGTCCTGACACGCAAGCTTGTCGCGGCGGGGCTGAAGGTGAGTGCCGTGGCTCGGTCCAGTTCGAATCTCGAGCCGCTGAAGGATCTTCCCGTGACCTGGTTCCGGGGCGAAGTCTTCGACGAAGCGGTCATGCAGGCGGCGATGCAGGGGCAAGCGTTCGTCTTCCATGTCGCCGCCTCCTTCCGCGAAGCCAAGGGGCAAACGGAGGATTACCGGAACGTGCATGTGGTCAGCACGCAGATCATCGCCCGGGAAGCCGTGAAACACCCCGGCTTCAAGCGGCTGATTCATGTCTCCACTGTCGGCGTGCATGGACATGTCGTGAATCCTCCCGGCACGGAGGAGTCGCCCTTTGCGCCCGGCGACGAATACCAGCAGACGAAGCTTGAAGCTGAACTGTGGCTGCGCGAATTTGCCTCCCGGAATCCGCTGGACTACACGATCATGCGTCCCGCCGCCATCTATGGGCCCGGCGACCGCCGCCTGCTCAAGCTCTTCAAAATGGCGGTTCGCCCCTGGTTCCCGCTGTTGGGCAAGGGCAAGTGCATGTACCATCTGATCCATGTGGACGACCTGACCAACGTCTTTCTGATCGCCGCCACCCATCCGTCCGCACGGGGCGAGGCGTTTATCTGCGGTGGCGACGAATCCATTCCCATCGCCGAGATCGCGCAGATCGTTGCGGGGCATTTTAATGTCAAGACCCGTGTGGTCCGCCTCCCCATCGGTCCCTTCTTCGTGGCCGCCGACCTGTGCGAATGGCTCTGCAAGCCGCTCGGGATCGAACCCCCGATCTACCGCCGGCGCGTGGCGTTTTATTCGAAGGATCGCGACTTTGACGTGAGCAAGATGCGCAACGTACTGGGCTACCATCCCCGGTATTCCAACCGGGAAGGCCTGGTTCAGACGGCCGACTGGTATGTGGCGCAGGGATGGATGCGGCGTCGCCCAAGTTGAAGGAAACGTGTGAAGACCATAACTGTACTGGGCAACAATTCCGGACGCAACGCCGGTGACAACGCCATTCTCGGGAATCTGCTCGATGATTTTGCGCGCCAGCGCCAGGACATCCTGTTCAAGGTGCCGACGCTGAGTCCCCCGTTCATCCGGAAGCACTTCGGCCACCACCGGGTGCAGCCGGTCGGACTGCTCCCCTGGAACCTCGCCTTGAAGAACCTGGGGCTCCCCCTGTACCGCGCCATGACGCGGACGGACTTGGTGCTGATCGTCGACAACATCCTGTTCGACCGCAAGTTCCACAATCCGCTCATCAACAACCTGAACATGATCTCGCGGATCGCCCCCGTCTGCAAACGGAAGGGGATCCCGATCGTGATGTATAATTGCAGCATCGGGCCGATCGATCGCGACTACGGCGTCCGCGCCCTGCGGCGGGTCCTGGCGGGCTGCCCGCTGGTCATCACCCGCGATTCAAGCACGGTCGACCTTGTCAACCGCTTGATTCCCGACCCGCCGAAACTGGTGACGCATGCCGATTGCGCGCTGAACACGGAGCTTCCCGACAAGGCCCGGATGGACGAGATCATCCGGCACGAAGGGCTGTTCACCAACCCCAAGGGGACGATCGGCCTGAACGTGAACGCCTATATCGATGACTTCAACCAGCAGGGGACGATGAACCGCGAACGTTTCTGCCGGATGATCGCGGGGACGGCGGACCGTCTGATCGAGCGGCTGGATGTCGACATTCTCTTCACGGTCAGCCAGATCATGGACATGCAGGTGACGCGACAGTGCATCGGCTACAGCCGGCATGCCGGCCGCATCCGGGTGGTCGGCAACTGCGATTACACCTACCGCGAGCTTTCAGGTCTGCTGAGCCGGCTGGAAGTCCATGCGGGGCTGCGCACGCACACGCTGATCTTCTGCGCGGCCGTCAATACGCCCATGGTGAACATCAACGCCTACCCGAAAAGCGCCAGTTTCATGCAGACGGTCGGCATGGGGGCTTGGACGATCAACTTCAACGAACTCTCGGAGGAGCGCTTGACGGAAACGATCCTCCGGGCGCACGCGAACCGCGCCGCCCTGCGCGAGAAAATGCGTCCGCTGGTGGCGCAGGAGAAGCTGAAGGCCCGAGCCAGCGTGGATCTCGTGCTTCGCATTCTCGACGGCAAGCCGTGATGCGGGCTTTGCCCGCATTAGCCATCGGGCCGCCTATCCGTCCGCTTGTCCGTCACGGGGAACATAGAGGTCGGGGCGGTCGCATCCCCCGCAAAACGTGACCCGCCAATACCGTGCATCGGAAACCCGCTGTATGTAGATTTCCGTGCTACCGCCCTGCATGACGCTCGCGATCCAATCGGCGTGGTTGGACCAGAACTGATTGTCATTCAAAAGTCTTGGAGGAGCGGGCAGGCTGCGGATCATCTTGCCGGAGGCCCAGTCGTCAATGGAAAGTCTGCGATGGTTCCCGGCATTGCGGGTGGAGTATTGTCCATCGGGGGAAAGGCTGGCCGAACAGCCATGGTGTCCGAGTTTCCAGTGGCGACCGGTGGCCAGGTCAAAGGCCAGAAGGTAATGATTGGGCACAGACTTGATCGAGGCCACAAACCTGTTGCCGGGGGCCAGATCGATCTCGACGAATCGATAGCCTTCCAGACGCGTCCGGACGGTGTGGTTGGCGAGGGAAACCGACTTCACAGCATTCTGATCGACGAAATACAGATCGAGGCCGTCCGGATGGTAGGCGATGCCGCGGGGCTCCTCAGCCCGGGCCAGGACGACGGGGTTGCCGCCGTCTGCATCAGCTTGGACGAGATGGTTTGTCCCGCGCCAATAGGCGATGCTGCGCCCGTCGGGCGACCAACGCGGATACTTGCCCTCATCGGCGATTTTCCGAGTGAAGCCGGTGTCGGTCCTGGTGCTGTAGATGCCGCTGTTCCATTCGTAAACGATCCGGGCTCGAAGCGGGGGTGCGTTCGTGGACGTCGGCATGTTCAGTGGCGTGGACCCCTTTCCGCCGCCGGCAGGCCTCGGGCGGGAATGCGTGGTGGACAATACGGCATAGATTAAGATCGCGCAAGAAAGCAACAGGATAATCGGCATCCAGATACGCCAAATAACCGGTTTTTTCACATTCATCTTTTTCCACTCACATCAGCTTCCTGTTCAATGAAGAGAATCTCGCCCTTGGTCACCATCTGCTTTCGCCGTGAACCGCTCAGGCATTTCCGCAGACTCTCCAGAAGGTCGTGTTCAACCGGATCGTCGGCATGAAGATCGTCCAGGAGATCGCCAATGGTGATCTCGAGTTTCTCGATCGGCGTGCCGGGCGGGACCGTGAGCAGGTTCTTCGCGGGGGCGACTTCCACCAGGCGCAACCAGGGGATGGTCCGCAGGTAACGGCTGTTTGCCACCAGGATGATCGCCTTGGTGGGGGACACCTGCACCAGTTCGACGAGGGTGGGAGCCTTTCCCTCGGGAGGAGCCAGCGCACAGTCGGTTAATTTGACAATGGCCCTGGCGCGGTCGGAATCCAGGGTGGACAGCAGGCGAAGCACACGTTCCGGCAGCGTCATGGTAACCGGCCGACTGGGCTCATCGAACTTGGAGGGGCGACCACCGAGTTTCGAATGGGGTCGAGACGTGAGTTTATTCGTCATCAGTAAGAGCATTTTATCGCCTTGCCGCATGGGTGTCACGTAGAAAAGACTTACCGGGTGTGTTTAACAAAATATACAGGAGGGATGGACAAGCACACCGAAAAATGCAAAAATAACCATTATTTATTAGGTCAGGAATGGGGTTTGTTGGTTGTTATGGCGAAACACATAAGTGGTCAAGAAGACCCGGCCGGCCGACGGCGGCCGATGGTTGTCCCTGGCTTGCTTGATGCTGCAACGCTTCCGATGCTTGTCGTTCGGAAAACGTGGCGGATGTGGCGGCTATTCCTCGACTATCAGCGCAAGCGGAGCGTCTTGTCGGTGCCGCCGATCCGGTTGTGGGTGGAATCATCGAGCCACTGCAACCTGCGTTGTCCCATGTGCCACAACCGGGACATGTCGGCCGAACAAAAAGGTCACATGGATTACGACCTGTTCCGCCGGATCGTGGACGAAGCGCGCGGTTACGTGAACGATATCTACCTGCACCACCGCGGCGAACCGCTGTTGAACCCGCGAATATTCGACATGATCCGCTATGCGAGGGATGCGGGGATCAAGACGCGCTTTCACACCAATGGCACGCTTCTGGATGAAGAGAAGGCCGGCCGGCTGCTTGCCGCCGCGCCGGACTTGATTTCATTCTCGATCGATGGATTCTGCAAGGAAGAGTATGAGCGTGTTCGTGTCGGGGCCACATTCGAGGTCACGGTCGAGAACGTGCTGCGCCTGCTTGCACTGCGAAAAAAAGCGGGCAGCGTGAAACCCTATATCGTGGTTGAGCGAATCCGCTTTCGAGCGTCGGAATCGGGAGCGCGGGGCCAGGTCGTTGCCGAACTCACCGACCGGTTCCGTGCCGCCGGCGTGGACGAGGTCATCGAAAAGGAGGAATACGTCTGGGCGACGCCGACTGCTCCGGATCTGGCCGTGCCCCGCCGTTGCGCGGCATGCACCTTCCCGTGGTATGCGATGGTGGTTCTCTGGGATGGAACGGTCACGCCTTGTCCGCAGGACTACGAGGGACAATTGCGCATGGGCGATGCGAAGACCGCAACACTGATGGAAATCTGGAACGGACCCGCCTATCGCGAATTGCGGCGGCAGATGACAACGGACGTCGGCGCGCTGAGCCTGTGCCGCAAGTGCGACCGGCTGACCCGCAAGACCTTCGCCGGGTTGCCGGTTCAGTACATGGCCACCTTCCTTGTGGACCAGTTGGTCGGCTACAGCCGTTTTCGCAAAAGCATCGGAACGGCGGAGCGAAACTCATGAAGATTTTGCTGCTCGCGCCACACCCGTTTTATCAGGATCGGGGCACGCCGATTGCCGAGCACCTGCTGCTCAAGACGCTGTCCGCGAATGGTGTGGAAATCGATGTGCTGGCTTACCACGAAGGAGAGGACCGCGACTACCCCGGGGTGCACATTTTTCGCATTCCGAGCATGCCGTTCATTCACCATGTGCGGCCGGGGCTTTCGTTGAAAAAGCTCGTTTGCGACATTCCCTTCCTCGCGAAGGCGTGGCGTATGGCTCGCAACGGCGACTATTATCGGATACATGCCACGGAAGAGGCCGTCTTCATTGCGCTGCTGCTGCATTTGCTGTTTAGAATGGAATACGTCTACGACATGGATTCGCTATTGTCTTTGCAGGTCGCCGAGTCTCTGCCCCTGCTGGGATTCCTGGTGCCGGTCATGCGATGTTTCGAACGCCAGGCCGTGCGGCACGCGAGCGTCGTGATGCCGGTCTGTGACAACCTGGCGAAACTGGCGCACGAGTTCGGCGCGGCCAAGGTCGTCGTGACCCGCGACGTGTCGTTATTGCATAGCATTCCGCAGGATGTTCGTCCCCTGGTGGAATTGCCGTCGTTCGCGGGCGTCACCTTCATGTATGTCGGCAACCTGCAGAAGTATCAGGGCATCGGACTGCTTCTCAACGCTTTCGCGCAAGCCGCCACCCGCATTTCCGGCATTCGTCTCGTGATCGTCGGCGGGGTGCCGAAGGATGTCGCCCGCTACCGCAGTCAAGCGGAGACGCTGGGCGTGCTGGATCGCGTCGTCTTTCTGGGACCGCTGCCGGTGTCGCGCTTGAAGGCGGTTTGCGAGGCGGCCGATGTGCTGGTGTCCCCGCGCGTGCTGGGCAACAATACGCCCATGAAAATCTACACGTATCTGGATTCGGGCAAGGCCGTGCTGGCGACCGACCTGCCGACGCACACGGAGGTTTTGCACCCCGGCATAGCCATGCTGGCGGCGCCCACGCCGTCAGCCTTCGGCGAAGCCATCGTGCGTCTGGCCGGGGACGCGAACCTGCGGTGTGAGTTGGGCCGCAATGCCCTGCTCGCCATGCAAACCGATTACGCACCGGCGCTTTACGAGAAGGCGATAACTGCGGTCTATTCCAGCCTCGGAACCAGGCAAATCACGGAATCGCCGTGTAATGGGTCAGTTACCGGGGTGAGCGAAAAACGAGCATGAAATCAGGCTGAAATCGCACCCCCCGGTAACTGACCCATTACATCGCCGTGCGGCACCCGCGTGCGGGAATCGCGTGTGCGATTCCCGCACAGACCGAGTGTCGTACGGCATCCCATGCGCGGCGGTCAACGAAGGCTCGTGCGCGCCGCTCCGTCCGGGACGGTCCACGTCTTCGATCCGCCCGCTTTCAGCCGGGCGACCACGGTGACGTTCTGCCCGTATTGCGCTCCCGGCATGGAGTAGCGGTAGTGCGGCCGCCCGCCGTTGTGGTTGCCGATGTAGGTGCCTTCCTCGGTGACGCCGCCGGTGGTTGTGACAGAGCAGCCGCTCACCTTGTTGGCGAAGGTGTAAGGAAGCGCGATGAGCAGTTTCCCGTTGTTGTCGGAGATCGGCTTCCAAAGGAATTCGACACTGGTCAACGTCGTGTCGTCAGCCCCGGTTCCCGCAGCCTGTCTTACACCCGTGCAGGGGACGCGCTTGTAGGGGGTGTGCCAGTGCTCGATAAAGAGCAAGTTCATCGTGTCATCGGCGTTGATCGTTGCCTCGATCTCACCAGTTCCGACGCCTGGATTCCTGAATTTTCCATGGAGCGAGCCGCTCGTAACTGTATAGGTGCCAGAAAAATGCACGGCACCATCGACCGGTTCATCCGCGAGGTTCTTGCGGAATGTGCCGTCCGCATTGAAGACGTAGTAACTCGGGGTCCCTTCCTTCGTGACGAGCCATGTGCCGACGAATGCATTGCCGCCGCCACCGTCGCCATCATCCTCCTCGCAGCCCGTTATCAATAAACCGGAGAGTGATAACATTGCCGCGACCCATCCAAACGTCATCCACTTCATCATCACGCTGCCAACCTTCCTGATCTGATAAGAAAGCACTTTCCAGCCTACATGGGCACGCACCCATTGGAATCGGTCTGAAGGAGCGCTTTCAAAGTTGAAACATAGCAGAATCGGGCTGGAAACGTCAAGTCCGGCTTCAACCGCGCAGCAACTCCACATTATCCGCATTGCCCCTTTGTGCTCATTCCAGTGCGTCGCCAAAGGCGTTGACGGTCAAATAATCTTTTGATACAGTAATACGGAATCGCGGCAGTAACACGGAATCGCGGCAGTTTCAATGTGAAAACCTACACGCCGCACAAGGTCAACGAACAGAGCGGTGAAAGACTTGGAGAACGGTGTTCGTGGAGGTCCGCGCGTCGCCCGGAACAGGATTGCCGATCAGCACGAAAAAAGACTATTATGAACATAGAAGAGCTCCTTGCAGGTAAGCTAGTGTCGTCCATCTGGTTCATGAAGTCCCTGTGTCTGGCCGTCTCGCCGTTGTTATACATCGCCCCGGACCGGGTTTCCTCTTCCGATGCCTATGCGCGGCGGTTCCGCGGCCCTCTCGGCAGATGGCATTTAGGCGTGCAACGGGATGCGATCCTGAGCATGTTGGCCCCCTGGCCGCAGGCGGCGGTGCTGGATGTCGGAGGCGGTCACGGTCAATACGCCGAAGACCTGGTTGCGAACCGGTATCGGCTCACCGTTCTGGGAAGCGATCCGGAGACATCCCATCGCATTGCTCCGCTGGTGTCGTCGGGAAAGTGCCAATTCGAGGTTGGCCATTTCCTCAAACTTCCCCACGACGACCGCTCGTTCGAAGGGGTCGTCAGCATGCGTCAACTCAGCCACCTGGCGGATTGGGAGACGTTCCTGGCCGAACTCTGCCGGGTGGCAAAACATGCGGTGATCATCGACTTTCCGGTCATCCGGAGCTTCAATTTCGCATCCCGCCTGCTGTTTCCGCTCAAGCGGAAGATCGAAAACGACACCACCCGCCCGTTCATCGTGTTCGACGAAAAGCAGGTGATTGAAGTCCTGCGACGGCAGGGCTTCGTTCCGACCGACCGCATGCCGCAGTTTTTCCTCCCGATGGCCCTGCACCGTCTCATCCGGTGGGTGCCACCCATTCAGTTGCTGGAGTGGATTTTCCGCTGCATCGGCATGACGCGTCGTTTCGGCTCCCCCGTCATCCTGCGGGCGGAACGGGCGCCGGTCTGATATGGAACGGGCATTAGGGCTTGCGGCGCCGGGCGTATTTCCGCTTCTTCAGGTAGATGCGGAGGTCGATCAGCGGAATCGTCAGGCGCGAAGTCAGGAACCACATCGCGCCCATGCGGAACGGGCGCCAGGTGCCGGCGCGCAGCATCGCCGAAGCGAGCCGCTCGATGATCCGCTCCTGGAAGGTGGCGTCGCCCGGTGCCTCCCGGTCGTATTCCGGAACCCGGCGTCCGGCCCTTTTCCAGCGCGCCACGCGCAGCGGCGCCAGGGCGCCCTTTCGCCGCGTCTGCGCCCGGTGTGTCCGGTAGTTCGGATCGGCTGAGACGTTGGTGACCGCCAGCGCCCCCGCCTCGATCGCCGCGCGGACCAGCGCCGCGCCCCGCGGAGTCCTGACGAGGATGCGGGATTGATTCTTGAAGATGTACTCGCCCTTGTCGTTCCGCGTCCAGGCGTCGCTGACGGAGAGGTCGGAGAACTCGTTGGAGCCGTCGATGCACGTCTGGCAACGGGTGGGCATGTAGAGCGAGGTGAAATAGTTGTAGGCGCCGTCCTTGTAGTTCGAGTAGTGGAGCGGTCGCGCCTCGCCGCTCTTCAGGACCGCCTGCATGCGTCCCGGCCACTCGCCGCCGCGGAACTGGAAGTCGCGGATGGCGTCGCGGCGGATGCCCCGCACGGCGAGCATCTCGGCGGTGAGATTGCGCTCCAGCGCGCCGCCGCAGAACAGTCCGATCACGTGCGTGATCTGCGCGGCGAGTCCGGGAACTGCCCGCTGGAGATTCCGGAAGCCGTGCATCTGGCAGGGGAGGAGGGCCGCGGCATAGCGCCCCGGTTTCCGCTTGCGCAGGTCGGCCCAGAGGCTGTTCATCGGGATGATGTGGTAGCGGGAGCCCTGGCTTTCGCACAGTTCCTCGACCGTCGTCGCAATGAACGGTTCGCCTTCCCAGGGCCGGTCGCGCCGCATGCGGGTCACGAAGCAGCCGTCCACCTCGCCGCGCTGCAGCAGGTGGGCGAGCAGACCGGTGACCACCCCCCCGCCCGCGCCGCCCATCCGCATCCGTTCGTCCGTGGCATAGCCGACCAGCGTGCTTTCCGCCCGGCCGTCGAAGCCCTGGCCTTCGGCCGGCGCGTGGAAGACTTGCCGGGTCAGCGCGCCGAAATTCACGGCCGCGCCGGGACAGACTGCGCCGCAAAGGCCGCAGGCGATGCACCGGTCCGGAATCAGCCTGGGATAGGCATCGTCCGTCAATTCGATCGCATCCACGGGGCACACGCCGACACAGCTGCCGCAGCGTGTGCAGAGTTCCCTGGCCGAGAATGCAATGCTCAGCAAGGACGCGTCCGGGACGGCAGGTGCCCCGGGCTTCCGGGCGGCGGTGATGGGTTCATTCATGTGCGGCTCATCCTTGCGCCGATTCTCCGCCCCGGCTCCGCTGGGGGCGCGCCGGCTGTCCCCAGGCGATCATGTACCCCGGAAGCGTCTTGTTGACGAGGGAATGCGCGCCGACGATGGCGCCCTGGCAGATGTGCGATCCGTCCAGCACGGTTGAGTGGGAGCCGATCCAGACATCGTCCTCCACCACGATCCCCCCCTTGCTCACAAAGCCCTGCCGGATGATGGGGGTGCCGAGATCCCGGTAGACGTGATTGCCCCCGGCCGTCAGATAGCAGAAGGCCGCGACCAGCACATCGCGCCCGATCTCCAGGCGGCTGTCCGTCGCCAGAATGCAGTTGGCGCCGATGTCGCTGCCGGCGCCGATGACGATCCGGCCGTTTCGCGCGCGGATAATGGTGTTGCGGGAAATCAGCACGCCGTCCCCGATCTCGATGGAGGCGTCCGGTCCCCGTGCATCCAGCACGACCTGATCGTCGATCGCCGCGCCTTTGCCGATCCGGATGCGTGCCGTGCCCCGCACGGTGACATTCCGGCCGATCGTCGCGTGCCGGCCCAGCTTCCCGAAAAGCGCTGGGTAGAACAGGGTGCGCAGCGCCAGCCCGGCCGCGCCGGGACACCCGCCGAAGAGTCCGGTCAGCACTTCATGGAGCAGCAGCTTGCCCAGGCTGGGCGATCCGACCACCAGCCGGGCATAACGCTTCCAGGCCGATTGGTTCGGCTCGTCCATGGCGCGCTGGATCTGAGGGTTGATGGCGTTCGGATTGTTCATGGCTGGGAGGCTCCGTCGAAACGCGAAGGGGTGGGCGGCTGGATCCGTTCCCGGGCCTGGATCACCAGTCCGATCAGCCCGAGGAAGATGATCTTCAGGCGCAGCAGCAGGGCCATGGCCAGCGTGATCGCCCCCGGCAGGCCGATCGCGCCGAAATAGAAGACGTACGCCCCTTCGGCCAGTCCCAGGCTGCCGAGCGTGATCGGCAGCGAGGCCACCAGCAGCGCGGCGGGCAGAACCGCGGCCACGGCCAGGGGGTCGGGATCGCCGCCGAAGGCACGGCAGGAGATGACGATGTTCGCCACGGTGAAGGCGTAGAAGAGCGCCGTCAGCGCCGCAACGGTCCAGAAGTTCCGGGGGTTGGCCCGGAGCAGGGTGAAGAACTTGGCCGCCCGGCTCGAAAACGAGGTAATCCGGCGCTGAAGTTTGTCCAGCAGGGTCGCCGTCCGCCCCGGCCGGTCCGCCCGCAGCATCCGCCGCAGCCATCCGACCCCGCGGGCCGCCAGGCGGGCCGGACGCCCGGACCGTGCCAGGAACGGAACCACGGCGAACCCCGCCAGCAGCACCCCGGCCATGACGCTGGGGATCGCCAGCTCGAGCCGGCCACGCAGCGAGGGAAGCAGGAGGGGGGAGATCGCCACCATGAGCAGCAGGAAGACCATGCCCGTAAAACGCTCCGCGAAAATGGCGACCAGCGACGCCTCCTGGGAGCCGATTTTCCGTCCCGAAATCCAGGAGCGGAACAGGTCGCCGCCGATGCTGGACGGCAGGAAGTTGGTGTAGAAATAGCCGATGAAATACCAACGGTAAAGGGTCAGGAAGGGGAGCCGGTGTCCCTGCATTCTGAGAATCGCCCACCACTTCCAGCAACTGGTCGCGACCAGCACGAACGACAGCAGGACCGAGGCCAGGACATACCCCGGCTTGACGTCGCGGAAGACACGGCCTAGATCCGTCCATTGGATCTTGAACAGGAGAATCCACAGGAACAGACCGGTGACGGTGATTTTCAGAAGGAGAATGTGTTTTTTCATGGGCCGTCCGCCCCGTCCTTCACGTGCGGGTCTCGGCGAGGGTTTCCCTTGCGGCACGCATTCGCCTGTAACGGGGATGAACGAATGCCCTGCACCCGGAAGTCAATTGGTGGAAATCGTACACTTTCTGGTGTGGAAAAGCAACGCGCTTGGCGCCGGGGCGGTTTTTGGCGGATCTTCCTTCAGCCGGAAGCCGCAACGGCGATGACTCCACGGTGCCCACCGGTCAGGTGCCGCAGAAGGTGCGGTAGGCGCGGTCGGAGGGCGGCGGTGGCAGGCGGTACTCGGCCTGGTCGGGTGTGTCGGCGTAGGGGCGGGAGAGCACCCCCAGGAGTCGTGTCAACGGGTGGTATTCACCCCGCGCCACCGCAGCCTCCAGCGCGGCTTCGACTTGATGGTTGCGCGGGATCACGGCGGGATTGGCCTCCCGCATCACGCGGCGCGAGGCGGCGACCGGATCGTCTTGCCGCGCCCGCCGCGCCCGCCAGCGCGCGTGCCACGCCAGGTAATCCGGAGTCTGGAAGAGGGGCGCGTCCTTCGGCCGCTGGGTGGCCAGTTCACGGAAGGTGTTGGTGAAGTCGGCCTGCTGCTGCCGCATCACCGCGAGCAGGTCCTCAACCAGGGAGTCGTCATCCGTCTCCTCGTTCAGCAGCCCCAGCTTCGACCGCATCCCTGCGAGCCAGAGGCGCCGGTGGAGCCCGGCATACGCACCGACGGCCTCGCGGGCCAGCGTGAGTGCCCGGCCGGGATCGGGGTGCAGCAGCGGCAGGAGGGTTTCGGCGAAGCGCGCCAGGTTCCACCCGGCGATCACCGGCTGGTTGCCGAAGGCGTAGCGGCCCTGAAGGTCGATCGAGCTGAAGACCGTGGCCGGGTCGTAGGCATCCATGAAGGCGCAGGGGCCGTAATCGAAGGTCTCGCCGCAGAGGGCCATGTTGTCGGTGTTCATCACGCCGTGGATGAAGCCGACCTGCTGCCAGCGCGCCACCAGCGCGGCCTGGCGTCCGACGACCTCGCGGAGCAGGGCCAGATAGCGGTCCTCATCCGCCGCGAACTCCGGGAAGTGGCGCCGGAGCGTGTAGTCGGCAAGGGCGCGGAGGACCTCGCCGGTGCCGAAGGCCGCGACGTACTGGAAGGTGCCGATGCGCAGGTGGCTGGACATCACGCGGGTCAGAACCGCCCCTGGCAGCGGGGCTTCGCGGTAGACCGGCTCGCCTGTTGTCACGACCGCGAGGCTGCGGCTGGTCGGAATTCCGAGCGCATGCATCGCTTCGCTGATGATGTATTCGCGCAAGACCGGTCCGAGGGCGGCCCGGCCGTCACCCTGACGCGAGTAGGGCGTCTGGCCGGAGCCCTTGAGCTGGATGTCGAAGCGCGCCCCCGTGGGGGTGATCTGCTCGCCCAGCAGCACGGCCCGGCCGTCCCCCAGCATCGTGAAACTCCCGAACTGGTGCCCCGCGTAGGCCTGGGCGAGGGGCTGCGCCCCTGCGGGGAGACGGTTGCCGCCGAAGACATCTGCGCCCTCATGCCCGGCCTGCAGCGCCTCGGCATCCAGACCCAGGGCTGCCGCCAACGGGAAGTTGAGGAGTATCAGTTCCGGCGTGCGCACCGGAACCGGAGCGATCCGCGTGAAGAGCGAGCCGGGCAGGCGGGCATAGCTGTTGTCGAAGTTCCAGCCGACCCCGTTGTTGCGCGTGTCTGTTGCCATTGCCTCTCCAGCGCTACGCCTGAAATCGTTCCAGTTCATCACTTTGTTTCCGGTTTGCCGTAAATATACCGCAGATCAGAAACAGAAGGAACAATGATTATCCGACAAGGATCGGGATCATGATCGGCTCAAAATACAGCTTGTTATGAGCCGATCAAGGGGGTGCAATCGGCTCATGATTTACTTCTGGAAACAGCCGCAATGGCCGTTATTCACCTATAGTCATGCGGAGATCGAGGATGCTTTGCATGCCTTTGAAGTGCAGATGCGATCAAACTATGGCGTAACTGCGGTGAGCGCCGGTTGACGCTTACGGCGACGCATACGGATTACGAAGGGGGAAATCTCGATCATGCAGCGTAATGGGGGATGGGCGGCGCGGGGGCACCGCCCTACGCGAAGTAGGACGGTCCTCCGGGCCGTCAGGGGATGCGCCGAATGTTGGATGGGTGTACCCTGTGAGGGGTTGACTAACAGGTCCGTTTGACAGGGCGGAGTGCCGGCCATATACTCGCGCCTATTTGAAACGCGATGTCCAATCACCTTGCACAGTCCATTGAAGGCCACCCCGATCTTCTGCATGACGAATCGCAATTGACCGGGCAGGCCGAGTCCGTGTGCTTCCCGCGTGACGCGGCGGAGGTCTGCGACATCCTGCGCGCAGGCGTCGACCGCGAGCGGCCGACCCTCACGGTACAAGGGGCGCGGACGGGCATCACGGGCGGGGCGGTTCCCGCGGGGGGCCTCATCCTCAACCTCTCGCGGATGGATCGCATCCTCGGGCTCCGCCTCGCCGCCGATGGCTCGCCCCTCCTGCGTGTTCAGGCGGGACTGACCCTGGCCGCCCTGCGCCGGTGGCTCCTGGCGCCCGCCGAGCTGCCGGGCGTCGCACCCGATGTCTGGCGCGCCTTCAGCCGGCGCCGCTGGCGCTTCACGCCCGATCCCACGGAGGCCACGGCATCGATCGGCGGCATGGTCGCCTGCAACGCCTCCGGCGCCTGCTCCTTTCTCCACGGCGCCACGCGGGACTGGATCGCGCGCCTGCAGGTGGTTCTGGCCGATGGCGGCCGACTGGAACTGTCCCGCGAACACGGACCGCATGCCCGCGGGCGCACCTTCTCGCTTGCGGCGGACGGGGAGGGGAGTGATCCCAGCGCGTTTCCCCGGGCTCTTTCCGGGACGCTGCCGTCCATCGTCATGCCTGCCGTCAAACATGCCGCCGGCTATTGGGTCCGGGACGACATGGCCTTGATCGACCTGTTGATCGGAAGCGAGGGAACGCTGGGCGTCGTGACGGAGATCGAGCTGCGGCTGGCGCCGCGCCCCGCCCTCGTCTGGGGGATTCATCTGATGCTGGCGTCGGAGCCGATGGCCGTGTTGCTGGTCGAGGCCGTCCGCGCGCAGGCGGGTCCCTCGCGGAGGGGGCTGGGCGCGGGCCTGTCCGCCATGGAGTACTTCGACGGCGCCGCGCTGGCGCTGCTGCGGCGTGTGGCCGGGGCGGGGACCGGCGGCTATCCCGTTCCCCCCGCCGAGGCGGGATGCGCGCTCTATCTGGAACTGGAGGGCGACGACGCCGCGGCGATGACCGCGGCGGCTGAGGCGGTTGCGCGCCAGTTCGCCGCGGCCGGCGGCTGCGACGGGCAATCCTGGGTGGCATCGAGTCCGGCCGACGTGGATCGGTTGAAGGCCTTTCGTCACGCGGTTCCCGAGTCGGTCAATCAAGTCATTGCGCAGCGGCGCCGGGACCATCCCGGACTGACCAAGGTCGGCACCGACCTGGCGGTGCCCGATGCGCGTCTGGGCGACGTGATGGCCCTGTACCGCGAGGGGTTGGCGCGCACGGGGCTGGAAGGGGTGATCTTCGGGCACATCGGAAACAACCATCTCCACGTCAACATCCTGCCGCGCGACCTGGCGGAGCATCGGCAAGCCAAGGCATTGTACGGCGAGTGGGCGGAGCGCTGCCTGGCGTGGGGCGGGACGGTTTCGGCGGAGCACGGAATCGGCAAGCTGAAGACGGCGTTGCTCGAAAAGCTTTACGGGGAAGCGGGTCTTCGCCAGATGCGGCGCGTCAAGGCCGTATTCGACCCGGAGTTGCGCCTCAACCGCGGCACGCTTTTTGCGACGGAAGGCTGAGTCTGAAGAGGCGCTTGCAAAACCTCCGGTTTATGCAAGCGGGGGGATCAGGGTTCAGGGTTCGGGGTTCAGGGAGCGTTTTCGGCCTGGCCCCTGGCATCCTGAAAACAAGAAAGGCCGCCGCGCCGAAGCGCGGAGGCCTTTTTGACGGTCGACTGCGACGCGGTTACTTGGCGGCAGGCGCGGGTGCTTCGGGGGCGGGCGCTTCGGGCGCGGTTGCGGGGGCCGATTCGATCACGGCGCCGGGGGCCGATTCGATGACTTCGACGGCATCTTCCTCAACCATTGGCGCGGCTGGCGGGGTATCCTGGACGATCGTGGCCTTGGCGCGCAGCCCTTCGATGACCTTCTCGAAAACCTCGTTGCGCTTCTTGGCGGTGAGCTGCTCGGCAACCTTCTCGCGCACCTCTTCGAGCGAGGTCTTGCCGCCCGCCTTGCGATCCGTCACCTGGATGATGTGGAAGCCGAAGGGGGTCTCCACAACCTCGGAGATGACGTTGGTCGCCAGGGCGAAGGCGGCCTCGTCGAAGGCAGGAACCATGCGGCCGCGGCCGAACGAGCCCAGCGACCCCCCCTCGGACTTGCTGGGGCAGTCGGAGTTGGCGGCGGCCAGCGTGGCGAAATCGGCGCCTTCGACCAGTTGCTTGCGGAGCCCTTCGGCCTTGGCCTTCGCCTCGGCCTTCTTGGCTGCATCCTCTTCGCGCGATCCGACCAGGATGTGGCGGGCCGTGACTTCTTCGCCTTTGGTGAACTGCTCGGCGTTTTCATCGTAGTAGGCGGCGACTTCGGCATCGGTCGCGGCCGGAATCTTCCCGGTCTCGGACTCGTAGAGCTTGCGGATGCGCTCGTTGTCGCTGACGTCCTTGCGGACCTGCTCGAGGGTGACGCCCATGTTGGCCAGTGCGGTCTTCAGGTCGGTTCCGGGAGGCAGACGCGCGGTCAGGTTGCTCAGCGTGACTTCGATTTCGGCATCGGTGATCTCGATCTTGCGGGCGAGGGCCTCGTTTTTCAGCAGGGTGGAGACCACGAACTGATCGACGATGCGGCCGCGCATGGAATCGCCCATCTGCTGCAGAATGGCATCCAGCTGGGCTTCGGGGGCGCCTTGCGAAACTAGCATGCGCTTCACCATGGCATCGGCCTCGCCATAGGAGAGGACTGCGCCATCGACCGTGACCAGAGCCTTGGACGGGTCCACGGCGGGCTTGGCGTCAAGGGCCATCGCCCCGTCCGCGTTGAATTCGCCGGCCACGCTGGCGGGTTTGCTGGGCTGGGGTTCCGGGGCGGCTACGGGCTTGGAGCACCCTGCGGCGGCCAGCAGGCCGGCACACAGACAAACCGAAGCCGCGGAACTGAACGATGCGGTTATGTTCATAGAATCCTCTCGCGCGCGGACGAATGGGCTCCGCATCCATGATGCGAATGGTTGTGGCCGCCAGAGGGGCCATCATGGTTGAGCCCGCTCGTTCGGCATGTGAGTGAATCAGCGTATAGGAATGGAGCGATTGGCGCAATGCTATTATTTTGAACATGCCAATATTTTGAATCGGCCGATTGCGCATGGATGCCGCGATGGCATTTCTGCTATCCTGCTGGAAATCGCGCCAGGAGAAGATCATGAACCTCATCACCAGCCCGTCCGACGACCGCGAATGGAAGATCGTCCTGCAGGGCCCGCGCCTGCGTTTCCCGGCCTTGCCCGCCGTGCTTTGGAAAACCGTCTACGGCTACGGCTCGTTCCTCCAGGTCTCGCCGACGCACGTGGCCGCCATCGTCAACCGGCGGGTGACCGGCGAGGCGGTCGTGGATTTCGAAGACGGCACCGACGCCATTGTCTTTGATCAGCTGGATCGCCTGGACGCCCGCAACGCCATTCCCCTTTCCCGGAGCGAAACGGTCGCGCACCCGCAGACCGGATGCAAGCTGTTCACCCGCTGCATCATGCTGACCGGCGGCTTCGTGCCGCTCGGCGCGCGGCTTCCCGATGGACGGCCCCATCCTGCGGCCGGAACCGGCTTCGTCTTCGGCACGCATGGAAGCTGCGTGGCCGAGCCGACGCCGCACCGTGCCGACGCCGAGAACGCCTATGGGTTCCGGGAACTGATCCAGCTCCGCTATGACGGCCGGACCTTGCAGGTCACGGACCGCCTCCGTTTCCAGGGGGCGGAAATCGATCCTCGTTTTGTCCGCATGGGGCATGGCCTTTCGACTGCACTGCCCGACGGCGCAGACCTGCTCGGCGGCATCGTGGCCGGTCCGGTTGCCCCGGGAGCGACGCCGGGGTCGCCCGGCATTCCTACGGAGCATCCGCATGCGGATGGCACGCTGGGGCGCAACCTGGGTTCCTGCTTCTGCCGCTGGCGGCATGGCCGGGAAGGCTGGCGACCGGTCGAAGTCGTCCCCGTCAGCGGCCCGGATCTCGCCATGGAACCAACCCTGATCCGCGACACGGACGGCACGCTGCTGATGGCGGTCCGCGGCAAGGGATTGAAGGAGCCGGCGGGGGCGGTCCATGACGGCCTGGAAAACACCTATGAACACTTCCGGGTCTACCGTTCGACGGATGACGGCAAGACCTGGGCCTCCGTGCTCCATCTTCCCCGGATGCGCAACGCCACGCCGGTCGTGCTGAACCGCTCCGCGGGCGGGCGGCCGTTCATCACCGCCAACCCCTACCAGTCGGGCAAGGATTCCCGGGGCCGCACCATCCCCTCCACCCACTGGCGCAACAAGCTCTATTTGTGGCCGCTCACCGCCGACCGCTCGCAGGTCGACAAGCCGATTGTTCTGCTGGACGCCGACCCGGCGTTCGGCCCGCCGCGTCCGGCCGGGGGCGCGCATGCGATGACGACCGAGAACCTGTGGAATCTCGACCATCCGATCGCCACGACGGTACGTCTGGCCGACGGGCGCTGGCACTGCCTGCTCGCATTCCGCGTATCGGATCGCGGGGTCAATGAAGGCGGCATGGAGGCCGCTGATCCGGCCGGCTTCTGGACCGGCGAGATCACGGTCCGCGATGAAATCCCCATCCCGCTCTGGCGTTTCGCGGAATGCTAAATTGCCCGACGATTCGCGGTGCAACTGCTCCGTGATCAACATGCGCTTCCTATTTAAGCGGTCCGATACGTCCCGCTCCACTGCTCACGCCCGGATCGATGCGTTCGCAAAAGTAGCGCGGGACGTATCGGACCGCGCAGACGCATCCGACGGTGGACGGTCCCACCACACGTACTCGTACACCTACTCGTACACGCGAATCTCCCGAGATAGGGCAAGATTTGAGTGTACGAGCAGGTGTACGAGTAGGGGGTGGCGGTTCGCCCGCAGGGAACGAGGAATCGGGGGAT
>CAZQKI010000067.1:0-21092 GCA_964592855.1 uncultured Lentisphaerales bacterium
GTGGCACTTGTGAAAGAGGCAGCAGGAGGAAACGATCCATGATCAGGTCAAAATGGTTGCTGGTATTTGCGCTCGGCTTGGCCGGGCAGGTGGCGGTCGGGTCGGATGCCCTGCTCGCCCGCCTGACGGCCGGGACGAATCTCGTCCATGACTACGCCGCCGTATTCTCCGCGCCGCAGCGAGCCGAACTCGAGTTGTTTCTCCGCGCAACGGAACGCGCAACCTCGGCCGAAATCGCCGTTGTCACGGTAACGTCGCTGGAAGGCAGCGCGATCGACGACTTCGCCAACCGCCTGTTCAACCAGTGGGGCATCGGCAAGAAGGGCAAGGACAACGGCCTCCTGCTGCTGGCCGCCATCGAGGACCGCAAAATCAAGATCGAGGTCGGCTATGGCCTCGAAGGGACGTTGCCGGACGCCAGAACCGGGCGCATTCTCGACGAGCATGTGATTCCCCGGTTCAAGGAGAAGCAATACGCGGCAGGATTGCTCGCGGGCAGCACGGCCCTCGCCGGCATCGTGGCGCAGGCGTCGGGAGCGGTTGTCGACGTGCCGCTGGCCATGCGGGAATTCGCCGCAGCGGCACCGCCGCCGGAAGCCGCGGCCGCCGCGGGACAAAAGGAGAAGGCGACGAGCGCCGGGGGTGCGCTTGGGGTTCTCGCGTTCATCGGGGGCCTCATCACCTTGCTGATCGTCGCATCGAAGAAGGGGTGGATTCGTCCATCCGCCTCCGGCTCCGGGGGTTCGGGCCACTCGTCCGGGTCGGGCGGCGGCTCTTCTTCCAGCGGGGGCGGATTTGGCGGCGGACGATCAGGCGGCGGCGGCGCAAGCCGGGGTTGGTAACACATCACGGCGCGAACGGTTCCGCGCGAACCGCACGGCCAGACTCAAATCAGAAAGCAGGGACATCATGAAGGGAACACTGATCATTATCGTCATCGTGGCCGCCATTGCGGCGCTCACGGGCGTCGGCATCCGGAACCAGCTCGTCACGCTGGACGAGGAGATCGACGCCGCCTGGGCGCAGGTGGACACCGTGCTGCAACGCCGTTACGACCTGATCCCCAATCTCGTGAATACGGTCAAGGGATACGCCACCCACGAGAAGGGCGTTTTCGAAGAGGTTTCGCGGCTGCGCAGCCAGTGGCGGGAGGCTGGCACGACCGATGAGAAGGCCAGGGCATCCACCCAACTGGAGGGGGCGCTCGGACGGATGCTGCTCGTCGTTGAAAACTATCCGGAACTCAAGGCCAACCAGAACTTCATCGCGCTTCAGGACGAACTGGCGGGAACCGAAAACCGGATATCCGTCGAACGGCGCCGCTACAACGAATCGGTGCGGGCGTACAACACGCATATCCGCCGCTTCCCCAACAATACCGTGGCCAATTGGATGGGGATGGTCCGGCGGGACGCCTATTTCGAGTCGGACACGGCGGCCAAGACCGCGCCGCAGGTCGCGTTCTGATCGACAAATGGCCTCCCCTTCAGCAATCGCGCCACGGCATCCCCGAACCAGCCGCTGGTCCAGTTGTGTTCGCGTTTCACCGCATTGTCGTAGTCGTGCGGAATGCCCAGTTCGGTCAGCAGGTCGTGGGTCTTCCTCGTCTCTTCGCCGAAGAGACCGTGCCCCAGGAGAACAAACCGGGGGGGGCCGGGCTGGAACTGTTTCGCCTGCTGGCGGAACAGCTTGAACGGGGCGTAGCGGTCGTAGTTTTCCTGCGTGCCGTAGACGGTGGCCATGTCCCATCGGTCTGGTTTCTCCAGACTCAGCGGGGCATCCCACGCCGCCGCCTTCGCGAACAGGTCGGGATGCCGCAACAGGAGGGTGAACGCGCCGAAGCCCCCCTTGCTGTAGCCGATGAGGAAGCGCCCGCCCCCTTCGCGGATCGTGGGGTGCTTCTCGTCAACCAGGGGGATGGCCGCCTTGAGGAGGAAACTCTCCAGCCTCAGACTCGCGTTCGTGGGATGGTCGGCGTACCAGGGCATGGTCGGCGTGCCGACATTCACGCAGATCACCGCGTGGACGTCGAAGATCTTCAGTCGCTCGGCCTCCCGGTAGCCTTCGCAGTTGCCGGGATATTCGTTGAGGATGTAGAGGACGGGATATCGCCGGCCGGCCTCCATCTTCGTCGGCGTCTGCACAATCATGCGAACCTCGGCGTCCTTGACATAGGGGCTCTTGAACGCGTAGACGACCTGGTTGGCCGGCAAGCCGCGCAACTCCCGGACCCCGGCATACGGGAGTTCAGCTTCCTGCCCGGCGGCAGCCAGTCGCAGGGTCGCTCCTAACAGCATTGCCAACCTCCTGTCGTTCATCCTACTTCGCCAGAAGGAAGATGCGGCGGTAGCTGCCGCCGACATCGTGGCTCTTGAGGACGCGGAAGGCGAACGTGTTCGTCTGGCCGGCCTTGACGTGCGGCGTGACATCGAACTCCAGCGCATGGTTGTAGTCGAACCAGAAGTACTCCGGCCCGTTCCAGGTGGTGGCCTTCTTGTTGTCCTGCGTGAATTCGACAGCCTCGCCATTGACCCAGATCTGCACACGCTTCGCAATCAGGCTGGAAAAGAAGATCGAGACCTGCTTCCCCGCGAAGGCCTTCGGCACCTCGGCCTCGGTCCGGTAGAAGAACGCCGCCTCTTCGCGCTCGGTCCCGTATTTCACGTCGGGCATGACGGTGGTGTCGAGCTCATCCAGCTTTTCAACGTCCGCCCCGGGCTTCTGGCAGCCCATCCCCGCGGCTTTGTCGCCGGTATCCAGCATCCCCTTCCAGAAGCGCGGCAGCACCAGGCTGGCCGCCGCCGCCTTGATCTTCTGATCGAAGCCGACATACTGGTTGTAGATGCCGCCGGACAGGTACTGCGCCTTTTCGTTCTTGTCCATGCGATTCGGGTTCATGAACTTGGGATAGCGGGCGTTCAGCCGGTCGCGCACGGCGAACACCGGCTCCATCGCCTTCAGCGCCGCTCCGTAATCACCGGTTTCCCGGACGATCTCCTCGCAATCACAGGCCGCATCCGTGCTGGTCTGCAAATCGACCATCGTCTGGATCTGCGCCTTGGCGCGGTCCGTGTCCGCCAGCGCCACGGCGCGCTTGAGAATCTCGCGCGCCGCCCGGCGCACCTCGGGGGTCAGCACCAGATGGTTGGCCCAGACTTCGTTGGCGTAGAGGTCGGGGATCTCGTCCATCCGCTTCTCGTAGACGTTGTAGTACTCGATCATCGCCGGCGCCGCGGCGCCAAACCGCGCCTGGGCGTAGTCCGCGATCACGTCCTTGTAGTTCAAGCCGGCGTTCCAGTAGAGTTTCTGCATCAGGTAGTTGTCCAGCCCGCACGAGGCCCAGTCGTCATGTCCCTGCGTGGTGTGACCGGTCAGCCCCATGCTCTTGAACCACGGGTAGTTCCGGCCGATGATGCCCCAGCGCGGGCAGATCATGGCCACGTTCCAGGAATAGCCCAGCGGTTCGTAGTCGTAGTAATACGTCTCGGCGCCGACGGCTGTGGCCTGCTTCATCCATTCGGCGAGCCACTGGGCATAGGTGCGATTGGTCTTGCACTTCGGGTCGCGGACATCGTGCAGCGGGCAGATGGTGAGCGGCGCGAACACCAGGGCCATGTTGCGGTGCATCTTCGACTTCCGGGGCGGCATCATGTTGTTGGCATAGACCAGGACGCCGAACTTCTTGTCGGGAAAGACCTTGGCCACCCGGTCCAGAACCTGGTTGTGGAAGAACCACAGCTTGTCCGTGGAGGATTTGGCTCCGGCCATCCAATCGAAGTCGTCGCTGTCGAGCTTGCGGCTTTCGGGACGTTCATCGATGACCAGGCCGTCCTCCGCCGAGATCGAGACGTACTGGGCGGCGGGGTTCGCCTTGAAGTACTGGATGTAATAGTCGGCATACATCTCCCAAACCTTGGGATTGGAAAAATTGGGGTTGTGTCCGGATGGCTTTCCGCCCGCGATCGCATAGTACTCGTCGGGAAGGGCGGCCACCTCCTTGCCGCCCTCCAGCTTCTTGACCGCATACTTCTCCTGCGTCTTCCCCCAGGCCAGGGGACCCGCAAGGGCATGGCCCTGCGCGATGGTCGGATCGCCGGGCGCCTTGACGAACGTCCCCTTGTTGCGCAGCGTCCACTGCGCATACTCCGGCGTGTTGCCGTAGGTGCACCACCAATAGCGTTCGGAATGGGAGGGATTCTCGGTCTTGTCGATCGCGGTGGAAACCGTCTTCAGCGACGGGTAGAGCTCGCCGAACGGACCGGGCATGACCCAGCGGCAACCGAGGCTTTCCAGAAAATCATACGCGGCGAAGCGCGTGCCGCGCGCGCGCCGGCCCGTCAGAAATAAATGATTGCCCTTGGCGCGGCAGATCAGGCCGTCTTTCGCGAGCTTGTCGATCTCGCCCCCGAGCCCGGCCTTCCGGGCCAGAGCGCCCCCCAGGACAATCGCCGGCCCCGCGGGCGGAACGTCGAGGCGCTGGATTTCCAGCTTCGCCCCCGAGATCTTCTCGATGATCGACTGGAGTTCCTCCGCCGCCAGCAACTCGTCGTCCTCCACCTTCGCGGCCTTGGCCTGCGCCTCCTGCGGCAGGGCCGCTAGGGCAAGCTCCGCTTCAGTCGCGGCCGGCAGGATGATCGCCGCAAGCGGCTTCCCCTCCCGCACCAGGTCCAGCGCCAGGACAGGCGGCACCAGGGCCACGCCCACGACCAGCCAGCCCCACCGTGTCATCATTTTGCTCTGCATAGCCCCACTCCTCTGTTTGCAAACCCGGCGAACCTCCGCCGTCGAGTAATCGTAATCGCGATAACGCTCCCGATACCAGAGGGCCTAGCCGCATTCCCGGTGGCGAAAGCAGTATTGTCTTCATCTTCATTCCCGGCAAAAAAAAGCGTAGAGCCGATCCATTGTGTCGGGCGGGGGCGCATGCTGACCGTCAGGCGAACAGTACAGGCTTTTCGGCGCCGCAATGTGATTGTAGAGCGCAAGCTGACCCGGCGCGGGGCAGACTGAATCGCGCAGACCGATATAATTCTGCGTTTGTGCGCGAATGCGGGGCGCCAGGAGGATCAAGTCGATGTAGGAGAAGCGTTCAATGATGGCCGCCTCGTTCTCACGGTACGGATCTTCCGTGTTGAAGTATTTCAACAGCACCGGAGCCAGCGCGGCGGTGGCGTAGGTGGTCTGCAGTTCCCGGACATAACGGGCGCAGTCCGCCGAAGCGACGCCGCCGAAGGCGATGCGGCTGACGCGCGGCTCGAGCGCCGCACAGGCCACGGTCAGATCGCCACCCTGCGAAAAGCCGCTGGCGTAGACGCGGGTCGGGTCCACATCCTCCATGGACAGGACGATGCGCGCCGCCTTGGCTGCGTCGGTAAAGATGCCCCGACAGTAGAAGCGGCGGGGGTCGGGGTCGGTCAAGCCCCGCAGATAGTGGTGCATCCAGGTGGTGCCCTGTACCGTCAGGTTGTCCTCGGAACGGCCCGACTGCCCGCGGGTGTCCATGGCGAGGACGGTGAAGCCCGACAGGGCGTAGGCGAGTTTGCCGCTCCAGTCACCGCTGTTGCCGCTGTAGCCGTGAAACAGGCAGAGGGCGGGGTGCTTTTTGCCTGGGCGCGCAACCGGGCGCAGCAGCTTGCAACAGATGCGGGCGCCACCCAAACCGGTGAACCACAGCCAGAAACATTCCACGCCCGGGACGGCAAAATCGGCAGGCTCCAGCGTATACCGATCCCCGTCGGAGCGGGATTCCGACACCGCCGCATCCCAATAGGCATCGAAATCCCCGGGCTTGTGCGGCACACCGCCATACGCCAGTTGTTCCTCGCTGATCATGCTCGCTCGCCCTTCCATCCGATTGCCGACAGTGTTCGCGCGCTTGCGCGCGGCACCCGCTGATTGATTGCCACCCGTCCCGCTTGTGTTTCAAAGGATGGCAGAAGAGCGAAGACGGCACAAGGGAAAAAAAGCGCTTCCGGGTGTCACTTACGAGTGCGGCTCGGTGGGGACGCCTCGCCCTACCTTTCCGCAACACGGACGTGGGTGATAACGGGTGGGGCGAGCCGTCCTCGGCGAGCCGCGCGAACCGGAACCGAGCGCTTCATTCGCTACCGCCGGGGACGGCGGGGCACAGTTCGTCGCCACACTTTATCGGCTACCCTTAGTCGGTTACGCTTAATCCTTTCGCTTCGTCGGCCATTGACTGTGGATCAACGGCTAAGCCGTTCGACTAAGGGTATCCGACTAAGAGTGGCGACTAAGGGTAACCGACTAAGTGAGGCGACGCTCGTCCCACCTGCCCCAGCGCCGCCAGGGCATCGATCAGGCGCTGGAACGCCGGAGCGTTGGAACACCGCTGCAATGCCGCGCCATTCACTACCGCCGGGAACGGCGGTCGAGCAATTCGGCGACGGCGACGCCGGGGTGCCGGTATTGCCGCGCCGCCTGCTGGCGTCGTCCGTAGCGAATCGCGCCGGCTGGGCAGGCATGGTAGCAGGCGAAGCAGGCGACGCAACGCCCCTGCCAGACGGGGCGTCCGTCGGCGAGGGCGATGTTCCCCACGGGACAGACACGTTCGCAGATGCGGCAGCCCGTGCAGGCCGCGGTCACCCGGAACCCCCGGTCGCAGACGCTCATGGCCTTGCGCGAAAAGGCGTTTAGCTTACGGCACAGCCAGCGGAGCGGCGCCGCGGTGCGGCGCGCCGACGCGCCGGAGGCGGCGTCCGCCGCAATCTTCCGGCCCAGTTCGGCAATGCGCACCGCGGCGGCCGCCTCCCGCTTCCGGCAGGTTGCCGGCTTCGGCGGCCCGCCCAGAGGTGGATAGTTGTCCACCATTCGCACCGTGTGCGTATGGACGGCGCCAACACCCCGGTCGGCCAGCAGAACCGCCGCCGCACGGGCCGACAGCCCCGGCATGCCGCCGTGCGTGACGACGACCGTCGCGCGCTGAACCGCCCCCGGCGGCAGATTGCCGATGAACGTGGTCACCGGCGCCGGCAGTCCGCCGGCATAGACGGGAAAGACAAGGATCAGATGGTCGCAGGGCGCATCCAGTTGCTCATGCCCCGCGGCGATGGGATGCAGGTCGGCATCGCCCAGCGTCTCGCGCAGCCCCTTGGCCGCCGCCAGACAATTGCCCGTCCCGGAAAACCAGTAGATTGCATGCCTCATGGGTATCCCCCTCATTTTCAGTCGCCCGCCATCAGGCGGCCCAGCCGGATGGTGCGCGACTGCGCCGGCACCATGTTGGTCACATAAACCTGCCAGTCGCGCATGGCGATGGCCACCCGCGTCACGCTGATGGGAAATTGCACGCGTTTGTCGCCGTCCCCGCCGCTGGACGCCCAGTTCCGATCGTCGGCGGCCTGCTTCAACACGAGCCACTCTTCGTCCGCCGCCGCCGCCGGAGCGACGGGGAGCGGCTGCGAGATGAACCGCCACCCGTCATGATGAATGGCGGACGTGTGCGCAAGCTTGTTCCGGTCCCAGTAATGGGTGGTGCTCTTGTAGCGCTCCCCGTTCGCGTCCGTGAACTCGAAGAAGACCCGGCCCCAGCAGGAGTTGCCCTTCACCCACACCCCCAGGCGGCCGACCTCGCGGTCGACCGGGGTGGGCGCTTTCGCCTTCAGGTAGAGGCCATGCGAGGCGATTCTGGGCACATCGGGTTGCGGCTCCAGCGTCACCTCCGTCACACGCCCTTGCTCCCCGTCATCGACCGGCGCCAGCGAGAAGCGGCCCACGACCGAGGGGTTGCCGCAAACGTTGATCCGCGGGTTTTCCGCCTCGATCTCCCACTGCGCGGGATCGTCAAATGGCGAAACGACAAACGGATTGGCCAGGGGTACCGCGTCATGAATCGGCACGCCCGGCTCGATCCGCACGGCCGGATGTCGGCTCACGAGGTAGACCGGCGACGGCGAGGCCTCCACCTCGACCCGGCCGCCACGTTGCGACGCCGGCGTCACCGTGTTGCCCATGCCGTCCGTGAGCGCCGCGTCCGCATCGCCTTTCCCCTCCACGGTCAGCGTGACGGGGCGCCTCCCGGAGAGGGTCCAGATCGGATAGACCCACCGGTCGCCGCGGCGGAACGAAAGGGCGTAAAGACTGCGGGAGCCGGTCTCGAGGTAGCCGGCGAACCGGGCGCCGTCGAGGAGAAGGGTCATCGTGGCCCACGCCGCGTAGACGGGTTTGGGCGTCAGCAGCGGGCTCCGGCGCAGAAACCCGCCGCCGCCGTAAATGGTGGCGTTGTAGGAATCGGAGAAATCCTCGGCGGAGCCGATGTTGATGCTCCAATAGCCGTAGGCCAGGCACTGCAGGGCGTCGCGGACGTAATAGTCGGCCTGCTCGCGCTCGTTGAGCCCCGATCCCCGCTGCGTGCCGCGGGTGATGTATTCGTAACCCGACGAGACGGGGATGTCGTCGTAGCCGTAGATGCGCTGGATTTCCCGGATCCACCAGATTTCCTGCAGATAGCTGTGCTCGGGCTGACCCTCGGGGGTTGTCCAGCCCGCGACGCCTTCAATGCCGATGCAGTCCATGTATTTTTTGGGGAAGCCGTGGCGGAGCAACTGGACGATCAGCGGCGAATGGGTGTTGCCCACGCTGAGCTTGATGCCGGGATATTTCGCGCGGTACCAGGCGGCGCGCTCGAAGGCGCGCTTCAACAACAGGTCCAGTTCCTCCTTGCCCTTGGGGGTCAGTTCCGGCTTGGGTTTGCCCAGCAGTTCCGGATAGGGAAAGTCCTTTTCGCCGTCGGAAATGCTGTTCTCATGAAAGAGCATGCCCATCCGGATGGCGGGGTTCCGCGCCACGAATGTGTCCAGATCCGCCTCCGTCTTGATCCGTCCCCACGGCACCATGCTGTAGCTGAGCTTGTAGGGCGCCAGGTTGCTTTCCGCATACCGGTCGGCACCCGCGGGGGAGAGATGCCGCATGCCCAGCCGTTCCATGGCCGGACCCATCACCGCCACATCGTCACAGGTGCCGTGGGAGCCGCAGAACCACCAGGTGCCGAAGGGCGATTCGGCGCCCGCCTGGCGCGTGTCGGGCGGCAGCACCACGAAACTCGTCGCCTGCCGCCAGAGCTCGCGCCCGGATGGGTTCTCCTGTACCGTGACGACGGCGTCGAAGTAGCCGAGCTTCGACGCGGCCAGGGGAATGACCGCGTGTGCGGTTCCCGCGCCGGCCGCCAGCCCCGGGACGGCGACACGGGATGAATCCGACTGCTTCCGTCCGGCGTAATCTGTGATCTCCCACTTGAGCGTGAGCTCGGCCGCCGGGGCGCGCAGGTTGGCGAAGTGCACTTCGAAGCGCGGATTCTCCGCTGCGTAGAAGACGTTCGCAGGCACCGGCGAACGGATCTCGACAGCCACCGGACTCCGCTCCAGCGTCATGCCGAAGACCTGCACCGCACTGGGTGGGCCGATCGGCTTGCGGCGCGTCCCCTTCAGCCGGATGGCCTTCGTGAGTTCGATTTCCCAATGCTGCTTGCCGCGGCCGAAAGCGGGAGCGTCGTTCCCCAGAAGGTCGGCGATCTCCCCCATTTTGAGCGGCACCGTCACCCGGTAGACGGTCAGCGTCGCCGCGCCTCCCGCCGCCGTTGCAGACGCCGCGCGAAGGGTGCCCACCCGTTCCACGTGCGGCGGGAGCGGCGCCCCGTCGCCGGAGGGCAGCAGGACGGTGGTGTCGGCAAAGGCTTCGTCGCAGCGTCCGCCGCTGTCGCCGTAGTGACGCCCGAAGCGCGTGACCCGCAGCGTGAGCACAGGGATGCGGTTCGTGGCGGGCGCCACGGCGCACAGGAGATGCGCGGCGACATAGTTCGCCTTCGGCACCTGGAGGATGATCGCCTCCGGGCAGCCGATGAACGCGTTGCGGGTCGTGTCGTTGTCGCAATAGCCGCCCCCTTCGGCCTCTTCCAGCCAGCGGCTCAGTCCGACGTCGATACCGCGCGCCGCCGTTCCGTAGAGAAACGGCACGTCATCCACCGTGTTCATGGCGTTCGTCTTCAAGCCCGACACCTCCGAGAGGAATGTCCCCTCGCCCGGACGCGCATAGGGTGTCAGGTCAAGCGGCAGGAAGGGCGTTGCCGTCCCGAGCGCCGGCGTTTCGTAGGCCTTCAGCAGTTCATTGCCCGGCGCCAGCGTCACGCCGGCCGCATCGAATCCAGGCGCCGCCGGAACCCGGCCGAGGTAGCGACCGTCGAGCCAGAGCGCCGTACCGTCAGCTTCCTGCTCCAGCCGCACCGTGAACCGGTGCGTCAAGGCTGATGGGAAACGGTCATGCCGCGCGGCCACCTCATCCCGCTCGGGCGGCAGATAAAAATTCAGGCTGGGGCGGATGAAATAAGGGAGCCGGATGGCGGCCTCGCCGGGGAGCGCCAGCGCCAGCCGGATGAAGGTTTCTGGCGCCGACATGCGGGCGTAGGCTGCCGGACTCTTCTCCTGCACGTCGCGGCCGCCCATCTTCCAGAGTTCGTTGGCCTCGGGCGGACCGGGGCGGCTGACCAACTCCAACCCGGCCGACCGCCCGAGGTTAAGCTTCCAGACGGCGTTCGTCGTTCCGAGCCGCCCCACGAGGTGCAGCGCGCGGCCGGCGGCCGGAAGAGGAACGCGCAGCGCCTGCGGCCCGGCGATCAACGCCACGGTCGGCGGCTCCTGCCCGACCTCCAGCAACGACGGGATGTCCGTCAGTTCGGTCGTGACAGCAGCTTGAACCACGCATCCCGCCAACACCAGCAGGGCGGCTCCGCAACTCTTAATTCGCATCGGAACTCTGTCCTCTCTTCAACTCAGCGGTTTTCGAAGGTCAAGCGTACTGGCACCAGCCACCTCTTGCCGGAGTCCCGCCTTCAGGCGGAAGCCTGTCAGGGGCTTCAGCCCCGATTTCAGCGCTTCTTGCGCCGCTCTACCTGACATCCATGCACACCCATTCAATCGTCAATCTGGCTCGCGTCGAGAACCGGTTGGCCTTACCGCACGAGGATGAGCGTTTCACCCGGCACGACCAGGGGCACCGCCTGCGCCATCGTGAAGCTGTCGCCCCCGTCGCCCAGACCGCCCGGGCGGAGCATCGTCACTCCGACCACCTTGTCCGACCAGGCGTCGGCGAGGCCGTCGTTGTGGATATCCAGGGTCAGCCGTTCCGGCAGGCAGGCCTGCGTCAGGTTGGTGAAGACCAGGCCGGAGATCGTGAGCGTGCCGCCGTCGGCGAAATTGCCCGTGACATCGACCACCAGCGTCCTGCCGCCGTTGGCGTAGGTCACGCTCGCGGCCACGCTGCCGGCTGCGCTGCCGCCGAATGTCGGCGCCGTCACCGTCGTGTCCCAGGTTTGGATCAGTGCGGCGGGAATCGTCAGCCGCAGGTCGCCCGCCGCCGTGATCGCCGCCGGTGTGCCGTCGCCAACCGTCACGGTACTGCAGGGGACGTTCGTCCAGGCGCGCGCGATGTTCTGGACACCCGGCAGCGCGAGCGTGAGCGCCGTTCCGCCCAGCCCCGTCGCCACCGAGGCGGCCGAGCCGTAGCCGTCGCCCGCCCCGCCACTGTACTTGCCGCCGGCAAAGGCGACGCTGCCCAACAGCGCGGCTCCTGCAATCGCCAGTGAAAAACGACCAGACATTCTCATGATAGCCTCCTTCGAAGATCAGGGAACGGAACGTGCGCCACGGATGCCTTGTTTGGCTTCAGGATAATAGTTGCAGCCGTCATGGCCGCCCTTCGCCGAAATGGTGCAGTTGAGCACGGTTTCTCCCACACCGCCGCCTCGCGACGTGATCGATCCACCCCCGGAGGACATGGCCGTCTGATAAGGCCAGTTGCCGACATTGGCGGTGCCATCGGCATTCAATGCCCCGTCGCCGTGCAGGCCGCTGTAGGCTGCGGCCACAGCGTGATAGTAGCTGACCACGCACTTCTCGCAGACGTTGCCGGCCATTTCAAGGACGCCGTAGTAGCTGGCCCCGGCCTGGAACTGGTCGGTCGTCGCATCCGCCGGGGCGCCGTTGCGCAGCGGATAGGAGGGCACCACGGTGCCGTAGAAGCCGCCCGCGATCAGCGTGGCGCCGCGGACGGAGGGCGATTCAGCCGCCGTGTTGAGCGCCTTCAGCCGGTTGATCAGCAACCCGGCGGTCGTACCCCAGGGAAACCCGTTGTCCACCGGACGGTTCGGCCCGCGGCAGGCCTTCTCGTATTCCATTTCGGTGATGGGTCGAAGGCCTGCCCAGTCGAGATAGGCCAGCCACTCCCGAGCGCCGTTGAAGGTGGGGGTCGTCATCTGACGGAACGTCACGGCGCGCCAGCTGTGGGTGTTTGCGAAGTTCGGATGCGTGCCGGTGATTGCGCCTGTCGTCCCCTCGAACGTGTAGGCTTGACTGACCACGAGATTGGTCATCAGGTTGGTCGCCTGCAGGAAGGTCAGCTTGTTGAGGAAGTCGAGGTAGCGGCGGCGCGAAAGTTCGTACTTCATGATGTAGAAGGCGTTGTAGCCGTTGGGATAACGGTTGGTGAAGGTGCCGACGATGCCGTAGGGCCGCCCGATCCCCGCCGTCATGTTGGTGTAGGGAACCTCGATGGTTCCCAGACCGGCGGCGATCGTGTTGGTCATGGCGGGGGTGTTGATGTAGGTGACTTTGAATCCCCTGTTGATCTGCGAGGCGTTGTCACCCACGTAGAAGGGCCCCTTGGGAATGTAGACCACCTCCAGCCCATGCATGCTGATGCGCCCCAGGGCGTCAGGCGGAATGGAGTCGGCATCCAGATCCCATACCAGACGCAATCCGGTGGTGGCTAGCGTTCCCGATCCCTCTGCGGTGCGCCGCACGAAGGCACCCTTGCAATCGTCCGGCACGTAGATCTGCAGGGACGCATCGGAACCCGGGGACGTTTGCGGCGGGTTGACGCCGCTCCCCTTGAGCGTGGCGTGAGACCAGGTGACGCCTCCGTCGAGCGAATATTTGGCGAAGAGCCAGGCGGCATCGTGATTGCACGCATCGCGCCAGGAGTTCTCCCAGGAGAGATCCATCTGGATGACCGCCAGGCGACGGCTGACCGGATGAATCGTGACATTGTCGATATTCAGGTTGTTGGCGACGAGTTGCGTCGCGGCCAGCGCGGCCAGCGCGAAGATCAGATTGAGTTTCTTTTTCATGCGTTACGACTCCCGTTTCCCGTGATCTTCAAGGTGCCGTCCTCGCCAGGCGCACACCCCCGTAACCGGACTGGTAGGCATAGGTCTGCGCACGCCGGTCGCACAATTGGATTTCGGCGGCCCCCCCTTCGAAACCGCCCGACCGGCAGGTGTACTGCCCACCAGGGGAAGCTCCGTTCATGGGCGGCCAATCCGATGTGTCGGCGAGGCCGGAGCGAGTCAGTTCCCCCTCGCCATGCAGACCGCTGAACGAGGGCCATTGCGCAGCCCCCGTGCGGGTGGCGGATCCGGAGGAGATTACCCGGTCCATGACATTCCCGGAGAGTTCCATGACCCCGTAGTAGCCCGCACCCGACTTGACACGGCTGGCGCCGTTGGTGGCGAAAGCGCCGACACGAATGGGGCCGTCGGGCGTGCAGATGCTGTAGTTGGCATTCGCCGCCGCCGTTCCTGGAAGCTCGTTGTCGGCATTGCCGTTCAAGACCGCGGCATAGGTTGTTGGCGCGGCGGCACTTCCCCAGGCGTGCTCGCCGCTGACCGGCAGGCTCGGGCCGCGCCCGGCCTTCTCAAATTCCATTTCCGTGGCCGGCCGCAGCGCCACCCAGTCGGCATAGGCCACGGCATCCTTCCAGGCTTCCTGGAAAAGCCGGAACGCCGCGGTCCGGGCAGGCGCCGCCGTGGAGAAGGTTCCGTTCAGGGCGACGGTCGGCACCTCGCCGGTGATCGCGTGACGAAGGAGGTTCTTCAGGTCGGGATAGCGGCTGGTCGCCTGCTCGAGCGTGAGCAGGTTGAGAAAGTCGGTGTACTGCGCCTCCGACATCTCGTACTTGGCGATGTAATAAGCGTTGTATCCGTTGGGATAGCCCGCGTTGAAGGTGCCCGTGACACCGCCCGGACGCCCGCAGCCGGCTGGGTTGTAATAGGGGGCAGCCACGGTCCCCGATCCGGCGGAATAGACCTTGGACATGTCGCCCGTGTTGATGTAGGTGCAGGTCAAGGTGCCGTTCGGACCGCTCGCGGGAAGATCATCTCCCACGTAGAACGGCCCCCGCGGGATGTAGACCATTTCAACGCCCATGACCTTGACGATGGCCTGGGCATGGACGGAGACGCCGTCGCCGGCGAAGTCCCAGACGAACTGCATGTTTGTGGTCGCGACAAAGCCCGAGCCGGGCGCGGCGCGCTGGACCAGCGCTCCTTTCTTGTCCGTCGGCACGATGACTTCAAGCAGGGTGCTGGTGCCGGGCGAAAAGGCCGGCGGATTGGTGCCGGAGGCGGAAAGCGTGGCATGTCGCCAGCGGGTGCCGCCGTCGGTCGAGTACTTGACGAAAACCCAGGCGGCGTCGAAGTTCTCGGCATCGCGCCACGAATTCTCCCAGGAGAGGTCGAAGGCCACCGCCGCCTTCCCGCCTCCGGAGGGGCTCAGCACGACATTCTGCACCGTGAGGTTGTTGGCCCCCGCCACGCCTGCCAGCAGAAGAACGGCACCCAGTACAAGAAAACGTTCGGCTTTTCTGCTCATCATGCAACTCCCAGTGATATTACCGATGCTTTGAACAGCTTTTACCTTACAGACCTCCGCCAGGTCTGTCAACAGTTCACGCCCCGCGCCCGAACGGATCGCCCATGATGCGACGCTCGATCAGCGTCCGCTTGAGGGCGGCGCCGTCGACACGCCCGGCGTCGCCATCCAGCGCCAGCGCCTGCGCGGCGGCCAGACCCGCCGCCTCGCCGACCGCCGCCATCGTGGGCATGATGCGGAGGCTGCCGTGCGCCTCGTGCGTGGCGCTCAGCGCCCGGCAGGCCACCAGCAGGTTTTCAGGTCCCGCCTCCGGAAGCAGGCAGCGGTAGGGGATCTCGTAGAACCGACCCCGCTCCAAAACGGCATGGAAGGTCGTCTCACCCGGCTTGAGGGCATGGATGTCCACCTCGTAGGCGCAGCGGGCAATGCCGTCGTCGAAGCGCCGCCCCGCCAGGACATCCTCGACCGTCAGACAATAGCGCCCCCGCAGATGGCGCGTCTCCCGCACCCCGATCTGCACGCCGGCGCGGACGACATGGGCCCGCGCGAAGGCGGGCACGTTGCGCCGCAGATCGTCCATGATGCAGCGGATCTGCCGCCGCCCCTCCATCTCCGCCCGCGACATCGCCCCCACGTCCAGCGGCGAGGCGTTCCACACGTGCGGCGTGTTGACGAAGACCTGGTCGGGCTGCGGCAGGCGCCAGAAGCCGAGGCCGGCGGTGGCCGATTCGCCGCGCGCATGCGCCGCCTTCAGCAGGGCGTTCACCGCCTGCCGCGAAAGATCCTGCGTGGCGTCGATCCCGCCGATGACGAAGGTCGGGGTCAGCGGCTGCATGCGCCCGTCCCCGCGTCCGATGTCGAACGGCGCACCGGCCAGGGCGGCCAGATCGCCGTCGCCGGTGGCGTCGACGAAGACCGCCCCCGCGACCGTCTGCATCCCCGCCTTGGAGGCGAATTGCAGCGCCGCAAGCCGGCTTCCCTCCACCTGCGCACCGGCGACGAACGTGTGGAAGCAGACCTCGACACCCGCCTCCACCATCAGATCGTCGAGGACGCCCCGCAGGACAATGTCGTCAAAGCTGAAGGTGGTCTCCAGCATGTCGCCCTCCGCGCGCAGACGGCGGACCATCTCGCCGAACAATCCTTCGACGAGTTCGCCGATGCTGCCGTCCGGCCGCGCGACATGATACTGCATGAAGACCGCAACCGGCGCCGCCGTCGCCATCCCGCCGAGAAAGCCGTACTGCTCGAAGAGCGCCACACGAGCCCCCTCGCGCGCCGCGGCAATGGCGGCAAAACAGCCCGCCAACCCGCCACCCGCCACCACCACATCGTAGGCCTGCATGCTCATTCCCCCGCCATTCTGCCGATGAGCCGGTGGATGATGCGGCAGGCCTCGTCGATCCGGGGCTTCATGCCGCCGGCTATCCTGCAGTTGTCGCGGAAGATCAGTTCGATGAAATTGTCCCTGGCGATCTCCAGCGTTTCACGGATGTCCGCCTCGAAGGCCGCGGCGTCGAACACCTCGCCGCAGAGCTTCATCGTGTGCGGCTTGCGCGAAAGGACCACGCTGCGCCCCGCCGATCCGGCGATGGAGGCCTGGTCGCACCAGGGGGAGACGGTGATCTTGCGCAGATTCCGGAACTGCCGGATCACCGGCCATTGCTGGTGCACCGGCTCGCAGCAGCCGTAGTAGAGCAGGCCAAAGCCGTCGCTCGTCCGCCGCTGATAGGGGTGGATGAACGCGGCGTACATCTCGGGCGAGAGGCCGACCGACTCCTGCGCCTCCTGGAATCCCCAGCAGTCGGCCAGCATCAGGCGCGCGCCGTCCCGGATCTCGCGCGCGGGCAGTTCATCGGTGAAGCCGCAGCTTCCCGACCCGACGCTGAACTCGCCGTTGTTCGGCGTCGCCAGCCGCTCGGTCTCGAGCCAGCGCTGGAAGTCGAGGGACTCGTTGGTGGCGAAATCGAAGAAGCGGTGCACCTGCTCGGGCTGGTCGAGCATGGCCATGTAGAAGTTGTCCATGCCCATCAGGCGCACCGCCTTGGACGTCAGGCTGCAGCCGCTCCAGAGGGTCCACTGGGTGACGATCCGGACCGGCAGCAGGTCGCCGAAGGCAGCGGTGGCGATCTCCGCCTGGCGGTGGGTCGCGTCGCGGTCGACGGTGAACGGACGGCGCACGAGCTTGTGGAAGTCGGCGGCCAGATTTGCAAGCGGCGTGTTGGTCTCGTGGCCCAGCTTGCGCCCGGAGGCGTCGGCGACATAGGTGAAGGTCAGTTCGGGACAAAGCTCGGGACGGACGATCTGCCAGTTGATGGCGCAGCAGGGCGGGAATACGCGGTCGTCGTCGATCAGCCGGAAGTTGTACACGGCTTTCCGCAACTGCAGTTCCAGGGCGCGTTCGATTTCACCCTCGCAGACCGGCGGCGGCATCAGGTCGGCGAGGAAAGTGCCGTTGTCCTCGATCTGGAAGGGGACGGTCCGTTCCAGCAGGCGGTTGCTCCGCCGCCAGCGTTCCCGGCGCGCCTTCATGTCCGCGCCGTTGGCAATCTCCGCATATTCGGCGGCCAGGGTGCGCAGACAGTCGCGGTCATTCGGTGTTGTCATAGGCATCCTTCCGTCTGCCGGATGGCCTGGGCCGCCCGGATCATCGCGAGGTAGTTCTCCGCCGGGACGTAGTCGGGAATCGAGTTGCCCGATCCGAGCGCGTAGCCCTGCGCCGCCGCCCGGAACCGCCGGCCCCGTTCGAGCACCCCGTCGTAGACCTCCTGCTCGGAGCGGCTGCACAGGAAATCCATGTCGAAGCCGCCCAGCAGGCCGATCCTCCCGCCGTAGTCCCGGATCCACCGTTCGAAGGGGGCGATGGCCTCTTCGTTGGAATGCTTGGCATCGATGCCGAGGGCGATGGCGTCCTCCATGACCTCGAAGATGCAGCCGCAGGAGTGCCAGAGAAACCGGCCGCCGCCGGCATGGATGGCATCGATCACGTGGCGGTACTGCGGGAGGATCTGCCGCCGCACCGTCGCGGGATCGGTCAGGAGCGACGTCTTGAAACCGAGGTCGTCGCCGAAGCGGCAGGCCGCAAAATATTTCCCGTAGCGCGGCATGAACGTCCGCCACAGCCCGGCCATGAGACCGCCGATGGCGGCGTAGAGATCGTCATACAGCCCGGGGTCGTCGGCCTGCATGAAGGGGAGGTGCTCCACGCCGACGAGCGACTCCGCCAGTTCGAACACCCCGTTGCCGATCCCGCCGACCGCCTGCATGCCGGGCGGCAGACTGGCGACCAGCGCGTCGAAGCACGGCCCGGCCCGCCGCCAGTAGCGCTCCGGCAGCTCCCCCCACGGGTAGGCTGCGAAGTCCGCTCGCGACTGGATCGGCCCGCGACCGCCGCTGAGCGCGACCGGTCCGGGCAGCACCGCGCCGATGCACACTTCGTACGAGACGGTGTCGTAGGTCATCTCGCGGAAGAAGCGGCAATGCTGCCGGAAATACTCCTGCTGGTCGGCGGCGTCACCCCGCTCCAATTCGGCAAAGCGGACGCCGAGGATCCGCTCCATGGCGCTCGCGTTGATGATGTGCTCGTAGAGCGGCAGGCGCGCCGGCCGCCGGTTGCGCATGACGTCGGCGAAGTGACGGGAGTCGGGTTGGAAGTTCATGGCGATGTCAGGCGTCGGTGTCCTTGGCATAGCGCTTGTCGCCCACCTCCGCCTGGAGGCGGTGGAGTTCACGCGTCAGTTCCGCAACGGTGCCGGCGTAGGCGGGATCGTGGTAGACGTTGTTCATCTCGCGCGGATCATTCTCCAGGTCGAACAGCTCCCATTCCGGCTCGCGGGTGTCGTCCACCGCACCAGGCTGGCCGACGGGGTCGGAGTAATAGTAGATCAGCTTGTACTGGTGGGTGCGGATGCCGTAGTGGGGAGAGACGTTGTGTTCGGCCGACTTGTGCATCCAGTAGCGGTAGTACATGCCCTGGCGCCAGTCGGCCGGCGTGCAGGCCTGCAACAGGGGACGGAAGCTCCGCCCCTGCATGTCGCCAGGGACGTCCACGCCGGCCAGATCGAGGAAGAGCGGCGCGATGTCTGCGTTGAGGATCATGTCGCGGCTCACCGACCCCGGCTTGACTTCGGCCGGATAGCGGAGGATGAAGGGCATGCGGAGCGACTCCTCGTACATGAAACGCTTGTCGTACCAGCCGTGGTCGCCCAGGAAGAACCCCTGGTCGGAGGTGTAGATCACAAGGGTGTTCTCCGCCAGCTTTTCGGCGTCGAGATAATCCAGCACGCGGCCGACGTTGTCGTCGACGCTGGCGATGACGCGGAGGTAGTCCTTGATGTAGCGCTGGTAGGCCCAGCGGCGGAGTTCCATCTCGGGCATCTCGGCGGGCACCTCGCACTTGAGGTCGGTATGAGTCATGTGCGGGCCGACGCGCATCTTGGCATCCGCGGCGGCGGACGCGCGGTTGGCGTAATCATCGAAGAGCGTCTCGGGCTCGGGAATCGTCTCGTTCAGGTAGAGGTGGGCGTGCTTCTCGTCGGGATACCAGGGCCGGTGCGGCGCCTTGTGGTGGATCATGAGGCAGAAGGGGCGCGCCGCGTCGCGCGCCTGGAGCCAGTCGAGGCTCATGTCGGTGATCAGGTCGGTCGCGTATCCGGGAACCGTGCGTGTCTCGCCGCCGTTTGGTCCCTTGAAGACGAATTGGGGGTTGTGATAGCGGCCCTGGCCGGGAACAACGGCCCAGTCGTCAAAGCCCGTCGGGCAGTGTTCCGGCCCGAGCCCCAGGTGCCACTTGCCGAAAATCGCCGTCTGGTAGCCGGCCTGCTGCAGCAGCTTGGGATAGGTCTGCAGCCGGTTGTCCATCGGCGTGGCGAGCGTGGTGACGCCGTTGACGTGATTGTAGGTCCCCGTCAGGATCGTGGCGCGGCTCGGGGTGCAGATCGAGTTGGTGCAGAAGCAGTTGTCAAAGCGCATGCCGCCGTCGGCAATTCGGTCGAGGTTCGGCGTCCGGTTGATCCGGCTGCCGTAGCAGCTCATCGCGTGGGCCGCATGGTCGTCCGACATGATGAAGATGATGTTGGGCTGTTTGGCGGGCATGCTCGGGGTTCCTTGTGACACGGTGATGCGATCGATTGGCGTTTCGGATGGGAGAATGGTACAGGCAGGGTGGCAGAGCGGAGTCCCCCTGTGGCTAGCGCACGAGAATGAGCGTGCCCGATGGCAGGCTCTGGATGAAGACGCCGCTGCCGGCGGTGCCGGCCGAATACGATGCGCTCCCGGCGGGGCCGCCCGCCGCGGTGAAGCGCGAACCGATGCTCCCGGCAAGCGACGACAGGGTCACGCCCTTCGCGGTATGGGTCGCATTGGTGAATAGCTGGAGCATTTGTTTTTCTGAAAGACCGACGCAGATCGCCGCGCGCCCGCCGCCGCCGCCGGACCCCGCGTTGGCGTTCGCGCCGCTGCCGCCTTCGACGGAAACGACGCCATTTTCGCCTATGGCGAATCTGCTGCAATTCACCCAGATACCGCCGCCGGCCGATGCGCCCTTGTTTCCGGTAAAGCCGGAGGCGATCAACGTTCCGTTCAGCGTCAGCTTCTTCGCGTCCATGCGGATGGACCCCCCGCCGCGACTGCTTCCGGCACCATTGGGCGAGCCGGGATAGAACGGGGCATTTTCAAACCCGTACGGCGCAATCCCGGAAATGCTGCCGGCGGTCTGGCCGCCGCCGCGCCCTCCGTAGCTGCCGCCGTGCTTGTTGTCGCCGGTCTTCAGGCCTCCGGGACACATGGTGTAGACCCTGTTGTTGAGGACAAAACGGTTGTAGCCGCCGGTATAGGCTGTGAACAGCCCGCCGGCATCAACGGTGACGTCCGCCAGGTCGAGATGCACCGCCGCCCCGCACCGGTACTCGTTGAGGGTGTGGATCTTGCCGGACAAGCCGACACGCGTGCCGCCGACGACCGTGAGCACGTTCTCGCCCTTGAACAGCTCGGTCCGGTCCGTGTATGGCACGAAGGTGCCGTCAGCGCTGGCGCCGGCTGTCGGGAAAACGTTCGTGATCAAAGTGCCGGCGGTCAGTTGCAGCCCGCCGTTCGACACGGTGAGTTTTCCGCCGATGTTCACTTTCGTGGAGGCTTGCTGATCGGCGCCGCCGACATAGACGAGGCCGGCCTGGTCAACGAGCACGTTACCCGATACGTCGAACCCGACGGGCCGCGTCCACACCGGATCGCGCGACGTGGCGGGCACGTAGCTCACATACCCGCGGTAGTCGGCAGCGGTGGTGTTCACGCCCGAGTCCGCGGCGGCGACCAGCAGGCAGGTGTTGCTGATGACCAGTTCCTGGACCGCGAAGTAGTAGGGCAGGCGGATTTTCCGTTTGGTGGAGGCGCTGTTCAGCACCGCCTTGTCGCGCATGCCGGGAATGCCGTTCG
>CAZQKI010000068.1:0-20896 GCA_964592855.1 uncultured Lentisphaerales bacterium
TCTATGCGGTCTGGGACACGCTGGGCTGCGTTCTGTCGGACAAGGGTCAGCTCGATGACGCAGCGGCTGCGCTGGAGAAAGCCCTGTCACTCAACGACAAAGACCCAGACGTTCACATGAATCTGGTCGGCGTACGAAGCAAGCAGGGGCGTATGGACGATGTCCGCGAGATTCAGGCCAGACCCGTGCTGAAGGGTGCCAAATTGCGGCGTTAGTCAGTTGGGCTGTCGGGGGGAAAGCAAAAGCGGACAGTTGGGGCGAGCAAAACCGGGATGTGGCGTATGATTGCCACATGATAATCCAAAGTCTGCTGGGCTCGACAACCCGGGGTAATGACGGCCCACTATTTTCGATTCCGCGGGGCGGTCAACGATTTCATCCCTGGCGCCTGCTGCGGCGACGGACGGCCATGGCGCCCACACCCAGCAGAACCAGGCCCAGCGAAGTCGGCTCGGGAACGGGCTCGTATTCGTAGGAGACGGTCAGGTAGCCCTGGGAAGACATCGTTCCAAAACTACCATTGACGGCGCCCGACGCCTCGTGTCGACTCCCCGTGGAACTGACAAAACGAATCTCGTAGGATCCAGTACCCTGATAATAACCAAAAAAGGCCGGTGACACAGTGTCGGATTCGGGGCCGGTCGTATTCCGATCATCGACAGCAGGCCCATTGATCGTTTGCGAATCCCCCGTCGCTGCAAGATTGAATGTATCGGTTTCGCCGGCAAACATCTGCGACAAGGAATTCGGTGAGCCCGAAGGCGCTAGCATTCCGAAGAGGTAGGCGTTTGCGCCCATGAACATCGTGCCGCTGACAGCGGTGGAAGGAGCCGTCGCATTGACGATTGTATAGTAGCCACCCCAGGTTTCGAGCGTCATGGTGAACGTCACACTCGTCAGGGTGCCCAGCCCACTATTAAACTGATTAACTGCAAAAACAGCTACTGACGGGCTACCCGGGCTACCCGGATTAATTGCGCCTGTGCCGAATTCCTGCGTGATGACGGCTGCCGACAATGAGCAGGCGATAAGTAGAAGTGAAACCGTCACGCCGAATATTTTGCGACTGTTATGAATCATTTTCATTGTTTTCCCTGTTATGCAAATAAAAACATTGTATCCATCATGCCATCAACTCAACTTATATCAAACTGTCATGAAGCATGTGTTCTTACTGCATTTCGGACAGTAGCAGATCGCGACCAGCTGTGCAACACCAATATTTAATTTTTTTTTTCGCGAGGAAAGCTACGCCTGTGATAGGCCGTCTACCATCTGAGCCAACGCGGGCGCGCGTTGCCACCACTGCGACAGGATGCGCTGGTACTCGGCGGTCTGCTTGCAGGTGCGGATCTGCTTCCAGAGCAGCGGGCCATCCTCGAACCGCACCTGGAGGTAGCTCCACAGCTCCTTCAAGCGGCCCAGCAACGAGGCGGGGCCGAAGAGCTCCGCTTCGGACTGCGCGTAATAGTCATCCAGAAAGGCGCGCAGTCGTTCAAGACTCGGTGGTCTGTCGTCCCCGCAGATCCGGGCCGGCAGGAACGGATCGGCAATCGCCCCCCGGCCGATCATCCACCCGGTCACGGCCGGATAGGCGGACTTGAGATACGTGAAATCGGCCATTGTCCGAATGTCGCCATTGTAGATCACGCGATGCCGGCAGGCCTGCTGCGCCTGCGCAAACTCATCCAGCATGACGTGCCCGGCATAACGCTGCCGGGCGGTGCGCGCGTGGATGGTGACCTCGGTCAAAGGACAGTCGTTGATGATGTCCATCCGTTGCAGCAGCAGGTCGGGGGTCTCGATGCCCAGCCGCACCTTGAGGGAGAACCCGCCCGGCAGGGCCGCACACCCCGCATCGAGCATGCGGCGGAGATTGTCGCCGTCGCGGAGCAGCCCCGCACCGCGTCCCTTCTTGACGATCATCGGCCAGGGGCAGCCCGCATTCAGATCGCCGCGCGTGTAGCCGAGGTTCCGGATGGCGAGCAGCAGGATTCGCAGTTCAGCCGCCGATTTGCCGATCACCTGCGGAATGACCGGAAGATCCTGATTCCGGGCCGGATCGATGTCGGCCAGATGCGTGGCCTTGATCCGCGAGCCGGCCACCGTCGTCAGAAAGGGCGACACCGCGAGATCGAAGCCGCCGAAGTGGCGGGCAAAGCAACGCCGGAAGGTCAGGCCGGTCACGCCACGCAAGGGCGCAAGATAGAGTTGGCGCGATTCCATCGGCAGTCCGTATCGCGTCCGCTAGCGGTCGAGCGTGATGCCCTGGCGCAGATAGGTTGGACGATCCAGATCCTCGCCATTGAACCAGGTGGCCTCGACATCCTTGAAGCGTCCGCGGCCGGTCATCTTCGTCCCGGCCTTGGCGCGCGCGCGACGCGCCGCCGGACGCACGTCTCCGGGAATGGGTCCCAGCGTGTCGACGGTCCCGCCTTCGCCCTCGCCTGGCGACGCCAGGTGGGCGCCCTTCTCCCGCAGGACATCGAAGAACAGGGCCACGAGATGGATCTCCCCCGCATAGCGTTCATCGAGCACCGTGCCCATGCGCATCTCGCATTCCGGGGCCAGCGCCGCCTGCAGGCGTTTCGTGACCTCCGCGAGTTCGGTCAGCTTCAGGTCGCCCCCCGCCAGAACGCCCAGGGTGACGGCCTGGGCCTCCTGAAGGCCCGGCGCCTTCCCCAGCAGGGGACTGCGGCAGAGCTGGGCCACGGCCTCGGAACTGCGCGCGTCGCCCGTGGCGGCGGCCACGGCGAAGCGGCAGCGGCCCGTGCTCTGCGCGAGCGCGGCCAGGAGGGTTTCCGAATCCAGCGATATGAACCCCGGCGTGAGGATCAGCCGCCAGAAGAGCGTCAGCCCCTCGCTGAAGATCGACTCCGCACAGGGGATCGCATCCGCCAGCGCTGCATTTGAACCGGCCGCGTCAAACAGCTGGTCCATCGGCAGGACCACCAGCGCATCGCTGTTCTCCTCGATCATCGGCAGGGCCCGTTCCGCCACGGTGCGCCGCGCCTTGCCCTCCAGCGCGAACGGGAGCGTGACGAAACAGAGCGTGTGCGCGCCGACATTCCGCAGCGCGCTCAGGATCAACGGCGTGGCGCCATTGCCGACCCCGCCGCCCAGGGCCGTCACCACCACGGCGAGCTGCACGCCGGACAATGCCGCGGTGATCCCTTCCAGGTCGTCCTGGACCGCGGTGCGCCCCTTGACGGAATCGCCGCCGGTACCGTGGCCGTCGTAGCGCTGGGCCCCGATGAGCATGCAGCGCATGTTGCTGATGCCGCGGGTCGCCAACGCGTCGGTGTCGAAGCCGATGGCCGGCAGCGTTGCGCCATAGGCGTGAACGGCCGCGGAGGCCAATCGACAGCCGCCGCCCCCCACGCCGATCAACATCATGTTTGTCTGTTTGTCGTTCATCGCTTGAAGAACCCCTGGATGAAGTCTTTGACCGGGCGCATCAGTCCCGTTTCCTGATAGGTTTTGAAGCCGTAGAGCACCAGGCCGGCCGTGGTCGCGTAGGCCGCGGGATTCTCGACATCCTCCAGCCCGAAAACATTGGACGGAGTGCCGATCAGACAGGGAACGCCGAAAATGATCCGTCCCAGTTCCGGCAGCCCCGGCAGGCTCGCGCCCCCTCCTGTGAAGACGACGCCCGCGCTCAACTTGGGCAGAACGCCGGCATCGTGCAGTGCGGTGCGCACGAGGCGCAAGGTCTCCGCCATGCGGGCGTTGATCACCACATGGAAGGCCTTCAGGCTGATGCTCCGCTCCTGGAAACCCAGATCCTGGGGAATCATCAGGCGTTTCAGGCCGGTGCTGGCGCTCACCTGCGCATGCCCCTCGCTGCGCTTGAGTTCTTCGGCGCGCCCCGTCTGGATGTTGAAGGCCACGGACAGGTCATTCGTGACATGATCGCCGCCGACGCCGAAGGAGCCCGCGCAGGCGATGACGTTGTCGGCGTAGGCCAGATAGCTGGTCGTGCCGCCCCCCAGGTCGATGATCGCCACGCCGTTGCGCTTCTGCTCCGACGTCAGCACCGCGAGCGCCGCGCACAGCCCGCTGAAGACGACGTCGTCCACGTTGAGTTCAACCGACTGGACCACCTTGCGGAGGTTGTCCACCCGGTTCCGCAAGGCGTGAATCACCAGCATATCCAGCGACAGCTGGGCGCCGTGTAGCCCCTCGGGCTTCATGATGCCGATCTGATCATCCAGGCCGAACGACTGGCTGACGGTGTGCATCACGTCGCGATCAGGCGGCAGATTGATGGCTTGCGCGAGTTCGGAGACCTCCTCGACGTCCTCATGGGAGACGATCTGATCGCGCGCGCGCACCGGCACGGAGCCGCGGTTCACCTTCGATTCGATGTGTCCGCCGCTCACCGCCAGCAACAGACGCCCCACATCGACATCGCTTTCCTCCGAGGCCTGCTGAACCGCCTTCGTGACGCCGACTTTCGCGTGTTCGACATCGATCACCTGTCCCTTGCGGACGCCCGTCGTCTTGTAGACCCCGCGCCCCGTGATGGTGACGCGCCGCGAGTCATCGATCTCGCCAACCAGCGCAACCGTCTGGGTCGTGCCGATCTCCAAAGCAGCAATGGGAGGAATAGCCATAAGTGTTCACCGTTGTCCGTTACCGCGCATAGGCGCGCCCCTGAATCGTCGCATCCCAGCTGCCGCGCCCCTGCCCGCGTTCGGAATTCATGGCGGCGGCCAGCCCCTTGAGCTGTGCGAGCAGGAAGCGATGGGAACGCGCATCGTTGTCGCCAATGTGCTTCCACGCCAGTTTGACGCGCCGCTGATCCGACATCGTGCAGTCCAGGTAATCCTCGTGCGAGACATCCACATCCACGATCTGCAGCGGCAGGGCGTTGTTCTTCATCACCTCGAAAAGCTCCAGCGCGGCAACCGTCATCCCCTCGACGCGCGAGCCCGGCACGACGAGTCCGCCGGGATAGCCGGATACGCACGGCAGCGTCTCGATTCCGGAATAGCGCACGAAGATGACGCCTTCGCCATCGATCGCCAGCGGCTTGCGGGCGAGGCGTGCCAGCGGTTCGCGCTCGATCACGCACACGCTCAGGCGGTCGGGGAGCGTCCGCGTGATGGTGAGCGAACGGATCGTCGCGGCATCCTTCAGAAATTCCTGCTGGCGCCGGTTGATGTCGACTTCGAACAGCGGCATCCCCTCCTGCAGTTTCAGGTACTCGCAGATCCGGTCGCGGGTGATCGTATCGCCGGCCTGCACCTCGATCTTGCGCAAGACAAAGTGACCGCTTTTCAGCAGATAAAAATCCACCAGCTGGCGAAGGCCCAGGCCCAGCAGCAGCAGCAGCACAAGCGCGACGACGCCGATGACCAGCCGGCGCTGGCCATCGCTCCAGATGGCGCGGCCGGCGCTGCGGAGATGCAGCCGGCGGCGACCCGGAGAACCGCGTGCGGCTTGATTTTTCGTTCTACCCAACATGGCGTGTAGGATTCCCCTCGCCCGTCCTGCGTCACGGCTGATCGCATCGCGCGAGTTCGATGATGCGCGCGCAGAGCGCGCTGAAGCCGACACCCGCCTGCGCCGCGGCCTTCGGCAGCAGGCTCGTGGCCGTGAATCCCGGCAACGAGTTCAATTCCAGGACAAAGCACTCGCCCGCGTCCGTCACGCGGAAATCAACCCGCCCCAGCCCACGCACGCCAAGGGCGTCGAACGTCCTCCGGGCGAGCTGCTGGCAACGGTCGATCACCTTCGCATCGGCAACGGGGTCGGGAAAGGCATAGACGGTATTTCCCGTCACATACTTGGCGTCAAAGCCGTACCAGCCGCCAGCCGCGCGGATCTCCACCACCGGAAAGACCTCGCCGCCGACCACGCCCACCGTCATTTCGCGCCCGGCGACATAGCGCTCGACCAGCACTTCCGGATCGATCGCGCGCGCCAGCGCCAGCGCGGGAGCCCAGTCTCCCGGCACCAGCACCCGCGAAATGCCGACGCTGGACCCTTCGCGCGGCGGCTTGACCACCACCGGCAACGGCAGGCGCGTCGCCTCGACGCCCCGCGGCAGCACCTCGTACTCGGGAGTGGGAACGCCCTGCGCCACGAGGCGCTGCTTCGTGGCGATCTTGTCCATGGCCAGCCGGCTCGCAGCCGCTCCGGCGCCGGTATAGGGAATGCCCAGCTTGTCCAGATCCGCCTGAACGCCGCCACTCTCGCCATAGCCGCCATGCAGCGCAAGGAACACCGCCTCGACATCCGAAGGCAGTCCCTCCACCGCGTCACGCGCCAGAACGACAGGCGCAACCTGATAACCGGCCGCTTCCAGCCCCTTGACCACAGCCTGTCCGGAGCGCAAGGAGACCTCGCGCTCGCTCGACAGTCCGCCCATCAGAACCGCTATTTTTCTAAACTTCGCCATACCCGTACCTCGGCCCTCAGTTCAACGCCCTGCTCCTGCAAAACCCTCGCGCGCATGCCCGCCATCAGCGCCAGGACATCCGACGCGGTCGCGCCGGGCTCCGTGACGATCACATTGGCATGGCGCGCAAAAACCCGCGCCCCGCCGACACGCAGCGCCTTGCATCCCGCCGCATCCAACAGCTGCCCGGCGGTCGCTTGATCGGGATTGCAGAAAATGGAGCCCGCACTGCGGTGCCCTTCAAAATCCAGCCGCTTCTCCCGGAAAAGCCGTCGGCGTTCGCCGCTCGTGGCAGAATCGCCCGGCTTGAGGGCAAACTCAACCTGCACCGCCATGACGCCTTCAAGCCCCCGGCACCGCCGGTACTCAAAACCGGCATCGTCGACATCCACTATAACAATTGAGCCGTCGCTTTTCAAACCGCGAATGACGCGCACCCAGTGTCCGATGCAGTCCCCGTGCGCCCCGGCATTCATGGCGACCCAGCCGCCCACGGTGCCGGGGATGCCCTCCATGAAGTCCAGCCCCGCCAGCCCGGCCTTCGTCAGTCCGTTCAGCAGCTGCAGGCCCGAGGCGGCCCCGCCGGCCACGACGCGCCCATCCGCATGGATCGTGATCGCCTTGAGGGCTGCGCCAGCCAGCCGGACAACCACGCCCCGGACGCCCAGGTCGCTCACGAGCGTGTTGGACCCGCCCCCCAGCAGACGGCAGGGGACGCCGGCGTCATGGCAGAGCCGCAGTACTGCGGCGAGGCCGGCCTCCGACTTCGCTTCCACGAGCAGATCGGCAGGACCGCCTACGCCCAGCGTCGTCAGCGCCGCCAGTGGCGCGCGCCGGTGTACCGTGACCTCCGCCAGCCCCTTCAGCCGCTCCTCCACCTGCGCAACCGCCGGCTGGAGCCGCATCCGCAGCGCCTGCGCGACCGCGTGGCCGACCTGCACCACGTCCCCCGCCCCGATCACCAGCAGCAGATCGCCCTCGCGAAGCTCCTGTAGCAGCCAGGCGGCGACCGCCTCAAGCGACTCCGCCAAGCGCGGCACCGGCACCTGCGCCAGCGCCTGCCGACGGAAGATGCCATAGAGATCGGTCGTCTCGCCGCCGGGCTGCGGCGCCTCCGAGGCCGCGTAGACCGGCAGCAGGACAAGTTCGTCCACACCCGCGAAGGCTTGCGGGAAGTCCTGGCCCAGGGCCAGCGTGCGGGTGTAACGGTGCGGCTGGAAAACCGCGACAATCCGGCACGCCTGCTGGAGGCGCGCCAAGGCGATCAGCGCCGCGATCTCGGCGGGATGGTGCGAGTAGTCGGAAATGACCGCGATGCCGTCCTGCCGCAGCAACCGCTCGAACCGCCGCCCCGGCAATTCGGTCAACTGCGCCAAAGCCGAAAATCCCGCCGCAGGATCGTGCCCCAGCGCGATTGCCGCGCCCAGTGCCGCCACGGCGTTCAGCGCGTTGTGGCGTCCCGTCACCTGCAGCGTCGCCTCCCCCAGGTCCCTGCCGTCAAAGACGACGCCCAACGTCATGCGGTCTGCAGTCATTTGCAGATGGGCGATCCGCAGGCGTGCCGCTGCGCTGAAGCCATAGCTCAGCGCGGACGGATCGGGCGCACACAGCGCGCGCGCAACCGCGTCGTCGGCGCAATAGACAATGCCGCTGCGCGCCCGGGCCAGCACGGCGGCAAAGCACGCATGAAGGGCTTCAAGCGATCTGAAGTGCTCGAGATGATCGGCATCCACGTTGGTCACGACCACAACCGACGCCGCATAGTGGGCCAGCGTGCCGTCGCTTTCATCGCCCTCGACGACGAGCGGCCCCTGTCCGGAACACCCCGCCACGCCCCCCATCGCCGCCGTGGCGCCGCCGATGCACCATCGCGGATCGGCGCCCAGGACCTGCAGCAGGCGCAGCGTGAAGCAGGAAGTCGTCGTCTTGCCATGGGTGCCGCAGACGGCCACGCTTGGACAGTCCCCCACCAAGGCGGCCAGCACCTCGCCGCGCCGCACGACGGGAATGCCCAGTGCGCGGGCCCGCAGAATCTCGGGGTGGCTGTCCGCAACCGCCGAGCTGCGGATCAGCAGATCGCAGGGCGGCGCCACATGGGCGGCATCATGGCCGGAGAACAGCGTGAGCCCGTCGCGTCGCAGGCCGTCGGCCAACGCACCGGTCGTCTGCAGGTCGCATCCCGAAACCGCCCAGCCGCGGCTTTGCAGAAGCTGCGCAACGCCGGCCAGGCCGACCCCGCAGATGCCCATGGCATGCGCCGCCAGCCCCGGGTTCCGGGCCAGCAACCGCCGCACGAGTTCATAGTCCGTCGCATCTGCCATTGACTTTGCATCCCAATCTGACTGATGCGCCATTTTAAAGACTTTCGAGGTCGGGCACAATGAGAACTGCCAAGGCGCATTTGCCAACGGAGCATGGCTTGGTATACTGTGCTTGCCATGTTTTTGAAGGAGTTCTATCAAACCCACCACCAACTGGTGAATTGGAGTTTCGGCATCTCGACCGGGCTGCTGCTGGCCGGGCTGGCCGCGATGCCCATCGTCATCGCGCGCCTCCCAGCGGACTATTTCAGACGGCAGCATCACGCGATGCGTCCACTGTCCCGGAACCCCCTGCTCCACCATCTCCTTCGGTTGCTGCGCAATGTCGGCGGGGCCCTTCTGACGCTCGTCGGCCTGGTGCTGTTGCTGGGACCGGGGCAAGGCACGCTCCTGATCCTGGTGGGATTGATGCTCATGGACTTCAAAGGGAAGCACAGCCTGGTCCGGTGGCTGGCGGGACGCCGCGCCATTTGGGCGACGCTGGGCTGGCTTCGCCGCATCACGAAATGCACGCCGTTTGACCCCCCGGAGCCGCCCCGGCTGCACCTGTGAGGCGCATAAATGCCTTTCGGCTTGGCAACATCGAAAAAAAATAGCACGTTGTTCAGAACTGAAACCGGTACGAACCGCAGATTGACGAATAATGAGGTCCGAATCATGAAGGAAAGACAAAGACAACCGCGAAGGAACGGTATTGACTTCGACATTCTGCGGTTCAGTATTCGGCAATCTGCGGTTCGATTGGGTTGCGGGCTCCGTCCGCATTAGACGAGACGCGACTACTGGATCATCGTCCTTAAGCGATCCGCTTGTATCGATTATTCGTCGCGGAACGGCTTGTCGGTCGAGAAGAGCTTGAGACGCATGGTCAGCGGACCGATCATCGACTCCAGCTTCTTCGCCTTGGCCAGTGTCAGCGCCTGCTGCGTATATTCGGCAGCCCGGCGAAAGGCCCCCGTCTCCGCATAGGCGACACCCAGGGTGTCGAGCATCCCCGCTTCCGGGCTCTTGGTCAGCTTCACGGCCCGTTCGGCATGCTTCACCGCCTCCCGTCCGTTGCGCAGGGAATCGACAGGGGTCGTCGCCAGCACCCAGGCATAATCATTCATCGCATTCACATCGTCGGGCGACGCCTTCAAACTTTGCCGCAACTGTTCCAGCAGGGCACGAATCTCCTCGGTGCGGTCGGCGATGACGGGCTGATCATCCTTCAGGAAATCAAGCATCAAGCCATGGTTCTCCAGCGTGACGCGAATCTCCTCCTTGTTGACCGACTTGATATAGGCTTCCTCAACCGTGATCTTCCCTTGCAAGACCAGTTTCGTGAGTTGATCGCTGAAGGTCTGCATCCCCAGGCTCCGATTCGTCTGCATGACCGAAGGGATCATGAAGGTCTTCCCGTCGCGGATATGCGAGGCGATCGGCACGTTGACCACCAGGACTTCGAAGGCCGCAATGCGTCCGCCGCCGATCTTCTTGCACAACGTCTGGGCAACGATCCCCTGCAGGGAATCGCCCAGCATCGAACGGATCTGGTTCTGGCGGTCGGCCGGGAACTTGTCGATGATACGGTCGATCGTCGCCGGCGCGGAGTTGGTGTGCAGCGTGCCGAAGACCAGGTGTCCGGTCTCGGCGGTCTCGATCGCAATCTCGATGGTTTCCAAGTCGCGCATTTCGCCGACCAGCACGATGTCGGGATCTTCGCGGAGGGCGGCGCGCAAGGCGCGCGCAAAACTCTCGGTGTCGCGATGCACTTCGCGCTGGTTGATCAGGCATTTGAGCGGTTGATGAACGAATTCGATCGGATCCTCGATCGTAATGATGTGCTCTTCGCGGATCCGGTTGATGAAATCGATCAGCGCGGCCAGGGTCGTCGACTTGCCGCTGCCGGTGGGGCCGGTGACCAGAACCAGCCCCTTGGAGAGGTAGCAGAAATTGCGGAGGGCCTCGGGAAGGTTCAACTGCGCGACCGTCGGAATCTTGGAGGGGATCAGGCGCATGACGCTGCCGACGCCAAACCGGTCGTTGAAGGCATTGATGCGGAACCGCCCGAGCCCTTCAATCTCGTAGGCGAAGTCGGTATCCCACTCCTGCTTGAACTGGTCCAGGTTGTGGCTGGGCATGATTTCCGACAGCATGGCCAGGATGGCCTCGCTGGACAGTTCGGGCAGCCCATCCTGAACCGACATCGCACCGTCCACGCGCAGATAGGGCTTGAAGGTGCTGGTCAGGTGCAGATCGCTTGCACCTTTCTCAACCATGTGCCGCAGCAAACCATCGATTGTCGCCATGTCGTTTTCTCCTCCGTCTCACCCGGGCTATTTCGCCACCACGCGGCGTCCCTCGATCGACAACCGCCCCGACGCCACCCTCCGGAGCGCTTCGGGATAGGCCTGATGCTCCTCGACCTGGATGCGCGCCTGGAGGGATTCGGCGGTGTCGTCATCCAGGACGGGAACGCAGCGCTGCACCAGGATCGGCCCGCTGTCGATCCCTTCATCCACGAAATGAACCGTGCAGCCCGTCACCTTCGCCCCATACGCCAGCGCTTGACGCCACGCCGCAAGGCCCGGGAAAGCCGGCAGGAGCGCGGGATGAATGTTGAGCACGCGCAGGGGAAAGGCCTTCAGCAGCGCGGGCTTGACGACGCGCATGAATCCGGCCAGCACGACGGTGTCCGCCCCGAACGCGCGCAAGACGTCGATCGCCCGCTGTTCCGCGACCCCTTCGAGCTTCGTCTTGAACGGCGCCGGATCGATGTACTGACAGGGAATGCCCTGCCGCTCGGCCCGCGCAAGAATGCCCGCCCCGGCCACATCGCTCAGCACGCAGACTACGCGCGCATCGAGCGTCCCTGCGGCAATCGCATCCACGATGGACTGCATGTTGCTTCCCGAGCCCGAACCTAGCACGCCGATTTTCAACATAGACGACCCTTCCTGACGACCGTGGCGGAGTCCGAGTCCTCACGCACAGGTGCATCATAGAATGCCCTCCCTCACAGCGCAAGCCCGCATCCGGATCCCGTGCGGCAGATCGCCCCTGTCGGGCAGTACGCCGCCGCATCGTGCAGGAGTTCGCGGGGCAGGTTCTGCCAGGTGCAGCCGATCGGCGGGCCGACGCGGACGTCGTAGCCCCTTCCGTGATAGGCCAGCCCGATCGGCGCCTGCAGGATCTGCGAGCGCGTAACGCAAATGCCGCAGGCGATGCACTTGGCCAGCTCGATCACGACGCCGTGTGCCGTGAGGATGCGTTCCACGGGGCGCACGGCGTGGCGCGCATGGCTGTCGGGCAGCTCGGCAGCGGTGCAGATCTCCCGCAGCCGGCAGGAGTCCGCCTTCATGCAGTCGCACTGGAGACAACGCTGTGCTTCCTGGATGATCACAGCGGGGCGGGCGTCATCCGGCAGATCCCGGCGTTCCGGCGAGCGGCAGTCGGGGCTGACCATGGAGGCCAGGGCTTCCGGCGGAAGCGATCCCGCGTGCGAGCGGAAAGGGGTCCGTGACGGGGCGTTGGCGGGCGTGAGGCCTTTCAGCCAGGCATTCATCCGCTCCGCCAGGAGGCGGCCTTGCGCATTGGCGATCACCGCCATCCGGATGCGATGGGTGGCGGCGCCGGCGGCGAAGATCGGCAGGGAGCGGTTGGCGACCGGATGCAGGTCGAGCGCGGAGAGGTGGACGTGCGTCAGCGGCAAGTTGAAGTCATGGGCGACTTGCGCCGCTCCCGCCTCGCCGCAGCAGAGGGCGAGTGCGTCGCACGTCTGCGACAGCGCCTCAAGCGTGAGCGAGGCGTCGATGCGCGTGTTGAAGGCGAAGGTCGCTCCCAGCTGGCGCAGGACCGCGAGGTCGCGTTCGAGAGCGGCGCCGGAAAAGACGGGCTGGCTCCGGAGCGCTCCGCCGGCATCCGGCTGATCGTCGACCAGGTGGCAGGCATGCCCCTGCCTCAGGAGAAAAAAGGCGGCGGCGAGTCCGGTGGGGCCGGCGCCGACGATGGTGATGCGCTTGCCGGTCGCGGGCAGCGGCGCCAGGGGATGTGTACCGTGAGCGGCCGCCAGCCCCTTGAGGACGCAGATGGCGAGGGGGCTGTCGAGATCGCGCCGGTGGCAGCGCTTCTCGCAGGGGGCGGAGCAGACGGCGCTGAGCAGGTGCGGCAGGGCGATCCTTTCGTAGACGGTCGCGCCGGCTTGCCGGAAGTCGCCCTGCGCCAGGGCACGCATCATTGCGGGAATGTCCAGATGGGCCGGGCAGGCGAGTTGGCAGGGGGCTTCGCAGTCGGCGCGATGGTCGCCCAGGATCAGGGCGAGGTTCTGTCGGCGGGCCTCGCGCACGCGGGGCGAGTCCGTCGCGATCCGGGTCGCCTCGGTTGCACGGGCAACGCAGGCGGGCAGGAGCCTGCCGGTGTCGAGATCCTCGACGACGCACACCAGGCACCCGGCCTGGTGACTGGGCCTTTCCGGGAGGTGGCAGAGGGTCGGTATGACGACGCCGGCCTGCGCAGCGGCTTGGAGGAGTGTCGCCTCGGGAGGAGTCTCAACGCAGTGTGCATCGATCCAGAGCGTCGGCATGGGACAGGACTCCGTCTTCCGGGTCGGACCGCATCAGGTTTCGAAGTAGGTGTAGCCCCGCAGGCCCGATTCGTAGGCCGCGAGGATGACGCGCCGCTCGGCGGCCGTGATCCGCTTTTGCTTGACGGCCTCCTCAGCGAGCGTGCGGAATTGCTCCATCAGCCGAGCGGGCTCGTATTCCACGTAGGAGAGGACGTCGGCCACGGAGTCGCCGTCGACCTCCTCGACATATTCGATCTCGCCGTCTTCATCGACGCGGACGCTGACGATGTTGGTGTCGCCGAAGAGGTTGTGCAGGTCGCCCAGCGTCTCCTGATAGGCGCCCACGAGAAAGGCGCCCAGCACGTATTCATCCCCGCGCTTGAAGGTGTGCACGGGCAGGGTCGGGCTGACATCGTGGAGATCGATGAAGCGGTCGATTTTGCCGTCGCAGTCGCACGTGATGTCGGAGAGGTAGGCCAGACGCTGCGGTTTTTCGCAGAGGCGGTGAATCGGCATGATCGGGAAGAGCTGGTCGATGGCCCAGGCGTCGGGCAGCGACTGGAAAACGCTGAAATTGCAGTAATAGACATCGGCCATGATGGCGGGAAGATCGATCAGCTCTTCAGGAATCACCTTCAGGGAGTGCAGCTCGCTGCCGATGCGGGTGAGGATGTACCAGAAGATCTGGTCGCCCAGTCCGCGCTGGCGGAGGGTGATCTGGCCGTGGGAGAAGGCGGCGTAGATCTCCTCGCGGTAGAAGAGTGCGTCGTTGAAGAACTCCTGAAGGTTCTTGGATCGCAGCGTCTTGGCGACCTCCAGCAGATTGGCGAGGGGGTCCGGCAGCGCGGCCGGCAGATTCTTCGGCAGCGCGTTCACTTCGAAGCGGGCCGTGTCAAGCACGTTCATCAGCAGCACGGAGTAATAGCCGATGAGGGCGCGGCCCGATTCGCTGATGATCAGGGGATGGGGGATGCCGGCAGCGGTGCAGGGCTGCATGATGCCCTCGACGACGTCGGCGCAGTATTCGGCGACCTGGTAGTTGGCGCTGCTCGCAAAGTTGGTGCGCGAGCCGTCGTAGTCGATGGCGAGGCCTCCCCCGATGTCCAGAATGCCCATCTTCGCCCCCTCCTGGACGAGGCCGACGTAGACGCGGGCGGCTTCGGCGATGCCGGCGCGGATGTCGCGGATGTTGGGAATCTGCGATCCGAGGTGGTAGTGGAGCATTTCAAGGGCATCCAGCAGCTTCCGCTCGCGGAGCTGGTCGACCACGTCGATGACCTGCTGGGGGGTGAGCCCGAAGACGCTGCGCTCACCGCCCGATTCCGTCCACTTGCCGCCGGCATGCGACGAGAGTTTGACGCGGACGCCGAGGCGGGGCGTGACGCCCATGCGTTCCGCCCGTTCGCAGATGAGGGTGAGCTCGTCGGGGGTCTCGATGACCAGAATGGTCTGGAGCCCCATCTTCAGCGAAGAGAGCGCAAGGTCGATGAACTCGGCATCCTTGTAGCCGTTGCAGACCAGAAAGGCCTGCGGGTCATGGAGGCTGGCCAGGGCGATGATCAACTCCGCCTTGCTGCCCGCTTCGAGGCCGTGGTGATAGGGGGCGCCGAAGGTGACGACATCATGCACGGCCTGCTGCTGCTGGTTGACCTTGATGGGGTAGACGCCGCGATAGATGTTCTTGTAACCGTATTCCGCAATGGTGTTCTGAAAGCTTTCGTTGATCAGCGCGATGCGGGAGCCCAGCAGGTCGCTGAAGCGCAGCAGCAGGGGCAGTGCCATGCCGCGTTCGCCAAGTCCCTGGAGGATGTCCCAGAGCTTCACATGCACCTCGCCGGTCTTGTTGTTCAGCTTGACGGCAACATAGCCATCGGGGGTCACGCTGAAGTAGCCACTGCTCCAGGCATCGATGCAGTAGAGTTCCGCGCTCCGGCGGCTGTTCCAGGTGTTCAGCGCTTCATGCAGTCGATTCGTCATTTTCGTTTGTTCTCTTGGCACGTCCCTACCAGGCGCTGACCACCGCGTTGACAATCTCGTGGGCGACCTGCTTGGCCGCCTTGGGCAGCGCCATGCGCCGCAACGTCATCAAGTCGCCGCCCGCCTTGAGGGTGGAATCGCCGATGACCGTTTGCTCGACGACGATGTTGCCCGTCTTCGTCTCGACGGCCTTGATGGTGGCCTTCACGAGGATGCGGTACTCGGAAACAGTCTTGGGGCGGTTCTGGTCGAACCGCATGGGTTCGAGCGAATAGCTGATGACCGAGCCGGTCAAGCGGATGGCGGCCGCCTGCGGATCCAGAAGCTCCAACTGGCCTTCGCGCTGAATCTCCTGCAGGATCGCACGCGTGACCTCGGTCTCCAGTTGAGGCTCTCCGCTTGCGTTCTGGAAGGTCGCGACCGAGATGGTGCGCAGGTGCCGGGGCAGCGTCGTGCCGACGCGATACTGGGCGCATCCGGCCAGGGCCAGCACGGCGAGCAGAAGGGCGAGCCGCGGCAGGCGGCGCAATGCATAGAGACTTTTCATGGTTGCTATTCCTCGGTTTTAAAGATTCGCTTCGGGACGCTCGCGGTCAGGACTTCGATGCGCCGGCGCGCCGCCTCCGCCTGCGGAGCATCGGGAAAACGACGGACGAAGTCGCCGTAAGCGGCGATCGCCGTCTCGGTCGTGAAACGCGCATTGTCATAGAAAACGGCCATGCTGTAGTGGCGATTATAGCGCCGCGTGTCCAGTTCTGCCATCTCTTCTTGCAGCAGCGATGCATCGACGTGCCCGGGATAGTCGCGCAGCGTCGCGGCCAGCGCCGCTCGCGCGCGGAGTTGGACGGCCTCGTCCTCCGCGTAGCGTTGCGACAGGCGATAGAGGACGTGCGCCGCCTGGGCGGAGGCCGTTTCCGCCTCTGCGGTGCCCGGCCAGTTCGCGGTGAGGCGCTCGAAGGTCTCGACGGCGCCGTACCAATCCTTCTCCTGCATCTGCAACAGTCCGGCTTGCAGCAGGGTCCGTGGCGTCCCCGACCACTGCGGCGCAACATCGGCAATCTGCTGGAACATCAGCAAGGCCCGTTCATCTTTTCTCCGGGCGCGGGCCTCGTTGGCGATGGCGAACATGCGGGGGAGGATCTCGGCGAGGGCGACCTGCTCGGGGTAGAAATGAATCAGGTAGCGGTAATCTTCGAAGGCGCGCTTGTACTTGCCGCGCTTTTCATTCAACTCGGCCATGCGCAGCTGGGCGCCGGAGGCCTCGGGTGCGTAGGGCCAGCAGCGGACGAGGTCGTCAAAGGCATCGGCGGCACCGCCCAGACGATTGTCCTGCTCGAGGCGCCGGGCCAGGACCAGCTGTTTCGCGGCGGTCTTTTCGCGCGGCTTGTTGAAGAGCCAGCCTGTGGTCTTGCGCTCGACCGTGTCGCTCGGGGTCAACGGCTGCAGCGTCAGATCCTCGGTCGGCTGGTACATGCCCCCATGCTGCGACGCCGAGGACGACGGCCCCGCGGACGCGGCATGCGCGCCAAGCAGCAGGAGCAGCACGACGCTCATCGCCGGAAGCCGGAACGTGTGTTCCGGACGGGCAAATGTCCCTCGCCGGCAGCCGACCGGCACGGACTCGCCCGCCGCCGTTGTTTGAATACCCTTGATTCGCATGAGTGTGCCGTCTAAAATGAAAAACGTTCGCAAATACGTCAACTGCTTCGGCCGGATGAAGTTGCCGCAGTTAACAGGACTCCGACCATCGGCCTTCAAGATACCAAAAGGGACAGGGTGCATAGAAGCATGAAAAAGATCATCATCCCCACGAAGCTGGACGACATCGCCGCCAAGACCTTGGAGGGCAACGGCAGCTATGTCGTCGTGCAGGATGCGAAGGCCCCCTTGATGCAGGTGGTGGCGGCCCACCCCGACGCCTACGCGATCATCGTCCGCAGCGAACCCGTCACGGCGGAGGTCATCGATCTGCTGCCCAAACTCAAGGTGATCGTCCGGGCCGGCGCCGGCTACGACACCATTGACGTCAAGTATGCGCGCAAGCGGGGCGTGGACGTCATGAACACCCCCGGCGCCAACGCCAACGCCGTCGCCGAGGAGGTGCTGGCGCTGCTGCTGGCGGATATGCGCTTCGTCATCCCCGCCGATGCCTCGACGCGTGCGGGAGGCTGGGAGAAGAAGGCGTTCATGGGCGCCGAACTGGCCGGCAAGACGGTCGGCATCGTCGGGCTCGGCAACATCGGACGCCTCGTCGCCAAGCGCCTCCGGGGCTTCGACTGCCGCCTCCTCGGGTATGACCCGCTGGTCCCCGGCGAGCGCGTGCGCGAGGCCGGCATCGAGCCCGTCGACCTGGATGAGCTCTTTTCCGAGTCGGATATCGTCACGCTCCACATTCCCGAGACCGAGGCCACCCGCAAGATGCTGGGGACGCGCCTGCTGGGGCTGATGAAGCCCGGCGCCCGCATCGTGAACTGCGCCCGCGCGGGCATCATCGACGAGGATGCCTTGCGCGCCGCCAAGGCCGCCAAGAAGCTTCGCTTCATGACCGACGTCTATCCCAAGGACGCGGAAGGCCCCAAGTCGGTGACGGACATCGCCGACATCATGATGCCCCATCTGGGCGCCAGCACGCACGAGGCCAACTACACGGCGGCGCTGCGCGCGGCCGAGGAGCTGATCGACCTCGACGAACGCGGCGCCACGGCCTACATCGTGAACCGCGACATCCCCGTCGGCCTCGACAAGGCTTACTGCGACCTGGCCTTCGCCTGCGCCCGCCTGACGCGCGCACTCTCCGGCGTGGCCGCCCCGATCAAGATGGTCGAAACCAGCTTCTACGGCCAGCTGGAGCCCTACGCCAACTGGCTGCTGGTTTCCGTGCTGTCCGGCCTGTGGGAGGGCTTCGACCGGCTGAACGACTACAAGGCGGCCGTGCAGTTCCTGCAGGAGATGGGGATCGAACACGTCAATCGCACGGTTGATCCCGAGAAGGGATTCCCGAATTCGATCACCATCGATCTGATCGTCGAAGAGTCCGACAACCGCCTCAAGCGCACGAGCGTCCGCGGCACCGTGACCGAATCGCTGCTGATGGTCGCGCGCATCAACGAGTTCGACAAGCTCTACTTCGAGCCAAGCGGGCCGATGCTCTTCTGCATCTACGAGGACCGGCCGGGCGTCATCGCCACGGTCAGCCGCCGCCTGGCCGACCTGGGCATCAACATCGAGGACATGCGCAATCCGCACGACCCCAAGACCAACCGGTCGCTCCTGATCTTCAAGCTGAACCGCCCGGTCCCCGCCCCGGTCGTTGACGCCATCGCCACCGAGATTTCCGCCTTGTCCGCCATCAGTGTCAGCCTGGAGTAGTTTGCTATGCCTGTACGTGTCCGTTTTGCCCCCAGCCCCACGGGGCAAGTCCACATCGGCAACATCCGTGCCGCCATCTTCAACTGGCTCTACGCCCGCCACACGGGCGGCGCCTTCCTGCTGCGCGTGGAAGACACCGACCGCGAACGCTCGACCCCCGAGGCGATTCACACGCTCCTCGCTGTGATGGACTGGCTGGGGCTCGTCCCCGACGAACCGCCCGTCTATCAGAGCGCCCGGACCGCGCGCCATCTGGAAGTCGCCGAGGCCATGATCGCCTCGGGCGCGGCCTATCGTGAAAATCGCGAAGGCAAGGGCGAGTGCATCCTCTGCAAGATGCCGAAACTCGGCAAGATCGAGTTCACCGACGCCGTCAAGGGGCCGATCCGCAAGAAGGCGGAAGACACCCAGGACTTCGTCATCGTCCGCTCGGACGGCACGCCGGTCTTCCATCTGGCCAACGTGGTCGACGATGTCGACATGGGGATCACGCATGTCATCCGCGGCGACGACCATGTCGAGAACACCTTCAAGCACCTGCAGATCTTCCACGCAATGGATATCGCCCCCCCTATCTACGCCCATCTGCCGATGATCGTCAACAACATGGGCAAGCCCTACAGCAAGCGCGACGGCGCGGCGTTTGTCGGCGACTTCCAGGAGCAGGGTTACCTGCCCGAGGCGCTCTTCAACTTTCTGGCCCTCCTGGGCTGGGCGCCGGGCGAGGACCGCGAGGTGATGTCGCTCGACGAGATGATCGCGGCGTTCGACCTGGAGCGATGCAAATCCAGCGCGGCGCGCTTCGATCTGAAGAAGCTCGCCTGGATGAACGGCGAATACCTGCGCCATCTCCCCCGCGAAACCTTGGACGGCGTCTTCCGCAGCCGCCTCGCCGCAGGCGGTTTTTCCGCCGACAGCCTCGCCGTGGAAACCTGGAATGCCATCCTGGACCTGATGATTCCCCGGACCAAGATCTTCGGCGAAGTCCCGGCCAACTGCGCCTACTTCTTCACCGAGGACTACGCCTTCGACCCCAAGGCCGTCGAGAAACGCCTGAAGCCCGAAGGGACGACGGCCTTGCTGAACAGCATCGCCGACGCCTTTGCGGCCCTGCCGGAGTTCACCCTGGAATCGACCGAGGCGACCTTGCGCGCCCTGGGCGAGGCGCGGGGCACCGGCATCGGCGCCCTGGTCCACCCCGTGCGTGTCGCCGTCTCCGGCCTCAGCGAAGGCCCCGGCCTCTTCGAGATGCTGGTGCTCCTGGGACGCGAACGCGTCTGCGCCCGCCTCCGCCGCGCGGAACGAGCCCTCTCTGCCAGCCAACCCGCCTGAGGCGAACGTGGCGAGACGATGCCGGAGGTCAATGAAAACCGTTTTCTGGCAGCTTCCCAGGCCTGAAGGCCTTCGCTGGCTTCCGGCTGAAGCCGGGACTCCGACTTCGGCGTCTGCCTTGGAAACCAACCCCGGCGCACCAGCCACCCTTTGCCGGAGTCCCGCCTTCAGGCGGAAGCGAGTCAGGGGCTTCAGCCCCGGTTTCAGGGCTTCTTGCGCCGTTCTCCCTGGCATTTTTGCACACCTTCTTGTGCGCATCCTCGAACACTCGACAAAGCTCAAGACAAAGCTTGCGACAAAGATTCTGGGAATACCCCAGGCGGAAGGGGCGCGGCTGCTCAGCAAGTCTCCCGCTCGATCCTCCTGGTCCGGCGCAGCCGGGCCAGCGGCCTCACTGAACCCTGAACCCTGTCTCCTGAACCCTCGGGGCGCGGCTACGAAGTTGACGCGCACCCGAGCCGGAATGTTCGACGCGATTTTCTTTGACATGGACGGCACCCTGGTCGACTCCGAGCCGGTTTGGACGCAGGCCATCCGCGATTGCTTCGCCGCCGCCGGCATCCGGATGACCGCATCCCTCGAGGCGCAGTGCGCAGGACTCTCCAACCGCGATGGCATCCGCCTGGTGCTGGACGCCTTTCCGGAAAGCCGGGCGGATTGCGTGTCGCTGGAGCGGGCGATTACGGAGACGGTAGAACGCGTCCTGTTGCACGATCCCCGTTCCATGCCCGGCGCCGATGCCCTGCTCCGCGAACTGCATCGGCGGGGCGTTCCCCTGGCCCTCGTCTCGTCATCGCCGCGGCGGCTGATCGACTGCGTCATCGCGGGGCAGCGGTGGGACGGTCTGTTTGACGTCACACTGAGCACGGAGGAGGTCGGGCCAAGCAAGCCCGATCCGGCCGTCTATCTCGAAGCCATCCGCCGCCTGGGCTTCGCTCCGTCCGC
>CAZQKI010000069.1:0-20707 GCA_964592855.1 uncultured Lentisphaerales bacterium
ATATCCTTTGTATTCCATCATGATATCACCTCCGCTTCTTTCAAGAATCTCCGCATCGAACTCACGGCTCCTTTGTCCGTCACTCGCTTGGGGTGAGGCCTGTGAAACACCGCGCGAATCCCATTGAGGTAAATCCGCACGCGGGAACCTCGCCCCTCGGATATCTCTCCGCCCAGCGCGATGATCAGTCCTTCGATATCCTTCCATGGAATATCTGATCGCTCGGGTTTGGCGACTAGCCTCTCGAGTGTCAACTGATGCTTGCTGTTCATTCCGCCGCCATAGTATCATATTATGGTATCATGTCAACATTGAATAGGCGTGCATACGCAGCCCACCGGTCCGAGCGGTGAAACGGCACCTATCGCCTAAGTCACGAAGTGTACCCGCAAGAATGGCGCGGAGTCAATCCGCCGCTGCGGCCATTCATATCTTCCAACAGTCCGACAGCCAGTGATTTCGTTCCCTGATGGCGCGCGAACGGCTTGGCGTGATAAGATCCATTTGAAGCGGGCAAGGCCGCCAAATTCCCCAGGCGTGAGGAAAGGACACGAGCGTATGGATGATGGACAGGCGCTTGGGGGAACGGGCGGCCTCGCCCGTTCAGGAAGCAATAGGATCGCGCGACCCGTGAAGTGCCGTATAATTTGTCTTGTCAGGGCCCGCCGCGTTCTGTCATTGTTCGCTCACGCGCGGCGGGCGCGCTAGAGCCTTACGGCCAAGGAAGAGCGATCTAAAACAAGTTGGTCAATTGGGTTGCGGGCTCCGCCCGCATTGGGGAGAGCAGGATCATGGCGGACGAGCACAGCGAGGAAGATGAGCGTCAGGCGCTGCAGCAGCGCCTGCTGGAGAGTCCGGCCTATGTGTTGGCTTACAAGGACACGGAATTTCTGGACCGGCCGGAGCTGCGCCCGGTGCGGCTGCAGCTCGAGCTGCTCAAGCCCGAGCTGGCCCAGCAGGCCCACAAGATCCATTCGACGATCGTGGTCTACGGCAGCGCGCGGACCCTGCCGCCGGAGGATGCCGCCCAGGCGCTGGCCGCGGCTGAGGCTTTTGCCGCCGGGGGCGGCGATCCCGTCGAGGTGGCGGCGCGGCTGGCCCGCGCCCGGCGGCAGGTCGATCAATCGCGCTACTACGCGATGGCACGCGAGTTCGCCCGTCTGGTCTCGGCAACGTGTCAGACGGACAAATCCCGCGACTACGTGGTGGTGACCGGCGGCGGCCCGGGGATCATGGAGGCCGGCAACCGCGGGGCCCACGATGTCGGGGCCAAGAGCCTGGGGTTCAACATCCAGCTTCCCTTCGAGCAGAAGCCCAATCCTTACATCACGCCCGAACTCTGCTTCGACTTCCGTTACTTCGCCATGCGCAAGATGCACTTTCTGATGCGGGCCAAGGCGCTGGTGGCTTTCCCGGGCGGATACGGCACGCTCGACGAGCTGTTCGAGACGCTCACGCTCATCCAGACGCACAAGGTGGCCCGCGTCCCGGTGATCCTCGTCGGCCGCAGCTTCTGGGCCCGCATTGTCGACTTCGACGCGATGGCCGAGGCCGGCGTGATCTCGTCCGACGACGTCGGCCTGATCTCCTGGGCCGAATCGGCCGCGGAGATCTGGGCGGTCATCACGGCGTTTCACGATGATGCGCGCGCCAAGGCGGCGCTGAAGCAACCGTGAGCGGAGGGGGGCGGGTGTCGGGAGGAGTGTCGGGAGGAGTGGCGCGGGGGGCGGTTTTCTGCTAAATTGGCGGCACCGTCAAACCAAAGCATTGAGAGCCAACCATGACCAAAGCCTGTGATTTGTCCCGCAACAACATCGTCAGCATCAACGGCGCACCCTATGTCGTCGAGACGCTGCGCGTCACCACACCGAGTGCGCGCGGCGCCGCCACGCTGTTCAAATTCCGTTTCCGCAACCTGCTGACCAAGGCCAAGCTGGATCAGACCTGCAAGGGCGACGACAAGTTCGACGACCTCGACTTCGACCGCCGCGCCGTGCAGTTTCTCTACAAGGAGCGCGACGACGTCTACACCTTCATGGACACGGAGGATTTCTCCCAGTTCTCGCTCAGCGCGGACGACCTGGGCGAGCAGGCGCTTTACCTCGTCGAAGAGCTGGAGGGGATCAAAGCGCTGGTCGTGAACGGCACTCCGGCGGCCATCGAGCTTCCCGTGACGGTGGTGTTGACCGTGGCCTCGTGCGAGCCGACGATGAAGGGGCAGACGGCGACGGCCCGTTCCAAGCCGGCGCGCACCGAGACGGGGCTGGTCGTTCAGGTTCCCGAGTATGTGACGGATGGCGAGACCATCCGCGTCGACACCCGCACCGGCGAGTTTCTCGGCCGTGCCGAAAAGTGAACCGCGAAATCGAGCGACCCATGAACACCAATCTCCAGCCGGAAAAACCCCGCACGCGCGTCATCGCCATAGCCAACCAGAAGGGGGGCGTGGGGAAGACCACGACGGTCATCAACCTGGCGGCGGCCCTGGCCGAGCGCAAGCGCTCCGTCCTGGTCATCGATCTGGATCCGCAGGCGAACGCGACCAGCGGCCTGGGGCTCCGGCCCAGGAAGGGCTACAGCCTCTACCCTGTCCTGACGGGGGCCACCGACGTCGCGGACATCATTCAGCCGACCCCCTACGAATTTCTGAACATCATTCCCTCCGAGCTCGACCTGGCGGGCGCGGAGATCGAGATCGCGCGGCAGGACAACCACCTTCAGAGCGTCAGGAACGCCCTGCGCCGCGTCCTCGCCGCGCAGGTGTTCGACTTTGTCCTGATGGACTGTCCCCCCTCGCTCGGCATTCTGATGACCGCCTCGCTCGCGGCTGCGGACGGAATCGTCGTCACGATGCAGTCCGAATACTATGCCATGGAGGGCCTGAGCGTCATCACCGACCTCGTGCGCCGGCTGCGCGAGAACGGCGCGAATCCGAGTTTGGAGATCGAGGGCATTCTGATGACGATGTACGACGGCCGGACGCGTCTATCCCAGGACGTGCTGGCCGAGGTCCGGAATCACTTCGGCGCGCTGGTCTACGAAACCGTCATTCCCCGCAACGTCCGTTTGAGCGAGGCGCCGAGCTTCGGCAAGCCCATCACGGACTACGATTCGGCTTCGAAGGGGGCGCAGGCCTACCGCGACTTCGCCCGTGAGTTCGAGAAGCGCGCCGAGGCGAAGCTGGGGGGTTAGCAGGGCATCCAGCGGAAGACCAGCCAGATGAGGACGAAGACGATGAAGAGCCCCCAGACGCGCTCCTGTCCAGCGACGGGACGCCGGCGGACGGCCTTGTCGAGGGCTTCGTGCCGCATGCCCCCGGCGCCGATGTAGTGGCTGAGCTGCATCTGCTGCCGCACCCGTCTCACGGTGAATTTCCGGTGCGCCTGCGGCTGCCGGGAGAGCGGCTTGTTGTCCGTATCAAGCTGCCAGCCCTTGTGATGCCGGGCGTCGTAGCTCCACAGGCGCTCGGAGACGCCCGTGAGCTGTCGCACGCGATGGGATTTGCCGGGGAAGGGCCACATGGGGCTAGGCGGGGTTGTTCCGCAGGAAAACGACGATGAGAATTCCGCCCAGCAGGATCAGGACGGGCAGTGTGAAGGCCACGCCGGCCAGCAGCCATTCCGCAAACGTGGCAGGCGGGCCCCGGCGTCCATCGGAGGTTCCGCTGTTCAGCGAAGCGATGTCGTCGCCCCCCTTGGCGTTGCTGCGATTCCAGGTCAAGGCGTTGATCCCGTCCATGGCGCGCCGGTACTCGGCGCCGGCCGACTCCACCTTGGCCAGCGCCTGCGTCAGCTGGGCATCGTACTCTTCCTCGGTCCAGCGTTCGGGGGTGAAGGTCTCCATCTCCTGGTGCAGCTTGGAGAACAGCGAGCTGACCTCCGTGCAGAGCGCCGCCATGCGCGAGGCCTGCTCGCCCTCGCGGACGACGAGCACCGTGCTGCGCCCGAGCTTGTCGAGCATGTCGCGGCGGTTGTGTTCGAAGGCTTCGATGCGCCGGCGCTGGTCGGCCAGTTCCTGCTTGCGCCGTTCGAGGCTCTCCTGGCGTTGGCGGAGGCGATCAATCTCGTCGGTCGCCTGGTTGACCTGTTCGGGGAGCTCGCGCTTCTTCCGGGCATAGACGGATCGGTTCTCCGCCGCCGCCGGGGTGCTTCCGCCGGCGGGGGCCGTCGGGTAGGCGGCGGCTCCTGGATTGACGAGGTCGTCATCGAAGAATTCTTTGGCCATGATTGTGCTCCTCTATGTACCGTCACGGAATGATCAAGATGTCGCCGACCCGGACCCGCTCGCCGTTCTTGAGCTTGTCGCCATTGGCATCGCGGATTCTCGGCCAAAGCGTGGGATCGCCGTAGACGAAATCGGCAATGCGCGAGAGCGAGTCGCCTTCGCGCACTTCGTACGTGCGCGAGGCCGTGGCGCCGGCGGTCGAGCCTTCGGCCTGGGCGTTCAGGCGCCGGGCGGACGGGCGGCCATCGCCGGACGGCGTGGTCTGCAGGCGGTCGACCCAGAGTTCCAGGCGTTTGATGCGCCCGTTCAAATCGACGATCTGCTGGGCCAGGAGCGCGTTGGTCTCCATCAGGCGCAGTTTTTCGGCTTCGGCCTTCCCCAGGCTGGCGTTCAGCTTGTCGACCTGCTGCATCAGCGCCAGCTGCCCGCTGGGGTCGTTCGAGGAGAACCGCCGGACGGATTGCGTGGCCAGCAGCTGTTCGGCCTTCTGGATGCGGCCGGCAATCATCGTCGCCTTCTCGGTTTTCGGCCGCAGGGCGAGATAGCGGCGATAGTGGTGGATGGCTTCGATGTAGTCCTTGGTGTAGTCGTGGTGGATCAGGGCCAGCTGCAGGTGTGCCGTGGCCGTCGCCGGCGTCGCCATCAGAACATCCGTGTAGAGGACGATGGCCTTGTCCAGATCTCCCGCCTGTTCGCTGGCGCGGGCCTTGCGCATGGCGGGGCTTTGATTTTCGGAGACCTCGATGGCGGAGGTCGTCCGCTTGCATCCGGCAAGCGTGGCTCCTCCCAGACAAAGCAACGTTAGCAGTAGATAATAGCGGTTCATGAAAAATCACGTGAAATGAGCTTGTCCTGGCAACCGATTCCGTGCCCATTACAAAACAAGGCTTAAATTTCAGCATGGATAGTCGGCGAAAATGCGCCGAATGTCAATCCGCATGTCAGGGGCCTGTTCAATCGGCTTGAGTTGCAGGCGCATTTCGAGCATAATGCCCCGCAACAAGAAGGCATGTGCTTCGACGATGCAGGTTTTCCTGTTGTTCCGGTTTTTTTCGTCAGCTCCGCCTTTCCCCCCGTTGATCAGTTAAATGAACGCCACTCTTTTCGATCCTGTGAACGAAGTGCTGGACGCCATCCGCGCCGGCCAGATGGTCGTGGTCGTGGATGACGAACAGCGCGAGAACGAGGGCGACCTCGTGATTGCCGCCGAGAAGGTCGACGCGCAGGCCATCAACTTCATGACGCTCTTCGGACGCGGCCTGATCTGCATGTCCATGCTGCCCGGGCGCTTGAAGCGGCTCGGGTTGCAGCGGATGCCTTCGCGCAACCGCGGCGACGCCTTCGGGTGCGCCTTCATGGAATCGGTGGATGCCGCCCGGGGCACGACGACCGGGATCAGCGCCGAGGACCGCGCCCAGACGGTCCGGACGCTCCTGGACGAACGCAGCACGGAAACGGATCTGGTCAGCCCCGGACATCTCTTTCCCCTGGAGGCCCGTCCCGGCGGCGTGCTGACGCGCACCGGGCACACCGAAGCCTCGCTCGATCTGGCGCGCCTGGCGGGACTGCAACCGGCCGGCGTCATTTGCGAGATCCTGAAGCCCGATGGCACGATGGCACGCCTCCCCGAATTGCGCGCCTTCGCCGCCGAGCACAAGCTGAAGATGCTTTCCGTTGCCGATCTCATCGCCTATCGCCGGCGCACCGAGCGGATGGTCGAAGTGCTCAGCGAAGTCGACATGCCCACCGACTTCGGCCATTTCCGCCTGCGGCTCTACCATTCGACGGTGGACGGACTCGACCACCTGGCGCTGATCAAGGGCAATCTGGGCACCTCGGCAACGCCCCCGCTGGTCCGCGTCCACAGCGAATGCATGACGGGCGATGTTTTCCACTCCGCCCGCTGCGACTGCGGGCGTCAGCTGGAGGCCGCCATGCTGCTGATCGAGGCGGATGGCTGCGGGGTCGTGCTCTACATGCGCCAGGAGGGGCGGGGCATCGGCCTGGCCAACAAGATGCATGCCTATGTCCTTCAGGAACGGGGCTACGACACGATCGAAGCCAATGAAAAGCTGGGCTTCTCGGCGGACTTGCGCGATTACGGGGTCGGCGCTCAGATCCTGGTCGACCTGGGGCTGCAGCGGATCCGCCTGCTGACCAACAATCCGCGGAAGGTGATCGGGTTGCAGGGCTACGGCCTCGAAATCGTCGAGCGCGTCCCCATCGTCATCCCGCCTTCGGAATTCAACCAACGCTATCTCGATACGAAGAAGCACAGAATGGGACATTTAATTTAGAAAGGACGGAGCATCATGGCCTATCATGAAGTGAACGGACAGCTAACCGCGGCAGGTGTGACCTTGGCGATTGTGATCAGCCGCTTCAACAGTTTTTTTACCAGCCAGCTGCTGAAGGGGGCGGTGGACTGCATCGAGCGCCACGGCGGCAAGCAGGAGCAGCTCACCGTGGTCTGGGTGCCGGGCGCCAACGAGCTGCCGCTGGTCGTCGACAAGCTGGCGGCAACGGGCAAGTTCCAGGCGGTCATCGCCCTGGGGGCCGTCATCCGCGGCGCGACGCCCCATGCGGATCTGATCAACGGCCAGGTTTCGCGATCGCTGTCGAAGGTCGCCATGGACCGCAACGTCCCCGTCATCAACGCCGTCATCTGCGCGGACAACCTGGAGCAGGCGATCGAGCGTTCGGGGACCAAGGCCGGCAACAAGGGCTGGGATGGCGCCCTGGCGGCGCTTGAGATGGTCTCGGTCTACAAGCAGCTGGGTTGATTCATGTCAATGATCAATCGACGACATGCGCGCGAGTGGGCGCTCCAGCTGCTTTTTCAGATCGATGCCAATCCCGTCCAGGATCTCGCGCCGGTCTTCAGCGACTTCTGGGTCCAGCAGCTGCGCCTCCGGCAGGACAGCGAGGACGATGTCAATGCGACCGTGAGCCAGGAGCCGGTGGCGGGCGTGGACGTGCGCCCGCTGGCCCCGGACGCCGCTGCGGAACTGCTGTCGCCCCGGCGCTTTCGCGCGTTCACCGAGAAATTGGTCCGCGGCGTCACCGACAACCTCGACGCCATCGACGAGCGGCTCGTCAAGTACACGGAGAACTGGTCCCTGCACCGCATGGGCGGGGTGGACCGTAATGTTCTGCGCCTGGCGATGTTCGAGATGTTCTTCGATGACCAGACGCCTCCGGTCGTCGTCATCAACGAGGCCGTCGATCTCGCCAAGTATTTCAGCTCGAGCGAGTCTGGCCGCTTTGTCAACGGCCTGCTGGATCGTGCCTGCAAGGATGTGACCCGTCCGCCGCGCGAGCCGGGCAAAAAACAGGCGGGCGGACACCATCGTCCCGTCCGGCCGGGCAAGCCGGCGCCGAAAGCGGCCAGGAAGTCCTGAGGGCGGTCGAAGGAAATTATGGCGCCGCGCGTGAAATCGTCTGCCGCATGTACCGTGACCGAACGGAGCGATCTTTGCTTCATGCGCCGGGCGATCCGTCTGGCGCACAGCGGCGAGGGGCACACGCGCCCCAATCCCCCGGTCGGCGCGGTGGTCGTGCGTGCCGGGCGGATCATCGGCCAGGGCTATCACCACGCAGCCGGGCAGCCGCATGCCGAGGTCGAGGCCCTGGGCGCCTGCCGGTCGGGCGTCCGGGGCGCCACGCTCTACGTGACGCTTGAACCCTGCAGCACGGCGGGGCGCACCCCCCCCTGCACGGATCTGATTCTGAGACGTGGCCTGGCGCGCGTCTGCGTCGGCTGTGCCGACCCGAACCCGAAGCATGCCGGACGGGGCATCGAGATCCTGCGCCAGGCAGGCGTCCGCGTCGATGTGGGGATCTGCGAGCCGGAATGCCACGCGCTGATCGAACCCTTTGCCAAACGCATCACGACGGGCCATCCCTGGGTCACGCTGAAGCTGGCGCTGTCCCTGGATGGGCGGCTGGCCGACCGCGAGGGGCGTTCGAAGTGGATCACCGGCGAACCCGCCCGCGCGTGGGTCCAGCAGTTGCGCCGCAGCGCCGATGCCATCCTCGTCGGGGCCGGCACCGTTATGGCGGACGACCCCGAACTGCGCTGCCGCCTGCCGCGGGCGGGCGCCGCCTGGCGCGTGGTGGTCGATGGAGCGGGGCGGCTTCCGTCCGACCGTCGGATCTTCACCGACGCCTTTGCCGGACGGACGATCGTCGCAACTACACCGGCCGGCGCCGCGGCCCTGCGGCGGAAGCTGCCGAAAGACTCTCCCGTGACCCTCTGGCGCTTTCCCGCTCTTCGTGACGGCCAGATCTCCCTGAAGCGCCTGCTCCGGCGCCTGAGCGCCGAAAAGGATGCGATGCATGTGGTCTGCGAAGGGGGCGGCAAACTGGCCGGGAGCCTGGCCAAAGCCCGCCTCGTCGATGCCTATGCCTTCTGCTATGCGCCGCTGGTGCTCGGCGACGCGGCGGCGCCGGCTGCCGTCGACGGCACCGGCTGGCTCCTCCCCGTAGCGTTTCGCGGAACGCTCGCCGCAACCCGGCGCCTGGGAAATGATCTGCTGGTGGTGATGAGGAAATGAAGCATGCCGAACTTGGAAATCAAAGAGCAAAGACTCCACGGGCTGCTGCGTGAATACGGGCGGGTGGCGATCGGCTTTTCGGGCGGGGTGGACAGCACGCTGCTGCTGCGCGTCGCACTGGACGTGCTGGGACGGGAGCAGGTGCTGGCCGTGATCGCCGACACCCCGAGCCTGCCGCGGAGCGAACTGGCCGAAGCGCTGCAGCTGGCGCAGACGCTGGGCGCGGAGTGCCGGGTGATCACCCCCGACGAGCTGCACGATCCGGATTACGCGGCGAATCCCGTCGACCGCTGCTATTTCTGCAAGCGCCACCTCTTTGCCGAGATCGCCCGCGTGGCCGCGGCGCTGGGCATTGCGCATGTGCTGGACGGCAACAACGCGGACGACGCCGGCGATTACCGGCCGGGACGGCGCGCGGCGCAGGAACTGGGCGTCAAAAGTCCGCTGCTGGAGGCCGGTCTCACCAAGAGCGAGATCCGGATCATCTCCCGGCGGCTGGGGCTGCCGACGGCGGACAAGCCGGCCATGGCCTGCCTGGCTTCGCGCATCCCCTATGGCACGGCGGTGACGGCCGCGGTGCTGGCGCAGGTCGAGCAGGCCGAGGCGGCCTTGCGCGCCGCGGGCTTCGCCGTCTGCCGCATCCGGCACCATGGCGATGTCGCGCGGATCGAAGTCGCGCCGGAGGCGATTCCGCGGCTGCTGGACGCGGCCTTGCGGGAGTCCCTCGTCCGGAGCATCCAGGCGGCCGGCTACCGCTATGTCGCGCTCGATCTGCAGGGCTACCGCATGGGCAGCATGAACGAGGCGCCGGCGCCCCGGGAGATGAAGGAATCCTAAGTAGGAGACTTGCAGTGTCACTATTTGCGAGCGCCCGGGGGAACGGATGGCCTCGCCCGTCGCTCGTTTCAGCGATGTGACGCTTCATGATTCCCGCGGTATGCGATAGCGATCCTTGTGATCGAGTCCGAGCGCGTCGACCACCCCGGGCAGGATGGCCGGTATCAGATCGAGGTTCTCGACCGTATGGGCGTCCGACGAAGCGTAGAAGAGGCAGCCGGCCTTCTTGGCCATCCGGAACACGCGCAGCCAGGTGTCGGGATCTGTGTTCCAGGAGCCCATGCACGCGGCGTTCAGCTCGATGCCCGCACCACGGCGGGCCAGGGTGTCGAACACCCGCATCAGGCGCGTTTCGTTGAGCTGGCGCAGGATCCAGCCGACATCCCCCTCCACGAAAAGCAGTCCGCAGGTCAAGTGGGCGATGCCGATCTTGTTCCAGGGCAGATCCAGCAGCAGCAGTTGTTCCAGACGCTCCACGTAGAGTTCCGCCATCCGGGCCTCCGCGACACACTCCGCCGGGCGCACAAAGCCCTTCATGTGCATGTGCGTGGTCGGGATGACCACGAAGTCGAAGAGGTCGAAATGCCCGCGGGAGAGTCCCAGCTTCGTGCCGCCGCAATATTCCGTCTCGCATCCCAGGAAGAACTGGACCCCCGCATGCCGCGGCAAAGGCAATGCCGACCGGACATGTTCGATGTTCTGGGGGGCGTACCAGTTGGAAGCCGCCGGGACCTCGGCATCCCAGAGATGGTCGGTCAGGCAGATGGCGTCGTAGCCGCACCGCGCGGCATGATCCAACGCAACCGACGGCAAGAGCCGCTCATCGTGGCAGCAGGCCGAGAGGGTTGAATGAAAATGATAGTCGTGCGTGACGAATGAATTCATGGCCTTCTCGCTTGGGGTGGTCGTTTGGGGGCGCTTTTGGCATTGGTGCGTCAGGTGGTAGGCTCCGCCCGGCACGCGTCTACCACAGTTTTGCTGTCCTCGGTGATGCTTGGGGTATGCTTGGGGTATGCTTGGGGTCGCAAAATATGCTTGGGGTTGCTTGGGGTCGAACCAAAATAAGTTATTGCCATGCAACATTTTAAGTTGCTCTATGGACTAGGAATCAGACCTTAGATTAAGTTTTCTGCTCTGAAAATCATTCGTAAGCATTTTCTTGCTCGCGAACCGTCCAAAGTCCTTCTGCTGTCAGGGCAACGTCGAGATCCACCCGGTTCCGGGTCCTTTCCGCCACGTCCAAGACGAACGACTCGCTCCCGACCGCGATGCTATCGGTCCAGACTGGATCGCGCTGCAGAAAGCTGCCGGTTGCCAACGCCTTGCCGATTTCCGCTTGGTACGATTCGGCGAACTCCTTTCGGGATCGCCCCCCAAACATTTTCAAAACTGCATCCAGGTCAAGCATGCGGTAGCGTTGGCGAGTCCCGGCTAACTCGCCGAAGCCGCACCAACGCCACTCCGCCGGATGCTTGACGGCTCCCGCCCGCACCATGTTTAACTCGATGTAGCGCATGCAAGCGCGAAGGTGCTTGCCGCTCTCGATCATCGTGCAGTGGTACCGTCCCGACCAGAACGCTCCCGTCCGGTGCTTACGAGCGTTGTAGGCCCCGGCGAACTCGCCCTCGATCCTCTGCATCAATCGGCTGATATCGTCGGGGTCCTTCGCCGTCACCAGCAGGTGCGTGTGGTTCGAGGTGACGCAGTACGTCAGCAGCGAGACTTCGAAGGACCGCAGGCATTCGCGCAACCGTCGGCAGTATTCGGTCCGGTCGCGGGCGAAGCGGAGCAACCAACTCCGGTTGTGGCACCGGTGCGTCAGGTGGTAGGCGCCGCCCGGCAGGATATAACGGTTTGCTCGAGGCATGTTGAACACTATACCAAACTTGCCGGACCGTTAGAACCATGAATCACACCCGAAAATCAAACCTAAGACTGCTTTTCAACCATTCTGGATCTCGTAGCATCTTCCCCTGCAAGCTTTTGCCGTGGTCCGACCCCAATGACCCAATGACAAGCTTTTGCCGTGGTCCGACCCCAATGACCCAAGCCGTGGTCCGACCCCAATGACCGTCAATGACCAATGACCCTGCCCCAATGCACCCCATTGCCAAACTCCAATGCAGTGGTACCGTCCCGACCAGAACCGCCGACGCGCTGGGGCCGGGTGGCCAATTCATCGCCCGCAGCGGTTTCGTCCGCCGCTGATGCGCAACTGCTTTCGGTAAATTGAGGGCGGCGTTCCGGTCAACCGGTTGAATATGATTCCCATGCGGGTCGCGTTTGGAAACCCGGCGGATTCGGCGATATCGGGCATGGCCATGTCGGTCTCGAGCAACAGATGCCGCGCGCGGTCGACATGCGCGCGGTGGATCGCCTCCAGCAGAGAACAACCCAGTTCCGCGCGGAAACGAATCTCCAGCAAACGCCGGGAGACGCATGCGGCGTGGACGATCTCCGAAACCGTCAGCGGTTCCGAGGAGTGCGCCCGGATGAAGCGCACGGCCTTGACCACGGACGAGCTAGCCGTGGGCAAGGCGTTGGTGGACTCCCGGGCGACAACCTGAACCGGCGGCAGCAGCACCTGCGGCGTTTTCACAGGTCGCCCTTCCATGAGGTCGTCGAGCAGGCGCGCCGCCTCGTAGCCGATCCGTTGACCGGGGGTCTGAATGCTCGAAAGCGGGGGCCAGGCGGATTCGCAGACGAGATCGTCGTTATCGACGCCCAAAAGAGCAACTTCGTCTGGGATATGCACACCTGCCTCGTGACAACGGTCCGCGATCGTGGTGGCCCACGTGTCGTTCACGGCGAACAGACCGATCGGGCGAGGCAGGGTGGCAAGCCAACGCACGAAGCGGGTTTCGCCATCCAATGCACCAAACTCGCGCGAAGGCGGAGCGGAACCACGGTACTCAAACGCGGTCGCCCCCGAGGAAGAACCACGGATGCCGGCGACGAACCCTTCGAAGCGCAGCCGTGCATGCGGGAAATCCTTCTCGCCCGCAAAGGCGAAGTTCCGTAGACCGAGACTGAGCAGGTGTTCGGCGGCCATGCGCCCGACAGCAAGGTCATCGGTAACGACATAGGGTGCGTGCCCCTTTTCGGTCACCCGCACCGTGTGGACGGCGGGCTGCCCGCTGGCCTTGATAATCCGGTAGTTGCTGGGCCCGCCCGTATGTCCGAGGATGCCGTCGGGAGGTAACGCCAGCAAACGTTCAAGACCCTCGGCGGCACTGTCGGTCGTGTGCAGAATCCACGGGTGGCCTTGGCGGGCATAGGTGCGAATCCCGCGCAGCACGTCGCGGAAATAGCCGTAGCGGTGTTCGACCAGCACAATGACACGTTTAAGGGTTGGCATGCATGCCTCTGGTTTCTGCTGCGCCGAAACGATAGCGTCAGACGCTGCGCAAAAGCGAGAACTATTTACGGGATAGCGCATAGACAACCGTTCGACCCTGTGCGAGGATGCACGCATGCAAGCAGAAATTGACCCTCTGAACGCGCTGGAAGCCGCCGAACGACCGAGCGGGGCGATCAATGCACGCAGCCATGGTGCTGTCGGCGATGGGGTTCAGGACGACACCGAAGCGCTCCAGAGCGCCCTCGACGACGCCGCGCTTTCCGGCCAAACCGTATTTCTCCCGGCCGGCCGCTACCTTTGCTCGACACTGCGTCTGCCTCCCCGTGCGATCTTGCGCGGCGAGCAGGGTTGGGGGTATCGGCATGTCGGCGGTGCCGTGCTGGAGCCTTGCGGGGGCGATGCGGTGTGTCTGCTGGATCTCTCCGGCGCTAAAGGGGCCGTCCTCGAAGGTTTGTGCCTCGTAGGCCGCCCGCGAGGATCCGGCCCGCGCCACGGCGTTTTCCTTGCCAATGCGCGGCAAGGCGTGCCACACCGCAGCGAGGACGGCCTGCGGATCGAGCATTGCCGCATCACCGGCTTTCCTGGCGATGGCATCCACCTGCAACGGGTCTGGGTTTTCCACGTCTGCCATTGTCTCGTGGATCACAATGGGGGCGATGGGCTGCATGTGCGCGGCTGTGACGGAACGCTGGCCACCAACAGCCTGACCGGCAATGGCGGAGCCGGTTTCCGCTCGGACACCTGGACGCGCGCGATTCATCTCAGCAGCAACCGCATCGAGTGGAACCGGGACGGTGGGGTCGACTTCACGTACGGTGCGTCGTACCAGATCGTCGGCAACTTCTTTGACCGCGCGACCGGCCCGGCACTCTGCGCGCGGTTGCCTGCGGGGGCGACCGAGGCATTGGCCGCCGAGTATGTGACGATCAGCGGCAACCTGATCCGCCGTAGCGGCACGCACCGGGCGGACGACTCGTCGTCCGAGAACGCGCATGTGCGGCTGGAGCGCGTGCGCGGCGTGGTGTTGTGCGGCAATGTGCTTGTCGCAGGGGTCGACGACCTCGGGGAAGGGACGATGTCGCCTGCCCATGCATTTGTGTTGCGCGGGCTGCAGGATGCTGTGATCAGTGGCAACGCGCTGGCCAATGGCGCCACGCGGACCCTGTTCCTCGATCACGGCGGGCACGGCCAGGGTGTCGTCATCCGTGACAACCCGGGCGACCCCGCATCGGGAGTCGTCGTCGTATGACCCGTTCTGCGCAAAACAGAGAATAATATGCGGGATAGCGCATAGACGCAACTCGCCGTCGCATGGTATCTTCTTGAAGTGAAAGCATGAACAGATCCAGTAAACCACACTCAGGAGACACAGCATGAAAGCACGAACGGTACGCCCCCGGCACTTGTCGCTGATCCTCGCCGGAACGATCACCGTGCTCGGGGTGCGATCCGCCGGAGCCGACACACTCTACTGGGATGGCGACGGCAGTGGAACCGTCGGCGGCGGAGCGGGTACATGGGACGTCGCCTCGACACGGTGGTGCACAACGTCGGGAGGGAACACCTACCAGGCGTGGGTCAACAACTCGCCTGCCGATGACGCCGTCTTCCAGAACACGGCAGGGACGGTCACCCTTGGCGCAGCCGTGGGTGCGGGGGCACTCACGTTCAATACGGCCAGCTACACCCTCCTGATCAGCGGCTATACCATGAGCGCCACGAACCTACTCGGAACGGGGGGCAACAGCCTCACGGTCAAGTCGGCCAGCAGCACCGCCGCCTCCAGACTCGCGCTGAACCTGCCGGCCGACCGGACGTGGAGCGGGACGCTCGAAGCCAACAGTCTCTCCGGGGCGCAGACGCTCACGCTAGAAAAGAGTGGTGCCGGAACCACGTTGACCCTCAACGGCACGACCAAACCCAGCAATGGTTCCAGCGGAGCGCGCATTGAGTTCAGCGTGCTCGGTGGCACGCTGAAACTAGGCGACAACATCCAGATGACCAGTCGCGACACCGCCACCAGCCATGGCAACATTCGTTTGAACGTCGCCAGCGGTGCCACGTTCGAAGTCAACGGTGGCAACAAGAAAGCTGGGGCCGTCGCCGGCCTCACTTTTGGCTCAATCACGCTGGCCAGTGGCGCGATGCTCACCGACTCGCGCGCCAGTGGCGATCCGGTCGTTATTACCGCCGCGATCGGATCCACAGTCGGCCTGACCTTGGCCGGAGACATCACAGGGCGTCTGAGCATCGCTCGTAGCGACACCACCAGTAAGAACCTCACGTTGTCGGGTTTGGTGAGCATTGTTGGCGATGCCTCTGTTGGAACGGGGGGCACTCTGACCCTGAGTGGAGGCGCGGGAAACAACGTGATTGGCGGAACACAGACGGGCAATCTCGTGATCTCCCAGAACGCGAGCATCGGTGCGTTGACCGGTTCGGGTACGGTCGATCTCGGCGCCAAGACGCTGACGTTGGGTAACTCAGCCGACAACAACCAGACTCGCAGCGGCGTGATCTCCGGCTCGGGCGGTGCAGTCGCCAAGGTCGGCGGCAACACGCAGCGACTCTCGAATGCCAACACCTACACCGGCGGCACGACGATTCATGGTGGCGCGCTGCTGGTCAACAACACGACCGGATCGGGCACAGGCACGGGCGCCGTGACCGTGAATGCGCTCGGGATGCTGGGCGGCAATGGCACGATCAAGCCGGCTGCCGGTGCCACGGCCGGCGTCTCCCTAGCCGGCACGCTTGCGCCGGGAGATGGCGGCGTCGGCACAAACACGTTCGACTTCGCCAGCACGTCGGGAGGGCTGGTGTTCAACCCCGGCGCGTCCATTGCCTGCGAGATCAAGGGCCCCGGCACGAACGATCTTGTGCGCGTGCTGAACTACACGGCCGGCGACGTCACCTTCGCCGACACGGCCGTCAACGTTGCCAGTCTGGGTGGTTCGCTCGGCAAGGGCAGTTGTACGCTGATGCGGTTCTACTCGGACGGCGGCACGACGCCCGTGGTGCATGGCATCACCTCGGGACTCCGAGTTGGCGCCGGTCTGGCGCAGTACCCGGCCAGTTCGATCAACTACGCCGCCGAGGGCGGCACCGCCATCGCGTTGAACGTGCAGTCCGGTGGAACGGTGATCCTGATCCGGTAGCAAGAACGGAGCATGGCCCTCTATGACGATCATTCCTGTGAAACGGTGCGTGGCATGTCTGCCTCTGGTTCTGCTCTGCGCAGCGGGCCAGACCGGGCGGGCCGCCGATGCGAGGAACTGGACCGACGGCGAGATCCGTGCTCGCCTGCACCCACCCGTCACCGCACCGGCGGAAGCGACCCAAGAGCAGATCTTTGCGCCGCAGCCCTATGTCTACGTCGAGCCGGCGCCACTCGCGTTGCCATCAACGGCGGACCTGAAGACAATCACCATCCGCGATCGGGAGTATGTGATCCGCAAGACGCCTTGGCGCCCGGGGGTTACTCCGGAACAGAGGAAGGCCGAAGGCGTGGCGTGGTACGACAAGCTCGACGAGGCGCTCTTCTTTCAAGGCAGTGGCGGTGCCGGCCTGAACAGCAAGGAGCGGCTGATCGTCGAGAACTGCACCTTCGTTCTAGACTATCAGGAGGGGGATTTCGACAAATGGGACGTGGGTCGCTGCGCGATCCGCGTCGAAGGGTACAACGAGGTCCTGATCCGCAACTGCGTGTTCGTCAGCAAGACCACCAAGGAGCAGGAGATCCGCCGCACCGTCGCTTCCATTGTGGCCTACGACTGCCAGAAGGTGCAGATCGAGGAGTGTTTCTTCGCCGGCCGCACGACCGGCTGGCGCGGCCATGTGTTGGTCTTCTGTTGCGGTCCCACCAGCATCCGCAACATCGAGGTGCGCGGCACGCGGCAGGGTGACCAATGGGCCTGCGGTGGTGGCATCTGGGTCGCCAGCGGCGTGGGCGAGGGCAAGATCGGCTACGTTCACCAGGATGAGCCCGAACTGATGATCTATCCGCCCGGGCCCCTGCTGATCGAGAACGCCTGGATCCACGATCAGACCAGTCGCGAGAACAACGACGGCATTTACATCCAGAGCGTCCAGCCGTTTCTGGTGCGCAACAGCAAGTTGTCGAACTGGCGTGACGATGCGCTGATGGACGTCGGCTTTCGCGACTCGGCAGGGAAGGGCTGGCCAGCGGGAAAACTGGTCAATCACGGCGGGATGGGGATCGTCGAGAACTGCGAGTTTGTCAAAGGGGCATCCAAGAGCTTTCTCAAGAACTCGGTCGGCGCCGCCGGCGGGATCATCTTCCGCAACAACGTCCTGCGCGACATCTGGGTGATGCCGTACATCTTCGACGGCGGAACGTGGTATTTCGTCGGCAACGAATTCGTGGACCTGAGTGGCCCGGCGATCTGCGGCGACGACGGGCGCGGGGGCGGTTGGGAACCCGGCATGCTGCGCGACGGCTCGCGCATGGTGTTCCTCAACAACCTGTTTCAGGTTCGGGCAGGGGCGAAACTGAGTAGCCTGATCCGCTCCAAGAACGCGGTTGCGATGCCCAAGGGGCTCGTCATGGACTACAATGTCTATGACCTGAACGGCGGCGCGGTTGGCGCGTGGCTGGTGGACGACGCCCAGAAGACCGGCGCAAAGACGTGGGAGGAGTGGAAGAAGCTTTCCGGGTCCGACGCGCACAGTATCGTGGGGAGCCAGACGCTGAAGGCGTTCAGGTCCGTCAGCCCGGACGCGCTCAAACTGCCGGGCGGCATCCCGATGAAGTTCGGACCGGTCAAGGCCGGGCTGCTCGGACCAGTCGGCGTGACGGACCCGAAGGTGCTGGCGAAGGGCAATGCGCTGGTGACCGCGTTCGAGAAAGAATACGCCGGGGCCAACCGAGTGTTCCAAATCGAGGATCTGCCGGTCGCAACGAAGACATTGACCGACAAGAAGGAAACGCGCAAGTACTCCGGCGGCATTGCCTGGCTGGTGGTGGACGGCAAGGTCGGCGACGCGATCACTTTCAAGGTCGTCATTGAGGAGGCCCGTTGCTACTACGTCACGACCGGGACGCAGCCCGGGGAGCAGGGCGGGTTGTACCAGTTCGCGGTGAATGGCCAGATGATCGGCGAGCCGGCGGCGCTGGCCCAGAAGGGGAGCATCCGTCACGGTGCCGCCGCGTTCAAAGCCGGCGAGAACACGGTGACCTACACGCTCGCGGCGCTGCGCGAGGGAGGCGGGAGTTCGGGCGCACTGGACTCGCTCAGTCTGCGCGACGCCGATCAAATTGACGCGGAAACCGCGCGCGACAAGGCGCAGGCCGCAAAAGCCGCCGCGCAGAAAGCCGCTGCAGCGGCTGCGGATGCCTCCAAGATCAAGTTTGCCGTCGCCGATCTGCCGCCGATCGGCAAGCTTAAGGGGCACCTCACCGATGCCGAGAGCAAGGGCGTGAAATACCGGCTGTGGCAACCCGCTGGCGAGGGCGACAGCGTGGCGTTCGGTGTGGACCTCACCACGGCGGGCAGCTACGCGGTCACCATCACCACCCAATCTCAGATGGATCAGGGGCAGGTGCAGCTGTTCGTTGATGATAAGGCGCTGGGCACGCCGCAGGGACTGGGCGGCAGCATGAGCTTCGGAGCGGGCGAACTGACCGAAGGCCATCACACGATCACCCTCAAACTGCTGAAGGCCGGGAACCCGGCGGGGATGAAAGTGCGCCTCAGAGGAATTGAGTTGTCCCCACAACAGGCCTCTGCGGCCCAACCGGCCGAGAAGGTTGAACCCACCGAGCCGGCAGAGGCGGCCCAATGAGGCGCGCCTCCGTCATCGAGTAGCTCGGCTTCAAGAACCAGAGTTTGGCCAGATTTCCATGCGTTGATCCGCGGCCGCCGCTCCCTGAGCAGGGGGGCGCTCGCGACGTCCCGTTCGATGGATGCCAGGACTTCATCCAGAAGGCCCCAGGCGAGATTCCCTTCTGATATTCGAAAATTTGACGCTGGGGCGGTGGCTTGCTATGCTGTCAACCTCCAACTGATGGGTATGTTCCTATGATGAATCTCAATGCAAGTCCAGGTGCCGCCGATGTTGATGTTGATCGATTGACCGCCGATTTTCGTGCGGACCGGCCTTTGCGAATGGAGCTTGAGGCCATTGAGCGCATTCTGACCAACATCGACATCGGCACGTTGACCTGTCTGGATTTCGGCTTCGCCAACCCCGTCGGGAGTCTCTCCCTGCGCCGTTTGGGAGGCTATTGGTCCACGGTGGTCCGGACGGAGGAGCAGTGTCGCAACGCGACGGCGCTGATCGGGGAGGACGCACTGCAGGTGGGCGAGAACTTCGAGCTTCCCTTCGACGACAAGCAGTTCGATGTCGTTGTGGTTGCGCGCGGCCATCTTACCGGCGATTTCGCCCGTGACGAATCCCTGATTCAAGAATGCCACCGGGTGCTCAAGACGCCGGGGTATCTGATCATTTCCGGCGATTATCGCAAGCGTTTCAATCTGGCCGGACTTGTGAGCCGCCAGCACGACCCGGCTGTGAACGGGGGCTATGACGAGCGGCAGCTATTCGATCTGCTGAAGACCGGCTTCGATGTCCTCGGCGTAAAAACCTTTTGCCGCTTCTGGGTGCAGGTCACGCGCCACATGCTGGATACGCACGATTGCAGCAAGGGCCGGACGACGGGATTTCTCTTCTGGGTCGCCAACCAGCTCGATTTTCTCCTGTTCTTCGCCAAGGGCTATCAGATCCTGGCCTATGGGCGGCGCAAGGGGTGGCGGCCGCGGCAGCCGATGGGCGTTCATCACGGCATGACGATCAGCGAATCGGTCCTGCGGCGCTCGCGGATCTAGGGGGGCGCTAACCCCCCGCGTCTTCCGACGGGCATTGGACGGCCCGCGTCTCAACAAAACGGGCGGAGATCTTGCGATCTCCGCCCGACTCGTTTCCATTCACGAGGCGCTTGCGCGCCCCCTGTCCGGTGTTACTTGCAACCGCAGCAGCAGCCGCAGCTCTTCTTGCTCATGAAGCGCACCAGGTCGACGACACGGTTGGAATAGCCCCATTCATTGTCGTACCAGGAGACGATCTTGAAGAAGCGCTTCTCGCCCTTCAGGTTGTTCTGGCAGGTGGCGAGGGAGTCGTAGATCGACGAGCGGTCGTCGTGGATGAAGTCGGTCGAGACGAGCTCTTCGTTGGTGAATCCGAGAATGCCCTTGAGGTAGCTCCCCGAGGCCTTCTTCAGCAGCGCGTCGATCTCCTCGATCGAGGTGTCGCGCAAGGCGCGGAAGGTCAGGTCGACCACCGAGACGTCTGCCGTGGGAACGCGGAACGACATGCCGGTGAGCTTGCCCTTGGTGACGGGGAGCACCTCGCCGACGGCCTTGGCGGCGCCGGTGGTCGAGGGGATGATGTTGAGCGCCGCCGCGCGGCCGCCGCGCCAATCCTTCTTGGAGGGGCCGTCAACGGTCTTTTGCGTCGCGGTGTAGCTGTGGATCGTGGTCATCAAGCCGGTTTCGATGCCGATGCCTTCCTTGAGCAGCGTGTAGACGACGGGAGCCAGGCAGTTGGTCGTGCAGGATGCGTTCGACACGATGTCGTGCTTCGCGGCATCGTATTCGTTCTCGTTCACGCCCATGACGATCGTCTTGACTTCGCCCTTGCCAGGCGCCGAAATGATGACCTTCTTGGCGCCGGCGGCGAGGTGGCCCTTGGCCTTCTCGCTGTCGGTGAA